>NZ_BMXO01000041.1:0-503 GCF_014651795.1 Vreelandella hamiltonii | reverse complement strand
GCAGAGGCGGAGTTGGCCTCTACCCTTGATCAGGGGCGGGGAGATAATCGGCGCATCGCCGAGATGGAGCTTGAGAATGCTGCGGCTCGCCATGAAGCTCTGTTGGTACAGCGCGAGGGGCGCACTCTGCGGGCTCCCTTTTCCGGTGTTGTGATGCCGCCACTCAGCCAGAGTGGTGAGGTGGAGAGTGAGCCGGTACAGAATGGCACCCGTGTCAGCCAGGGGCAGCCGCTGTTTACTTTGGCGAGCACTGAGCGGATACATATTGCCGCTCGGGCCGAAGAGGTGGACATCAATATGCTTGAACCAGGCCAGGCGGTGACAGTCACCGGCGATGCATTCGCAGGCATTGAGCTGGAGGGGGTTCTCTCATCCATCGGCGTACAGCGCATGGAGTCACAAAGCAACAACAGCGGCGCCAGTTACCCACTCACTGTAAGCATTCCTCCTCTGACATCGGAGAAACAGCGTTACATTCGTCTTGGTATGAGTGCCCATGTGCA
>NZ_BMXO01000040.1:0-540 GCF_014651795.1 Vreelandella hamiltonii | reverse complement strand
GTCCGGCCTCGATTGTTGCTCAATATACTGCTTGACCATGCTCAGGGGGGCGCCTCCGACACTTCCCGCAAAGTAGCTTGGACTCCATAGCGCATTTTTCAGGTACGCAGGCTTCACCAGTTCGGGGTGCAGCCGCTTCAATCTCCTGCTTGATACGCCTTTCAAGCTGTTCACCAGTTTGGATAACGCCACTTTTGGCGGGTAGTTAACCAACAGGTGAACGTGATCTGTCTCACCATTGAACTCAACTAGCTCGCTTTCAAAATCCGCGCAGACCCGTCGAAATAGCGTTTCAAGGGAGTCGAGGTGCTCAGTGTTGAAGATTCTGCCCCGGTATTTGGTCACAAAGACCAAGTGAGCATGAATCATAAAAACACAGTGTCTACCGGTGCGTAAGTCTTGTTTGGTCTCCATAGGCCAACTATACTACAGCCTATGAAGCAGACCAAGACCCTCAAGGTTCGAGTGAAGGACAAACACGCCGCCGAGCTTAACCGCATGGCCCGCAGCGTGAATTTTGTTTGGAACTACCTCAACGAA
>NZ_BMXO01000039.1:0-608 GCF_014651795.1 Vreelandella hamiltonii | reverse complement strand
GCTCCCCACGCTTTCGTCCCTTAGTGTCAATATATAACCAGTTAGCTGCCTTCGCCTATTGGTGTTCTTCCTAATATCTACGCATTCCACCGCTTCACTAGGAATTCCGCTAACCTCTTTATAATTCTATTTTGCCAGTATCCAAAGCGGACTGAAGTTGAGCTTCAGCATTTAACTCCAGACTTAGCAAAAAACCTACGGACGCTTTACGCCCAATAATTCCGGATAACGCTTGCGACCTATGTATTACCGCGGCTGCTGGCACATAGTTTGCCGTCGCTTTCTAATAAGGTACCGTCAAGATAAAATCATTTCCTATTCTATTTTTTCTTCCCTTATAACAGCAGTTTACATTCCGAAGAACTTCATCCTGCACGCTGTGTCGCTCCATCAAGCTTTCGCTCATTGTGGAAAATTCCTTACTGCTGCCTCCCGTAGGAGTCTGGGCCGTATCTCAGTCCCAGTGTGGCCGTACAGCCTCTCGGCCCGGCTAAACATCATCGTCTTGGTAGGCCATTACCCTACCAACTAACTAATGTTCCGCACCCCCATTTTTAAGTGAAGCTGTGAAGCTCCTTTCTATTACTCATCATGCGATAAATAACTAT
>NZ_BMXO01000038.1:0-712 GCF_014651795.1 Vreelandella hamiltonii | reverse complement strand
GCCCAGCCGTTATCAGAGACTTCATAACGTTCGACCATGACGGTTCTCCTATGCAGCTATCGCATAGGCAAATTTAGCAGATATGACTTTTCGTACAAAACCTAGCAGCGAGAGGTTGACCGCTTCGAGCAGAAACAAGCGGCGGATGTCCCGTCGCCGCGCACCCAGCGCCATGCGAATGCCAATCTCACGCTTACGCTCAGCCACGCTCATCAGCATCACATTCATCACCCCCACCCCGCCCACCAACAGCGAGATGCCGCCCAATCCTGCCAGCAGATAAGCGAAGGTATTGGCCTGCCGCTTCAAGCCATCAAGAAGCTGTCGGGGGACCTGCACACTCACTTCTCTCTGCCACAACCCCTGCATGTAGTCACGTATCGCCTGGGCTAGCTCAGTCAACTCGGTATCCCCACTGCGGACGATGATAGCGTTGATCTGAGGAGTAGGATGCAGTCGCCGCATCCCCTCCAGAGGCACCAATACAGCATCATCCGCGGAGATGGGAATCAGCGGGTTAGCAACCCAAGGCTCAGCGATACCGATCACTTCGAACAGATAATGCTCAATGCGGATATGGTCACCGATTTGCAGCGAGCGCCCAGGCGCTCCTAGGGTGCGTTAACAATTGCTGATGGAGATCGGGCTGATTTAGAATATCAGCATTTTTCGGTGATCTATGCCTCGGCTAATGCTACGTGATGACCAATGG
>NZ_BMXO01000037.1:0-728 GCF_014651795.1 Vreelandella hamiltonii | reverse complement strand
TCGTTATCATCACGACCAGACCCCTTGGGTGTTATAGGGTCAAGCCTCACGGGCCATTAGTACACGTTAGCTCAACGCCTTGCAGCGCTTCCACACCGTGCCTATCAACCAGCTGGTCTCGCTGGGCCCTTCAGGAGGCTCTAGGCCTCAGGGATGTCTCATCTTGAAGGGGGCTTCCCGCTTAGATGCTTTCAGCGGTTATCCCGTCCGACCATAGCTACCCGGCAATGCCACTGGCGTGACAACCGGAACACCAGAGGGTCGTCCACTCCGGTCCTCTCGTACTAGGAGCAGCTCTTCTCAAACATCCAACGCCCACGGCAGATAGGGACCGAACTGTCTCACGACGTTCTAAACCCAGCTCGCGTACCACTTTAAATGGCGAACAGCCATACCCTTGGGACCGACTTCAGCCCCAGGATGTGATGAGCCGACATCGAGGTGCCAAACACCGCCGTCGATGTGAACTCTTGGGCGGTATCAGCCTGTTATCCCCGGAGTACCTTTTATCCGTTGAGCGATGGCCCTTCCATACAGAACCACCGGATCACTAGAACCTGCTTTCGCACCTGCTCGACGTGTCTGTCTCGCAGTCAAGCACCCTTATGCTCTTGCACTCATTGCACGATGTCCGACCGTGCTGAGGGTACCTTCGTGCTCCTCCGTTACGCTTTGGGAGGAGACCGCCCCAGTCAAACTACCCACCACACACTGTCCTCGATCCGGAT
>NZ_BMXO01000036.1:0-764 GCF_014651795.1 Vreelandella hamiltonii | reverse complement strand
GGCGGCCCGCTGGTGGGCCAGAACCTCGCCTTCCTGGGCAAGCACATGCCCAACGTGGAAACCCGCGTCGCCGCCATCTACCGGCGCAATCGGCCGATCATCCCCCAGGGCGACACGGTCATCGAAGCCGACGACGAAGTGTTCTTCCTGGCGGCGCGGCGGGATATCCGCGCGGTGATGAGCGAGCTGCGCAAGGTGGAGCGCGACTTCCGCCGGGTGGTGATTGCCGGGGGTGGCAACATCGGCGAACGCCTGGCGGAGCATCTGGAGCATAGCCATCAGGTCAAGATCATCGAGCACAGCCTGGAGCGCTGCACCACGCTCTCGGAGCGGCTGGACCGCACCGTGGTGCTGCACGGCAGCGCCACCAGCAAGCGCCTGCTGGAAGAAGAGAACATCGAGGATTGCGACATCTTCTGTGCCCTGACCAACGACGACGAGGTGAACATCATGTCGTCGCTGCTGGCCAAGCGGCTGGGGGCCAAGAAGGTGCTCACGCTGATCAACAACGCCGCCTACGTGGACCTGGTCCAGGGTGGCGATATCGATATCGCCATTTCACCGCAGCAGGCCACCATCGGCAGCCTGCTGACCCACGTGCGCCGGGGCGATATCGTCAACGTGCACTCCCTGCGCCGGGGTGCGGCGGAAGCCATCGAGGCGATTGCCCACGGCGACAAGCAGTCTTCCAAGGTGGTGGGCCGCACCATCGATGAGATCGAGCTTCCCGAAGGCACCACCATCGGTGCCGTGGTGCGCGGCAA
>NZ_BMXO01000035.1:0-837 GCF_014651795.1 Vreelandella hamiltonii | reverse complement strand
CTAGGGTGCGTTAACAATTGCTGATGGAGATCGGGCTGATTTAGAATATCAGCATTTTTCGGTGATCTATGCCTCGGCTAATGCTACGTGATGACCAATGGGAGCGCATCGAGCACATGCTCCCCGGCAAAGCTTCAGATCGCGGGGTGACGGCCAAGGACAATCGCTTGTTCGTGGAAGCCGTCCTGTGGATCGCCCGGACAGGCGCTCCCTGGCGTGATCTGCCCGACGCCTTCGGTCGCTGGCACACTGTCTACATGCGCTATAACCGGTGGTCTAAGAAGGGGGTCTGGCAGCAGGTTATCGACACATTAGCCGATGATCCCGACATGGAGCAGCTGATGATAGATGGCAGTATCGTCAAAGTTCATCAGCATGGGGCGGCAAAAAAACGGCTCAGAGCACCGAAGCCATGGGGAAATCGCGTGGGGGATTGAGCACCAAGATCCACGCGGCGGTCGATGCCCTCGGCAACCCGGTACGGCTAATCCTCACACCGGGCCAAGCGTCTGAGTACGGAGCCGCCCCAGCGTTACTGGCGGGCTTTTCTCCAGCGGCGGTGCTTGGCGACAAGGGGTATGATTCCACCGCTTTGAGGGACATCATTCGAGCGGTGGGCGCCGAGCCGGTGATTCCGCCGAGAAAGAATCGCTTGGAATGCCCCGAGATAGATTGGCACTGTTACAAGGATCGCAACCTGGTAGAAAGGTTCTTCCAGAAAATCAAGCAGTTCAGGCGGCTGGCAACACGCTATGAGCGACTGGCGAGAAACTACCAGTCGCTACTCAACCTTGTATCCGCCGTCATATGGCTGGCCTAATTGTTAACGCTCCCTAG
>NZ_BMXO01000034.1:0-921 GCF_014651795.1 Vreelandella hamiltonii | reverse complement strand
CTAGGTTTTGTACGAAAAGTCATATCTGCTAAATTTGCCTATGCGATAGCTGCATAGGAGAACCGTCATGGTCGAACGTTATGAAGTCTCTGATAACGGCTGGGCACAGATTGAAGACATTGTATCGCCACCTCAACTCATGGGGAGGCCTAGGCGAGATGACCGGCAAGTTCTCAACGGTATTTTCTGGGTGCTGTGCTCTGGTGCTAAATGGCGTGATCTGCCTGAGCGCTACGGTCCTTGGTCTACCGCTTATGAACGCTTTCGCAAATGGCGAGATGACGGCACGTTTGAGGCCATTCTTTCTCGCTTACAGCTCAAGTTACGTGAAGACGGCTTGATGGATTTGGATACGTGGATGATTGATTCAACATCGGTTCGTGCCACCCGTGCTGCCGCAGGAGGCGGCAAAAAAGGGGCTCTGAAGAACCGCTAGATCATGCCCTTGGCCGCAGTCGCGGGGGGTTAACCACCAAAATTCATTTGGTTTGCGATCGTCATGGTTGGCCTCTGGCATTCACGCTGTCTCCCGGCCAAGAGGCAGACTCTCGGCACTTTATTTCGACATTAGAGAGCGTTTATCTGCCTGGTAACGTAGGGCGCCCGCGCAAACGTAGTCGCTATATGGTGGCTGATAAAGGCTATGACAGCGATGAGCTGCGTCGTTATTGCGATAGGCACGGGATGAAGCCGGTCATAGCTCAACGCAACATGTATCGAAGAAGGCGGCCAGGTCTACCTAGACGGTTTGATAAGCCTAAATATCGACAACGAAATGCGGTAGAACGCTGTTTTAGCTGGCTAAAGGAGCTACGCCGCATTGCCACACGCTACGATAAGTTAGCAAGCAGCTTTAGGGCGATGGTATGCGTGGCATGCATAGACCGCTGCCTGCGAGCTAACTTTTCGTACAAAGCCTAG
>NZ_BMXO01000033.1:0-1217 GCF_014651795.1 Vreelandella hamiltonii | reverse complement strand
CCGCGAGGGGAAGACATCGTTTAAGGAGGTGATCCAGCCGCAGGTTCCCCTACGGCTACCTTGTTACGACTTCACCCCAGTCATGAACCACACCGTGGTGATCGCCCTCTTGCGTTAGGCTAACCACTTCTGGTGCAGTCCACTCCCATGGTGTGACGGGCGGTGTGTACAAGGCCCGGGAACGTATTCACCGTGGCATTCTGATCCACGATTACTAGCGATTCCGACTTCACGGAGTCGAGTTGCAGACTCCGATCCGGACTGAGATCGGCTTTTCGGGATTGGCTCACTCTCGCGAGTTGGCAACCCTTTGTACCGACCATTGTAGCACGTGTGTAGCCCTACTCGTAAGGGCCATGATGACTTGACGTCGTCCCCACCTTCCTCCGGTTTGTCACCGGCAGTCTCCTTAGAGTTCCCGCCATTACGCGCTGNGGCAGTCTCCTTAGAGTTCCCGCCATTACGCGCTGGCAAATAAGGACAAGGGTTGCGCTCGTTACGGGACTTAACCCAACATTTCACAACACGAGCTGACGACAGCCATGCAGCACCTGTCTCTGCGTTCCCGAAGGCACCAAGTGATCTCTCACAAGTTCGCAGGATGTCAAGAGTAGGTAAGGTTCTTCGCGTTGCATCGAATTAAACCACATGCTCCACCGCTTGTGCGGGCCCCCGTCAATTCATTTGAGTTTTAACCTTGCGGCCGTACTCCCCAGGCGGTCGACTTATCGCGTTAACTTCGCCACAAAGTGCGCTAGGCACCCAACGGCTGGTCGACATCGTTTACGGCGTGGACTACCAGGGTATCTAATCCTGTTTGCTACCCACGCTTTCGCACCTCAGTGTCAGTGTCAGTCCAGAAGGCCGCCTTCGCCACTGGTATTCCTCCCGATCTCTACGCATTTCACCGCTACACCGGGAATTCTACCTTCCTCTCCTGCACTCTAGCTTGACAGTTCCGGATGCCGTTCCCAGGTTGAGCCCGGGGCTTTCACAACCGGCTTATCAAGCCACCTACGCGCGCTTTACGCCCAGTAATTCCGATTAACGCTCGCACCCTCCGTATTACCGCGGCTGCTGGCACGGAGTTAGCCGGTGCTTCTTCTGTGAGTGATGTCTTTCCTGATGGGTATTAACCACCAGGCGTTCTTCCTCACTGAAAGTGCTTTACAACCCGAGGGCCTTCTTCACACACGCGGCATGGCTGGATCAGGGTT
>NZ_BMXO01000032.1:0-1239 GCF_014651795.1 Vreelandella hamiltonii | reverse complement strand
TGTAGTGGTTCAATAAAACCGGGCACCAACGTAGGTGGTAATATTGCCACCAGAAGCGAGGTGTCTGATGACCAAGAAACGACGTACTTTTTCTCCTGAATTCAAGCAGGAAGCAGCCTGCCTGGTGTTGGATCAAGGCTACACCACTCTCGAAGCATGCCGGTCGCTCGGTGTGGGTGAGACAGCTCTACGACGCTGGGTACAACAGCTGAAAGATGAACGTGAGGGCATCACCCCAAAGGGCAAAGCCTTAACCTCCGAGCAGCGCCGGATTCAGGAACTGGAAGCCCGTTGCAAACGGCTTGAGATGGAGAAAGAGATACTAAAAAAGGCTACCGCTCTCTTGATGTCGGACGACATGAATCGTACGCGCTGATAGACCAGTTGAGTGAGCAAATGCCTGTTGAAATGGTCTGTAACGCGTTTGATATTAGCCGCTCCAGTTACTACGAGTACCGCCAGCGGCGGCACCGTGTGGATGTTGAGCGTCTGGCCTTAAAAGCTCAGGTAAGCCGCCTTTTCAAAAAGAGTCGCCGCTCAGCGGGCAGCCGCTCAATCAAGGGGCTGCTCAGCGAAGAAGGCGTCACCATCGGCCGTTTCAAGGTTCGGCGTTTGATGAGCGAAATGGGGTTGATCTGCAAGCAGCCGGGCCCTCATGCCTACAAGCAGGCGACTGTTGAGCGACCGGATATTGCGAATCATCTTGGTCGCAAATTTACACCAGACCAGCCCAATCAGGTCTGGTGTGGTGACATCACTTATATCTGGAGTGGCCAGCATTGGAGCTATCTGGCCGTTGTGTTGGATCTTTATGCTCGTCGTGTTGTTGGCTGGGCCATGTCGTCCAGCCCGGATGCAGATCTTGTTGTGAAAGCACTGGATCACGCTTGGGAACAACGTGGTCAGCCCAAGCGCGTCATGTTCCATTCCGATCAGGGTAGTCAATATGCAAGCCGTAAGTTCCGCCAAAGACTTTGGCGCTATCGAATGAAACAAAGCATGAGCCGACGTGGCAACTGCTGGGACAACTCGCCGATGGAAAGGCTGTTCCGGAGCCTGAAATCAGAGTGGATACCGGCATGGGGATATCGAAATCTACCTGAGGCCAGGAAAGACGTTAGTAGCTATCTGATGGGGTACTACAACCAGCAGCGCCCTCACTCGTTTAACGACGGCCTGCCTCCCGTGGTGGCTGAGGAAAACCTTAAATTACTGTCCGGAATTAGTTGACCACTACAT
>NZ_BMXO01000031.1:0-1329 GCF_014651795.1 Vreelandella hamiltonii | reverse complement strand
GTTTAACCTTTGGGCACTGGGCAGGCTTCACCCTCTATACGTCGTTTTACAACTTAGCAGAGTGCTGTGTTTTTACTAAACAGTTGCCCCCCCTATTTTCTGTGGCCTATTAAAAATAGGCGCCCCTTCTCGCGAACTTACGGGGTTATTTTGCAGAGTTCCTTAACATTGGTTTTCTCGCTCGCCTTAGAATACTCATCTTGGGAACGTGTGTTCGTTCTCGGTACAGGTTGATAAAAAATTAACACTAGAAGCTTTTCTTGGAAACATGAAATCATTCAATTCGTTACTCGACCGAAGTCTTCACTATGCATCACAACTCAAGATTATGCTATACGGATTTGCCTATATAACTCTCTTGTTGCTTACCCCACAATCCAGTAAGTGGTAGAACTATCCTTTTTCGTCACTCCATCATTCTTTTACCAAGTACAGGAATATTAACCTGTTGTCCATCGACTATGCATTTCTGCCTCATCTTAGGCCCTGACTAACCCTGGGTGGACGAACCTTGCCCAGGAAACCTTTCCCAATAGGCGTCGAAGATTCTCACTTCGAATCGTTACTCATGCCGGCATTCTCACTTTTAATCTCTCCACCAGTCCTCACGGTCTGACTTCAACGAAATTAAAACGCTCTCCTAACGCACATAATGTGCCCGTAGCTTCGGTATTGTGTTTGAGTCCCGTTACATTATTGGCGCAAGATCTCTTGACTAGTGAGCAATTACGCACTCTTTAAAAGGTGGCTGCTTCTAAGCCAACTTCCTAGTTGTTTATGAAATCTCACAACCTTTCTCACTTAACACAATTTTGGGACCTTAGCTGACGATCTGGGTTGTTTCCCTCGCGAGCGTGGACGTTATCACCCACGTTCCGACTGCATAGCTTAATTTTAATGGTATTCGGAGTTTGATTATAGTCAGTACAGCTAGATGCCGCCATTCCACATTCAGTGCTCTACCCCCATTAAACAATACTATACGCTAGCCCTAAAGCTATTTCGAAGAGAACCAGCTATCTCCAGGTTCGATTGGAATTTCACCGCTATCCACAAGTCATCCGGGCACTTTTTAGCGTACTACGGTTCGGTCCTCCACTTAGTTTTACCTAAGCTTCAACCTGCTCATGGATAGATCACCTGGTTTCGGGTATATGCCAATATACTAAAGTCGCCCTATTCAGACTCGGTTTCCCTACGGCTCCGCTTTTTTCTGCTTAACCTTGCATATTAACATAACTCGCCGGCCCATACTGCAAGATGTACGCCATCACACTTTAACGTGCTCTGACTACTTGTAAGTAAATGGTTTCAGAATCTATTTCACTC
>NZ_BMXO01000030.1:0-1755 GCF_014651795.1 Vreelandella hamiltonii | reverse complement strand
CCGTGATCGACTTCACCCACCGTGAAGCCCTCTCCCAGCCCTTCGAACTGGCCCTCAACCTGGCCAGCCGCGACGGCAGCCTCGATGCCGCCGAGTTACTCGACCGCGAGGCGAGCCTCACCCTGTGGCAAGACGGCCAGCCGCTGCGCACACTTCATGGCATCGTCAGTGCGTTTGGCCGGGGCGATCGGGGCCACCGCCGCACCTTCTATACCCTGGTGCTGCGCCCCGCCCTGTGGCGCCTCTCTCTGCGTCAGAACTCGCGCATCTTCCAGCAGGTCGACCCGCTCACCATCATTAATACCCTGTGCGACGAGCGGGGTATTACCGATGTGCGCTTTGCCGTAACCCGCGAGCCGGAAAACCGCGAATACTGCGTGCAGTACCGCGAGACCGACCTGGCCTTCATCGAGCGCCTGGCCGCCGAAGAGGGGCTGTTCTACTTCCATGAATTTGACGACAACAGCCATCACCTGGTCTTCGCCGATGACCCCAGCGTGCTGACCAGCGTGGGTGAACGCCCCTACAACAGCCGTGCCGGTGGCACTGCCCCCCAGCGCCATGTGCGCAAGCTGCGCCACACCGCTCGGGTAGCCACCGCCTCGGCCACCCTCAAGGACTACAGCTTCAAGACCCCCGCCTATGCCCAGCTCCACGAGCATCAGGGCCGCGACGTGGAAGCCCACGGCCAGCGGGACGACTACGAACACTACGACTACCCCGGCCGCTACAAGCAGGACGCCTCCGGCAAGCCCTTCAGCCGCATTCGCCTGGAACAGCTGCGCCGCGAAGCGCTCACCGCCCGCGCCGACAGCGACCTGCCCGAACTCGCCCCCGGGGTTCGCTTCACTCTCACCGACCACGACACCGACACCTTGAACCGCGACTGGCAAGCCATCGACGTGGTGCATTACGGTGAGCAGCCCCAGGCCCTGGAAGAGGATGGCGTGCTTCTTGGTGGAGAGTCTCAGGGCGATGCCAACGGCATGACCCGCTACTACAACCAGGTCACCCTCATCCCCGGCGACGCCCCCTGGCGCGCCACCGCCAACCCCAAACCGCGGGTAGACGGCCCCCAGGTGGCCTTCGTGGTCGGCCCGGAAGGCGAAGAGATCCACTGCGACGAACATGGCCGGGTCAAAGTGCAGTTCCCCTGGGACCGCTACGCCGAACCCAACGACACCGCCAGCTGCTGGGTCCGCGTCGCCCAGGGCTGGGCCGGGGGCGGATACGGCAGCATCGCCATTCCCCGCATTGGCCACGAAGTGATCGTCTCGTTCCTGGAAGGCGACCCGGATCAACCGCTGGTCACCGGGCGCACCTATCACGCCGTCAATACGGCTCCTTACCCACTGCCGGAACACAAAACGCGCACCGTTATCCGCACCCAGAGCCACAAGGCGGAAGGCTTCAACGAACTGCGCTTCGAAGACGAAGCGGGCGAAGAGCAGATCTGGCTCCACGCCCAGAAAGATTTAGAGCTGCTCACCCTTAACGACCGCACCGAAGAGATCCGCCACGATAGCTTCTTGAAAGTTCAGAACGACCGCATCAGCGAGATCGGTAACGACGACCATCACACGGTACACGGCAACCGCTTCGAGCACACCGAAGGGCAGCAGCACCTCACCATAGACGGCACGCTGCATATCAAGGCTGGGCAGGCCTGGCTCAGTGAAAGTGGCCGAGAGCTGCACATCAAGGCAGGCCACAAGGTGGTGCTGGAAGCCAGCGACGAACTCACCCTGAACGCCG
>NZ_BMXO01000029.1:0-1816 GCF_014651795.1 Vreelandella hamiltonii | reverse complement strand
GTGAAGTCGTAACAAGGTAGCCGTAGGGGAACCTGCGGCTGGATCACCTCCTTAAACGATGTCTTCCCCTCGCGGTAAGCGCTCACAATGAATTACCTGATCAGAATGCTGTTGATGAGCAGTGATAAACGCTCTTTCACGTTAAAAAGAAGAAAAGACCTTTCTTTTTCTTTCAAGGTGTGAAAATACGATCCGTTTATCACTGCTTATAGCAGTCGCTCTTTAACAATGTATATCATGCTGACAGAAACGTGTTGAACACGTTTCTACGTAAATTGTATTGTGATACGTCTCAAGCGTATCCGGCAATCGTTATCATTGCGAACCCCAGACTCCTTCGGGTTATAGGGTCAAGCAATGAAGCGCACACGGTGGATGCCTAGGCAGCCAGAGGCGATGAAAGACGTGGTAGCCTGCGATAAGGTTCGGTGAGGTGGCAAACGACCTGTGACCCGGACATCTCTGAATGGGGAAACCCACTCATCACAAGATGAGTATCTTGCGCTGAATACATAGGCGCAAGAGGCGAACCAGGGGAACTGAAACATCTAAGTACCCTGAGGAAAAGAAATCAACCGAGATTCCCCTAGTAGCGGCGAGCGAACGGGGACCAGCCCTTAAGCGTGTGACGGATTAGACGAACAGATTGGGAAGTCTGGCCATAGCGGGTGATAGCCCCGTAGTCGAAAATCTGATCACGTGAAATCGAGTAGGTCGGGGCACGAGAAACCTTGACTGAAGACGGGGGGACCATCCTCCAAGGCTAAATACTCCTGGCTGACCGATAGTGAACCAGTACCGTGAGGGAAAGGCGAAAAGAACCCCGGAGAGGGGAGTGAAATAGATCCTGAAACCGTGTGCGTACAAGCAGTAGGAGCAGACTTGTTCTGTGACTGCGTACCTTTTGTATAATGGGTCAGCGACTTATATTCAGTGGCGAGGTTAACCGTATAGGGGAGCCGTAGGGAAACCGAGTCTTAACTGGGCGACACAGTCGCTGGATATAGACCCGAAACCGAGCGATCTATCCATGAGCAGGGTGAAGGTTGAGTAACATCAACTGGAGGCCCGAACCAGGATCTGTTGAAAAAGATTTGGATGACTTGTGGATCGGAGTGAAAGGCTAATCAAGCTCGGAGATAGCTGGTTCTCCTCGAAAGCTATTTAGGTAGCACCTCACGTATCACCGCCGGGGGTAGAGCACTGTTTCGGCTAGGGGGTCATCCCGACTTACCAACCCGAGGCAAACTCCGAATACCGGTGAGTGCAAGCGTGGGAGACACACGGCGGGTGCTAACGTCCGTCGTGAAAAGGGAAACAACCCAGACCGTCAGCTAAGGTCCCCAAATCCTGGTTAAGTGGGAAACGATGTGGGAAGGCTCAGACAGCTAGGAGGTTGGCTTAGAAGCAGCCATCCTTTAAAGAAAGCGTAATAGCTCACTAGTCGAGTCGGCCTGCGCGGAAGATGTAACGGGGCTAAACCAGGTACCGAAGCTACGGGTTCATCCTTACGGATGAGCGGTAGAGGAGCGTCGTGTAAGCCGATGAAGGTGTGTTGAGAAGCATGCTGGAGGTATCACGAGTGCGAATGCTGACATGAGTAACGATAAAGGGAGTGAAAAACTCCCTCGCCGGAAGACCAAGGGTTTCTGTTCGACGCTAATCGGAGCAGAGTGAGTCGGCCCCTAAGGCGAGGCCGAAAGGCGTAGTCGATGGGAAACGGGTCAATATTCCCGTACCGGACATGATTGCGATGGGGGGACGGAGAAGGCTAGGTGAGCCAGGCGTTGGTTGTCCTGGTGAAAGTGAGTAGGCT
>NZ_BMXO01000028.1:0-1900 GCF_014651795.1 Vreelandella hamiltonii | reverse complement strand
CTCCCATTGGTCATCACGTAGCATTAGCCGAGGCATAGATCACCGAAAAATGCTGATATTCTAAATCAGCCCGATCTCCATCAGCAATTGTTAACGCACCCTAGCATCGGCAACCCCTTAATCGAGCAGTGGGTGGAGAACAAGACATGGCAACGGCAACGGTTATCTCGATTTCAGGTCAAGCATGGGCGCGTGACGAAGACGGCAACCTGCGTGAACTGCGTATTGGCGACGTCATCCAGGAAGGTGAAACCCTCGTCACCTCCGCCGATGGTCGTGTAGAGCTGGATTTTGCCGATGGTACCGGCGCCAATGTGGTCGAGGGTGGCCAGGAAGTGGCCGTCACCCCTGAACTGGATGTCGATGCCATTGTCGCCACGGACGCCAGCGCTCTGGACGATGATTTGGAAGCCCTGCTTGCCGCCCTCGAAGATGAAGACGGTGACCTCCTCGATATCCTGGATGCCACAGCGGCCGGTGCTGGCGCAGGTGGCGGCGGCGGTGGCGGCAGCAGCTTCGTGCGCGTTGCCCGTATTGCCGAAGAAACCGACCCACAAAGCTTCAGCACCGAAGGCGGACTGGAAGGCGCCGAATTCGTAGAATTTGATGGTGGCGCCGCCGCTACCGCTGCTGCTGATGACACAGATGCCGATGCCGATGCAGATGCGGATGCTGATGCAGATGCGGATGCTGATGCAGACGCGGATGCGGATGCGGATGCAGATGCCGATGCCGATGCGGACGCCGATGCGGACGCCGACGCCGATGCTGACTCAGACGCCGACGCAGATGCCGATGCGGATGCAGATGCAGATGCAGATGCCGACGCCGATGCAGACGCTGATGCCGACGCCGACGCCGACGCCGACGCCGACGCCGACGCTGATGCCGATGCAGACGCTGATGCGGATGCGGATGCGGATGCCGACGCTGATGCCGATGCAGACGCCGATGCAGACGCTGATGCGGACGCTGACGCCGATGCCGATGCCGATGCGGATGCCGACGCCGACGCAGATGCGGATGCAGACGCCGACGCTGATGCAGATGCAGATGCAGATGCAGATGCAGATGCAGATGCCGACGCAGATGCAGATGCAGATGCCGACGCAGATGCAGATGCAGATGCCGACGCTGATGCTGATGCAGACGCCGATGCGGATGCCGATGCCGATGCCGATGCCGATGCGGATGCCGACGCTGATGCAGATGCCGACGCAGACGCTGATGCGGATGCAGATGCCGATTTGGAAGCCACCATCACCATCGACACCCTGGCGGGTGACGACGTGATCAACGGCGCCGAAGCGGCCGAGGGCAACCTCATCACCGTCACCGGCACCGTGGGCGGCGACGCCAAGGCCGGTGACACCGTCACCCTGACCGTGGGCGGCCAAGAATTTACCGGTCTGGTGACCGCCGATGCCAACGGCAACCTGGTCTACGCCATCGACGTGCCCGGATCGCTGCTGGCGGCCAACGACAGCATCAGCGCCTCTGTGAGCGGCGAAGATGCCGCAGGCAACCCCTACAGCGCCGACGCCGAGCGTGACTACACCGTCAACCTGGACGCCACCGCCACCATCACCATCGACACCCTGGCGGGTGANGCCAAGGCCGGTGACACCGTCACCCTGACCGTGGGCGGCCAGGAATTTACCGGTCTGGTGGGCGAAGACCTCACCTACGCCATCGACGTGCCCGGATCGCTGCTGGCCGACAACGACAGCATCAGCGCCACCGTGAGCGGCGAAGATGCGGCGGGTAACCCCTACAGCGCCGACGCCGAGCGTGACTACACCGTCAACCTGGACGCCACTGCCACCATCACCATCGACACCCTGGCGGGTGACGACGTGATCAACGGCGCCGAAGCGGCCGAGGGCAACCTCATCACCGT
>NZ_BMXO01000027.1:0-2439 GCF_014651795.1 Vreelandella hamiltonii | reverse complement strand
GCATTGCCACACGCTACGATAAGTTAGCAAGCAGCTTTAGGGCGATGGTATGCGTGGCATGCATAGACCGCTGCCTGCGAGCTAACTTTTCGTACAAAGCCTAGGAGCCGTATTGGGTGCGGCGCTGGGGTTGGCAGTGGCTTATGGCTTCATCCGCTTCTCCGGCTGGGAGTTTCACATGACACGAGAGGCACTGCCGCTGGGCGTGGGCGGCGCCCTATTGGCGGGTATCTTCTTCGGACTCTATCCAGCAGCGTTGGCTTCTCGTCTTCAGCCAGTGGAGGCGCTGCGTGCCGATTGATTCACGGCTTCTACTGGGCACGATGACCGTGCTGATGTTCTTGAGCACTCCCGCTTGGTCGTGGATGGAGGAGGTCCTACAGCCTTCAGAGCCGGTGATGACCCATCCACTAGTAGTGGATGAGCCGTCTGTCGGCGAAGTAATGGAATTGACGCTGGCCGAAGCTGTGGCTCGGGGATTGCAAGGTAACCGCACCATCAGTAGCGCCTACTGGCAACGTATTTCACAGCGTCTCGACCTGGAAGTGTCGGAGGAGCAGTTTGACCCGCAATTCAATGTGCGAGGGCGATATCTCGCCACTCAGCGAGATGATGACCACGAACAGATCAGCGAAATCTCGCCCACGGTGATTATGGAGGGGCCGCTGGGCACCAACTTCAGCCTTTCGTGGACGGAAGCGCTCAACCGCAGTGGCGAGATAGGTAGCCGCCATAGTAGTGGCGTCACCATGGCGGTGATCCAACCGTTATTACGCGATGCTGGCCGAGATGTGGCGACGGCACCACTGCGCCTGGCGCGACTCAGAGAGCAAATGAACCAGTTAGATCTCCAATCAACGGTCTCTCAGGTGGTGACCCAAATTGTACTCGCGTATCGGGAACTACTGCGCGCTCAGGAGCAAGTGCGAATCGCAGAAGAGGGGCTAGCACGCTCACGGCAACTAGCCGAGGTGAATGAGGCCCTGATAACCGCTGGGCAGATGGCGGAGTTCGATATTTTGCAGACCCAGGCCGATATAGCGAGACGCGAGCTTGATATAGAAGAAGCAGTAAACCAGCTTGAGTCGCAACGGCTGGAATTATTGCATTTGATGGCTATGGATCTTTCCACGCCTCTACAAGCCATCGATCCGCTGGAAGCACGACAGGTCAGCCTCGATGCAGAAAAGGCGCGACAAATCGCTAAGACCCATCAACCAGAATACCTAAGCCAGCTGATTGCACGGGAACAGGTGGAAATTCAAGGGACGGTAGCTCATAACCAGCGGTTGTGGGACGTCTCACTGGTCGGTGGTGCCAGTCAATTACAAAACCGTTTCGGCAGCAGTGAGTACGCTGGTGACCGGCGCTGGGACGCCTATGCCGGAGTGCAGGTGGATATTCCTATTAGCAATTCAGGGCTGCGTAGGGATGAGGTCCAGGCGCGGGTCAACATCTATGATCAGGCATTGCGACTTACCGAGACCGAGCAAACCCTGGTGCGGGATATCGAGGATGCCGTGCGCAACCTGGAGGCGCAGTGGCGCCAGTATCAGCTAGCCCAGCGCGCCATCGAACTCTCGCAGAGATCATTGGAAGTTGAGCGTGAAAAGCTCTCGGTAGGTCGCTCTAGTAACTTCCAAGTGCTGAATCAAGAGACGGAGCTACGCAATGCTGAGCACACCCGGTTAAATGTGTTGATTGCTTATCTCAACTCCCAGACCCAGCTTGACCTGCGGCTGGGTATGACCTTGCAGAGCTGGAATATTGCCCTCAATGACGACTAACTCGATCTCCCAAAAAAAGCTTTGGTTAATGCTAGCCGCATTGCTTGCTGCGCTCGGGGCTGTATGGCTGTTTGTCCAGCATAACAGTCAGCCCATGCTACAGGAGGAGATCTCCTGGGTATCGGTGGAACCGCAACCGCTGGTTCAACAAATCGGGTTAGTAGGGCGCATTGCCCCAGCCGAGCTGCGCACCGTGAGTTCGCCCTTCGAAGGTAATGTACTTGAGTTGTTGGTATCAGAGGGCGGCCGAGTGGAGAAGGGTGATGCACTGCTGCGGCTTGACACAACTCAGCTAGACATCCAACTGCGAGAGGCGCTGGCCCAGCGCTTGCAGACGCAGAGCACACTCAACGGATTGCAAGCGTGGGAGGAGGGGCAAGAGGTGGCACGGGCGCGACGAATGTTGTCGACATCACGGCTCAACCTCAATGATACCGAACGGCGCTTGAATGAGATTCGCATACTGCTGGAGAAAGGCATCGTGCCAAGGATGGAGGTAGAAGCTCTGGAGCAACAAGCCATCATACAGCGGTTTGATCTGGAAGCTGCAGAGGCGGAGTTGGCCTCTACCCTTGATCAGGGGCGGGGAGATAATCGGCGCATCGCCGAGATGGAGCTTGAGAATGCTGCGGCTCGCCATGAAGCTCTGTTG
>NZ_BMXO01000026.1:0-11158 GCF_014651795.1 Vreelandella hamiltonii | reverse complement strand
AGGCGGCTGGCAACACGCTATGAGCGACTGGCGAGAAACTACCAGTCGCTACTCAACCTTGTATCCGCCGTCATATGGCTGGCCTAATTGTTAACGCTCCCTAGTTCCTCAGCGACTCGTGCGCCCACAACAGCAAAAGTTTCTCGCCGATCAAAACGGGATAAATGTCTACCCTCTTGGAGTTGCAACTCAATAGCCGCCGCCATACCGCCCGTGGTACCAACTAAGGAGGCATTAACTTCATTCCCTGCGTAGCTGATGCTACCGGAGGTATGGCTGAGCGGCGCGACCACGGTAATATCCGGCAATGCCGATTGCATTGCCTGGGTGTCTAAATGAGCCGGCACTTGCCGCTGATCTCTCCTCTCGGATGGAAACGTGACAATCAACGTATCCGTGCCCATATGGCGGAAGGTGCGCATCGCTTCCTCGGCAGCGCTCCCACCGATGATCAGCAGAGCAATGATCGACCCGCTACCCACCATGATGCCAAGCAGCGCTAACAGCGAGCGCCTGCCCGACACATTCAGATTGTCGATAGATTCGACCAACACCTGCACAAAGGTAATGTGGCCAGATTTATCATGCATGTTTGTGGTCTCCAATGGCCACGACTTCATGCATTTCTCCCTGATGGATTTCCAGTTGCCGGTCGAAGTGTCTTGACATGGTGGTATCGTGTGTCACCAAGATCAGTGTGACGGATTGCTCGCGATTCAACGTAAGCAACCGGTTCAGAATATCGGCAGCAGTCTGGTTATCGAGATTGCCAGTAGGTTCATCGGCCAGGATAAGCGAGGGGGAACCGACCAAGGCGCGGGCGATTGCCACTCGTTGGCACTGCCCGCCGGAAAGCTCCGATGGGCGATGTGTGGCACGGTCTGCCAAACCGACCTTTTGGAGTTGCTCCATAGCATATTGGCGTGCTTGGTGTCGCGATACACCACGATACGACAGCGGTAAGGCGACATTTTCCCATGCCGTCAGGCGTGGTAATAAATTGAAAGATTGGAAGACGAACCCTATTTCATTGTTGCGAATCGATGCCAACTCGTCCGTACTGGCATTTTGCACATCGCGACCTGAAAAGTGAAACGTACCTGATGAAGGGCGGCCAAGTAGACCAAGAACATTAAGTAGAGTGCTCTTACCAGACCCTGAAGCTCCCAGGATAACGCACGACTGACCTTGCCATATATCCAGTGTAATATGCTTCAATACGTGTAAAGCCTGATCTCCCGCCTGATAGTGGTGGCCGACATTTCTCAATGAAATCAACGCTGTTGTGTCACGCATCATACTTTCCCAAACTTCTTCCGAACATGACATGTTGAGCGTAAAAAAACAGACAAAGGAAAACGCCACTATCATTGGCGTTTCCCCGCAGGCTATGCCTACTCTTCTCCATTATCTCATGATGAAATCAACCGACCATTCATGGGTTGTTAAATTGGTCGAAGTGATATTGGCGGTACATATGGCACCACCGCTACCATTTGCGTTCTCGTTCCATTGAGGAATCATGACACCGCCCATGGGAATTTTGACGTAGCTGGTATCGAAACGGCATTCTTTACTGCCAATACGATAACGTACTGTAGCGTAGTTGGCATCTGGGCTGATAAGGCTTTGTACCATATAGATATCACTTCCACCGCCATTAACCGTTGCGTCTGGCTTTGGCGATGCATTGGCGTAGGTGCTAGATTCATTCGCATTTACGATGGTGTAGGTTGCGTCCTCACTCGCCTCATTTTTGAAAGTAACGGTTACCGGCGGCCCCGCATAGGCGGTGCTTGCCGCCAGCGATCCAATCAATACCAGCCCTGCAACAAAGGTTTTCGATGTTTGCATGTCATATCTCCTTATGACGTTTTAGGGAGTACTTCCCTTACTTGCTTTCAGGCCCATGGGTATTGAGCCGATCCAGCACTGCGAAAAGGTTGAATGGATCTGGGGTTTGCGCAGCCTTGGGGCGGTGATCGGTATCGTCGTCGACCCGCTGCTGAAGATTTTCTGTATAGCCGACCGGATATTGTGCTTGCTCAATCGGGGGCAATGATTCGTAATAAGCTAGAACTTCCGAATAGAAGTTAGTCATTTTTCCTGTGCTATTATATTCTGCTATGGCCTTAGCGACCACTTCCCTTTTCCAGGCTTGTCTTTGTTCAGCGGCCTCATAATATGCTGCACGGCGTTCATTGACAGTATAGGCGCCGCTATCATCATAGATAATCAGTGTTAGTTGATCATTTGATAGACCGGCAAAGGGGTTGGGCGTTGCACGGCTGCTATTTGCCGTGTTGACGAAGTCGGTGGCCTGCTTGGCGCGAGCCAGCAGCGCGGGATCGTCGGTATTGGGCACTTCGCTGTCGTGGCGTGCCTTGTTGGCCGTGTAGTTCGGCCCGAGAATCTGTCCTAGCAGTTCCTCGGCCCTGACACCCAGCTCTTTGCGGCTCAGGGCGTTGTCACGCTCTTCTGCACGTAGGGCGCTATCGCTTAGTTGCTGAGCCAAGGTGGAAAGCTGACTGGAAGGCGACGACGAGCCACTAGCCGACGATGAGGCCTTGGTGTATTCGGTCGTGCTGGCGGCTGGCGTAACCCGGTTGCTGTTGCCTGCAATGGGTTGGCCGACCTGGGGGTGTGGAGTACCGGTAATGGGGGTCATGAGAACGCTCTCCTTAGCCTCTCTTACTTGTGTTGGATATCTTCAGCAGATCGAATAGCCGCGATAGCAGGCTTTGCTCTGTTTTTCTCGCCTCACTCTTGCCGAAGAAGCCCTCCAGCAGCCGTTCATTGAGGTCTTGCTTTGTGGTTTGGAACGATGCCAGTGCCTCCTTGAACTGATCTTCTTCGGTCGATGCTTCCGAAACACTGGGCCTATGCAGCGTGACTTCATCCGCTGTATGAAGAATGTAGTTGTTTTCTAACCTGACATAGCTGGAGAACTTGGAACCCAGCTCCGCTACCTCATTACCTCCGGAGGAAAATTGGGTTACCATTTGTTCCAAAAAATCATGATTACTGCTTAGGTTAAAACCCTGCCCGGGGTCCAGTCTCCACCTTATAAAACCTTGATCCAAACGTGTTGAACTTAACGCACTCCCCGACAGGATTCTTTCAGCAGTAGTGGCATCTTTTTCAGTAAAGCTCACCGTTTGTTTTCGACCTTGAAGGTCGTATGAGCTCTCATTAAAGCTCCCTCGCATAGAGCCATCGTCATATTTACGATAACGCCCTAAATCTTTAGCCAGTTGATCCACATACCGTAGGTCCACACCCTCCTCATACGCCAACTCATACATTTCTGAAATAAGGGATCGATCACTCTCCGTCAAGAAATGCTGAGGCAGCATGCCCATATATTCGCCATTCGTACGAATATTCGGCAGCACTGGCGGCTCTCCGCTTTCTGAGGAAAACAGTCGAGAAGCCATAATAGCACGACCACTAAGGGTAACCGTGCTGCTTTCTTGTGCTTGCTTATCGCCTCTTACATTAACTTCTGTGCTTTGAGTGAGGCTGACATCTTTGCCAGCCTCATGCTTTACAGAAGCCAGTGTGGCATTTGCGATATAGCTACTTCCCACACCATGGATGCCCATCTTTCCACCATTTAGTATTGGAAATTAAAAACCACACTATCATTTCCAGCATTTTCTATTTGTCTAGGAAGTGTTCCGGTGGCACTTTCTGCTTCATAGACAAACTCAACCTTGGAACCGATATCAAAGCGCTGACCACTAAAGAACGTAGTGCTCCCCGAAGAATTAGGAGTTACGGCCACACACCCGACAGGACTGCTTAAATTGGGGAGGAAATAACAAAGATCGACACTCAACCCAATGGCATCGGGATACCACGTCGTTTGCCACTCAATACTAGTAAGCTCTTTTCTTGGCAAAGTAGTACCTGGAGGGAAATCAGCTCTAGCCGGATGATGGAAGGATTGATTTATGCCACCGCCGCCACTAAGTACTAGCATTCTCCCAGGGTTACTTTCTGTTGAAACAGAAGCCTCACTTGATTGTCCGTGGGCAACACCCCCCAATGTCAGAAGGAAAAAACCAACAGCTAGATAAGCACCAATTTCCTTTTTCACTTCAGCTCTCCTACTTAGCGGCATGAGACGTTGGGTGGTGTTCACCCAGTTTTTCAGCCAAGCCTGCCCTGCATCGGCAGCACTACCAGCTGTGGTACAAGCAATTCACATACACAGATGGCTAGTCGGCTGTTTTTAGCGGCCATCTAAGAAGGACTATCGGCAGGGAGAGGCAAGGCTTTAGGCCGGAGATACATTTTTTCGTCACACTTTCGTCTTGCTGACCAGCGTACAGGGCACCGCCGAGCTGCTCGGCTACGCGAAGTGGTTGATCGACGAACGAGACCCGGCAGGACGTGTCAAGGTCAGTGAAAGTTGGCCGCATTGGGATTGCGCTCGCTATCCTTTTCACGGTTCACCCCGAAGAAGGTTTCCATGATGCATTCGTTTAACCTCATACAACCTCCCACGCATTCGCGGAAGCGTCTGTCCTACTAACGCTCTTCCGCGTCTCGCTCTTCCGCGTCTTTCTGCTCAAGGTTACGCAGCGCCATCTCCAGCAGGCTTAAGCCATCTTCGTTTTCAAGCACTGCTCTGATGTCGATGCTGCGCAGCACACTCCCCTCTTCATCGCCCATCACGACAAAAAAGCTGTCCAGCGATGCTTTTACTCCATTCGTGTAGGCGGGTAACTCCGGAAGCTCCTCATTATTAGCTGGAAATAGCTTGTTTTCTTCGGGAGCTGATACACCGCGCCAGGCTCTTTCCGCCTCCGTCATGCCGGAGATCAATTTGGCGTCTACCTGCCTGGCCATGTGAGCCAGGGAGGCGCCAGCGTAGTCACCTTCCGCTGCATATGTTTCGCGGTACAATTCACGCGCCTGATTTCTGAAGTGAGTATCGTTCTCCGTCATCTGCAGAAACGCCAAATAGCGCTCTGCTGAGGTAAAGTCTCCAGAATCATCAAAGGCGATTTTGGAGAGGGAGTGCCTGTCCAGTTCGGCGAAAGGGTTTTCGGAGGATGCGTGGGGAAACGGCTCGTCGGTATTATAAAATTTCGACATCAGGTGATTGGCCGCCTGCTCTGCGATAGAAAGCCGGTTTTTGTCCAAGCTGTCCGGTCGCTTGAGCAGTATCTCCGCTCCCTTGCCCATTTCCTGGAGCTGTTCATGCATTTTTTCTAGAAAAGCGTCGAACTCGGCGGGAGAGACGGTTGCCGCGCTTTCCTTCAAGAGGATTTTTGACATCTCCATCGCCATAGGGGAGAGCGTGACCACGGCGCTTTTTTCGTCACTCCGCGCCAGGGGAAGGCTACCGCCTACCCCGGATGAGTTCACTAGCAGAGGAGAGTCACCGGCCTGCAATCCAGTATAGCTCCCATTATTTATGTAGTGGCCGCCTATGGTGCCGCGCCCTAGCACCTTTTCGTTATAATGGTTGTTGGCGTTCAAGAGGCTGCTGGCATAGGTAGAAGAGTATATTCCCATGACTTATCTCCGTTTATAAGACGAATAGTACGGCCAGCTGGCCAGCGCTCTAAGGAGGTGCTCCATCGGCTAGCACATGAAGAGAGCCAGTGCGCGAGCTTTTGAACACTGCCTACCAAGGGATATCGGCACAATGTGAAAAGACTTTAGGAAACGCTGAAGTGCACCCTTCTAAGCTGCACAAATTCCACTGCATCTGCCTGATCGCCACCGAGGGGGTAGAATCTGACCAACCCGACACCGTCTGATAGAGACATCCGATGCAAACAAATACTTACACGTCCAGGCACGACGCGGGCCAAGCTACCTGTTCATCAGCCATGACCTGGCCGTGGTACGTGCCATGGCGCATCGGGTGATGGTGCTCAAGGATGGCGAGGTGGTGGAGCATGGCGATTGCGAACGCATCCTTGCGTCTCCCCAGCATCCCTATACTCAGGCCCTGGTTGCCGCGGCAGGCTTGGCTACAACCTCATCATGAGCCCTCCGCATCCCCATCGCCGCCAAGTCGCCTGGCCTTGGCGGCATCTTCGAGTTCCTGGAGCAGCATCGCCAGCTTCAGCTCCTCCGGTAGCTCGAACTTTTCGTCTTCCCGCCCTGACAGTTGCTTGGCCAGTTCGGAAAATTCGAGATGAACGCCCTGGTTATCTCCCTTTTCAGCGACACGACCCAGGTCCTGTTGTGCGAAGACCTGCGAAGAAACCGTTTCACCAGTAACGGGGGAAGCATTGGCAATAGCAGCGACCAATTTCATTGCGCCAATCGCCATATGTCGGGTTGCGGGCGAATCCGTGTAGTTTGGCAAGTTCTGCCGTTGATATTCCAACTGATTATATTTTACATCATGATTGATCTGCTTCCCTGCGGAGTTGAATTCAACCGGTCCATCACTGATGACGGTAACGCCCAGTGGAGTTTCCAAGCCTGCCTCACGGAGCCGGCGAGCCATGGTAGACATTTCACGAATGCTGGCATCCTTGACATTGAGATCCTTTACGATATCCATGAAGGTATCGTAATCCTCTTGGCTCAGCACTCCCCCCAGAACACCTTGCGGCCCGGTCTCCCGACCAACCTTAACGGTGAAGTCCTCGTAAGTCTTTGGATCAAGCAACGGACCACGATTGATACCCGCATTCAAGTTGCTGAGCAGTGATGCAATGGCAGAGTCATTTGAGATCATGAGATTTCTCTCTATAGTGGCACGCCATTGAGAGTCCATTCTCAATGGCTCCTTGCCTCAGGGAAAGATACTGATAGTCGGAATAGTACCAGTCATGGCCCAGGTGCGTACCGTATTATCTCCAATATTTCTAATTCTATAGCGATGTTCACCGGTAGCCGTTGGGCTAAATGTACGTGTCACGCTTCTCGCATTCATACTTGTGGTGACAGAAACAACCTGCCAAGAACCACCTGTGTTTCTTTCAATTATGTGTTCTAAGAAATGCCGAGGATTATTTCCGGAGCGGTCTTCGAATGTAAAACGGTAAGTAGCGACACATCTTACATTAAAGGTATAAACTGTATCATATTGTTGTGGCGCTACGTATCCTCCGCTACTGCTAACATTCATGGAGCCACATGATTGTGCCGACGCAGAACTCACAGTGAGCATCAATAGCAAAAATACGAATAAACTAGCATATGCCTTTTTCATAATCATAACTTAACTCTCCTTTAGAGCAGATGCAAAAATGTGGTTTTGGATTGCTCCCTACACACCAGTTATCGGCAGGGCGAAAAAAAATTGAGCATTTTTTTTATTTTATTCATAGCCTGACAAGCCCCTGCGGCAGTCCGAAGACCTCTATACCTCTGGGCGTAGCCTGTCCAATTTCGATCTTGATACGCCGGGGTACGTCCTGTAGCGAAGCGCGATATTCGATGTAGGTATCGTTTTCTTCGTGACGAATTACCTCAGGAGGCACCACCATGGCGCCTTCGCTCCTATAGGTAGTGATANGATGTCCACCTCTTCGGCCCGAGCGGCAATATGTATCCGCTCAGTGCTCGCCAAAGTAAACAGCGGCTGCCCCTGGCTGACACGGGTGCCATTCTGTACCGGCTCACTCTCCACCTCACCACTCTGGCTGAGTGGCGGCATCACAACACCGGAAAAGGGAGCCCGCAGAGTGCGCCCCTCGCGCTGTACCAACAGAGCTTCATGGCGAGCCGCAGCATTCTCAAGCTCCATCTCGGCGATGCGCCGATTATCTCCCCGCCCCTGATCAAGGGTAGAGGCCAACTCCGCCTCTGCGAGTTAAGCTCAAGTCTGGTGTATGGGAGGAGATAGGAAGGGTGGCGTATCCTGTTGATTGATCACGACCAAGATCTCAACCAACAGAGTGGATACGCCATGACCGATTCTACCCTCCGGGCTCTTTCACAACCAGAACCCCAGGTCGCTGACCCGCTGCACGAGCTGCTGCGCCAAGGCGCCCGTGACTTGATTGCCAAGGCTTTCGAGGCCGAACTGGCTACCTTCTTGGCGCAGTATGCCGATCATCGGCTCGACGATGGCCGCCAGGCCGTGGTCCGCAACGGGTACCTGCCCGAGCGTACGGTCCAGACTGGCATCGGGGATGTCAGCGTGCAGGTGCCCAAGGTGCGAGACCGCAGCGGTGGAGGCGCTCGCTTTAATAGCAGCCTGCTGCCCTCCTACCTGAAGCGGGCCCGCAGCATCGAGGAGCTGATCCCCTGGCTCTACCTGAAGGGAATCTCCACCGGCGACTACCAGGAAGCCCTGGCGGCGCTGTTGGGCGACCAGGCCAAGGGCCTGTCGGCCAACACCGTGTCACGGCTTAAGAAGCAGTGGGAGGACGAGCATGCCGAGTGGCGAAAGCGAGACCTGGCCGACCGTCGCTACGTCTACTGGTGGGCCGACGGGGTGTACAGCAACGTGCGCATGGATGACCGCCTGTGCCTGCTGGTGATCATCGGGGTCACCGAGTAGGGCCGCAAGGAGCTGGTGGCCGTCGAGGACGGCTTCCGCGAGTCGGCGGACAGCTGGGAAACGCTGCTGACGGGGCTGCGAGAGCGTGGTCTGACCCAGGCTCCCACGCTGGCGGTGGGCGACGGTGCCATGGGGTTCTGGGCGGCCTTGAGCAAGATCTACCCAGAGACCGACCATCAGCGCTGCTGGGTCCACAAGACCGCTAACGTGCTGAACAAGCTGCCGAAGTCGGTACAGCCCAAGGTCAAGGCCGACCTCCATGACATCTGGATGGCCGAGACCCGCTTTGATGCGTACAAGGCCTTCGATCGCACGCTGAAACGCTTCGAGGCCAAGTACCCCAAGGCGATGGCCTGCCTGGCCAAGGATCGGGACGAGCTGCTGGCGTTCTACGACTACCCGGCAGAGCACTGGGTGCATATCCGCACCACTAACCCGATCGAGTCGACCTTCGCCACGGTGCGCCTGCGGAGCAAGCGGAGCCGGAACTGCGGCTCCCGAGCGACGACCCTGGCGATGGTCTTCAAGCTGCTCCAGAGCGCCGAGAAGCGCTGGAAGCGCATCAAGGGGTTCAGCAAGCTGGAACTGGTCGTGAACAACGTCCGGTTTCAGGATGGAGAGCAGGTAACCGATCAGTCAGACAGGACTGTCGCCTGACCGCCATCCACCAGATTTGACTATAACTCGTGTGGTAACCCTGTTGGGCGAAGCGCTGAGCAGCTTGTACGGCATCATGGGCACGGCGGCCCGGACGGAAGCCGTAGCTGTGCTCGCTAAAAGTAGGATCGATCAGCGGTTGTAGAACTTGCAGCAGTGCCTGTTGGATAAGACGGTCAGTCACGGTGGGTATCCCCAGTTCTCGTTCGCTTCCATCTGGCTTCGGAATAGCCACTCGGCGGACAGGCTGAGGATAATATCGACTTGCAAGAAGCTGCTGTCGAATATCGGGCCAGGCCCACCTTAGGTGCTCGGCGGTCTGAGCAATATCCAGACCATCGATGCCTGCTGCTCCCTTGTTGGCACGCACGCGCTTCCATGCACGTAGCATGTTCTCTCTTGCGAAGGCCCGCTCAAGCAGACCTTGCCCTGCGTCCTCCGACACTTGTCGCGGGAGGCCAGTTTCATCGCTGGAGCAGGACGACAAGGCTTCACCTTGGCATGCCTTCTCCCGCCCCGCAGTCGCGGGCATCTGATGCATTACTGATCTCATCGACAAGACGTTTGACGCTCCTTCTCGTTCAGCCCTTTGCTCCAAAAAAAAAGACGAGGAGCTACTACGGCCTCTGCCGACTTCTCGCTCCGTGGGGTCACGTTGCCCTTTCAGGCATAAGGCGAGATCTCCCCGGGTAAGGACACACTCCTTCACCGCACAACCGCCGGATATACGCTACGTCGCCTTGGCCACAAGAGCTTCGCGGCTTCTTGCCCGCTCGCCCTGCTCGGCAGCGCCTCCTATCCGGTTCTTGTTCATCGGCTCGCGGTTTACGCTCCACGCTTCCTTCCCACGGTTGGTCACCCTTCCGCAGTTGCGCTTCGCTTCGTTCGCTGTGGCCAGCTTACGGGAGGACTTGCACCTCCAGGAGTGCGCCCGTGCCGGGCGCACAAGAGAGCCCAGGCGTGAGGCCTGGGCTACAAATTGTCATTTCATGGCAGCGCCGGTTTTTCTGTATGCCTACCTGTATGCCTAACCAAATTTATCGCCGCAAAATATTGATTAATAAAGACAATTCAAGTCTCCCCATCCGCACCAATCACAACTTGTCGTGTGGTACTCTTTACCACTAGCGCAAGATCAAGAATTCGGTAGCGCCATGCTAACCGAATTTTTTGTTTCTAGCCCTCTATTATTGATTGCTGCTGGCATGCAGTTCATCTTCCGCTATCTTTGCAGTTGACTCATGATGGCAATTGAGAAGGATCTCAACCTATGCAATGGCTCAATGATCACGCTCAAGCTATTTCTGCCGTGGCCAGCGTGTGCACTCTGTTCGTCTGGCTTTTCTACGCGCTGCTGCTCTACAACGGTTACGTTCGTCAACGACGACCCCGCATCATCGTCAATCGTGGCAAGGGAGTAGGCACCGACGCGCTTTGCCTGATCAGCAACATGAGCAGCGAAGCAATTTATATCCAGCATCTCGTGGCGGTGCTTCATACCCCTGAAGGCGCCTACCCTTTGGATATCGTCGAGTATCAGCAGCAAAGTGGCGAGGAAAACGAAGCCTGCTATCGCACCCATCAAGGCCCCTTGCCCTCTGGCGACTACCTGCATATTCAAACGTTTGGCTCGATCGCCCAGCAACTGACGCGCTACTGGAAATTGGATGACGCATTACTGCGCGAGCAGACGCTGACGTTGGAGATACGCGTCATCGCCATTTATGGCTCGGAGGATATGCCAGTAGGGGCTGCCCGACGCGCCCACCTCTCGCTCTAGGCAGAGCCAACACGTCAGTTGGTGCCGCTTCACCTGGATACGCAGCACATGAACAGTCGCCGTGACCGTCAACGCGTTGTAGAGTGGGCAAAAGAGATTGAGCTGCACAAAGCGCAATGAGGCACTCGATCGTTGACGTCCTCCCCGCCCTAAAGGACGGGGATTCCAACTTCTTGAGGGCAACGTCCTGCCCCGAGGCTGAGGATATTCCGGGCCGCATTCACGTCCCGGTCGTG
>NZ_BMXO01000025.1:0-17420 GCF_014651795.1 Vreelandella hamiltonii | reverse complement strand
GGGGATGATCGGCCGATTGCGCCGGTAGATGGCGGCGACGCGGGTTTCCACGTTGGGCATGTGCTTGCCCAGGAAGGCGAGGTTCTGGCCCACCAGCGGGCCGCCGTAGAAGGCTTTCACCGCCACCAGCTGCACCAGCCCCCCGGCAAACTCCAGCACCTGCAGGGCGCCGGGGTGCTCGATCAAACGGCGCACGTGGTCGGTCACCACCTGTTCCGGGCTGATCAAGACGTCGATGGGAATGGCTTCGTGGGCAAACAGGCCCTTGCGGGTGAGGTAAGCCGTGGAGCGAACCCGCGCGATCTTGGTGGGGGTGCGAAACAGCGTGTGGGCCACCTGACAGGCGATCATGTTGATCTCGTCGGTGTTGGTCACCGCGATCAGCATGTCGGCGTCTTCACAGCCCGCCTGGCGCAGCACGATGGGGTAGGAGCCCGCGCCGGTGACCGTGCGGATATCCAGCTTGGTGTGCAGCTCGCGTAGCTTGGCGCCGTCGGTGTCGACGACGGTAATGTCGTTTTCCTCGCGGGCAAGGTGCTCCGCCAGGGTGCCGCCGACCTGGCCAGCGCCAAGAATGATGATCTTCATTCGCTAATGTCCTCGCGGTCAAACTCGACGCAAAGCCGATACCCAATCCCCTGCTCGGTTTGCAGCAGGCTGGGAGTGTGTGGGTCATCGCCCAGTTTCTGGCGCAGCTTGCTAATCACAATACGTAAATAGTGGGTGTCTTGCTGATGGCTTGGCCCCCAGATGGTGCGCAGCAGGTGGGTTTGCGTCACGATACGGCCAGCCTGGCTGATGAGCTGTTGCAGCACCGCAAACTCTTTAGGGGTCAAATGGATCGTTTCTCCGTGAAATGTCACTCGATGCGCAGCAATATCGACGCTTAATGCGCCACATTGATAACGTGATGGGGCAATGGCCGGAGGATGCTGCCGCAACAGGGCGCGGATGCGGGCGAGCAGTTCCTGAATGCCAAAAGGCTTGGTGACATAATCATTTGCGCCGCTGTCCAGAGCGCGCACCTTCTCTGCTTCCTGACCGCGTACCGAGACAATGATGATTGGGATGCCGACCTGCTGGCGCAGCGTTCTGAGGACCTGCTGGCCGTCGATATCGGGCAGCCCCAAATCCAGCAAAATCAGATCGATGGGTTCAGTCGTCAAGCGCTCTCGCACGGAATGCAGAGCGGCAGCCCCTGTACTGGCTTCGCAGATGCAAAAGCCTTGTGACCCCAGGCTGATGCGTAAGAACTGACGAATTGCGGGCTCGTCGTCGACGATCAGTATGCGGGCGGGCTCAGGTGTCATCGCTCGGCTCCTGAATAGAGGGCGAGAGAGGCAGCGTCATGATGATTTGCGTGCCGTGCCCATTGGGGCCATCCGCCGCTGCCACCGTGCCGCCATGGGCACCCAGCATGCCACGGCAAATGGCGAGACCCAGCCCGGTGCCGTGCAGGCTACGGTCACCGTCGTTGCCGGTAAAAAACATCTCGAATACTCGTTCACGCATGGCGGCGGGAATGCCGGGCCCTTCATCGGTGATCGTGAGTGTGAGCGTGGTATGGCTAGGATCGGTAGATGCAGCGATGGTGATCACTCCGTCAGGCGGCGAAAATCGTGCCGCGTTTTCCAGCACATTGACCAGCGCCTGCTCGATCAAGGCAGGGTGAACGTTCAGGAGTGGCAGCTCGCTATCCCATGCCTGATGCACGTTGATATGCGTCAGTACACCCGCTAAGCGCCGGCGAGCGGAGGCCACCAGATCATCGACGCTGACCCAGTCGCGCTCGATCGCCAATTCGCCGTGGCCCAGTCGTGTCATGTCCAGCAAGTTCTGAATGTAACGGTTCAGGCGCTCGCTTTCATTGAGTACGCCGTCCAGCAATGCAAAGCGGTCCTGCTGGCTGAGCTGCGCATCCAGCGTGCGCAGCGAGCTTGCGGCACCAATGATCGAGGCGAGCGGCGTGCGTAAATCGTGAGACACCGAGGCGAGCAGGGCCGAGCGTAAGCGCTCTTGCTCCTCTGCCAACCGAGAGGCATTCAGCGCCAGCATACGCTCGCGGCTAACGCCCGCGATACGACCCACCACCAGTGCGATTAACAAAAAGAACAGCAGTGTGACTAGCTGCTCTCGCTCAGACACTGCCAATGAAAAGTACGGCTCGGTAAAGCCAACGTTAAACGCTACAAAGTTCACCAGCGCACTCATGAAAGCAGCATAGCTACTGGCCAGAACGGCGCAGGCAAGCACGGCCGTTAAAAAAATCAGCGATAAATTGGCCAGCGCGAGCCAGCTGTGCAACCACCAAGCGGCCAGCAGCGCAGCACCGCTAGTACCGAGCACCAAGGCTGACTCGCGCTGATCAGGAAGGCGAAACGCTGGCATCTTGTTCATCGTCAGCGCCGCCAGAACATGGGGGTCATCAGCACCACGACCGTCAATATCTCCAGGCGGCCCATCAGCATGCCCACACATAAAAGCCACTTGGCCGCATCGGGCAGGGTGGCGAAGTTGCCTGCCGGGCCAATGGTATCGCCCAGGCCAGGGCCGACGTTGGCCACCGCCGTGGCGGCGCCCGAAAGCGCCGTCACCAGGTCCAGCCCCAGCGCGGCAAGCCCTAATGCCAATACGGCAATAGTGATAAAGAAAAAGAACGAGAAGGCCACGACGCTGCGCGAAATATCGCTGGTGACCGGCTGCTGGTTGTAGCGGGTGGTAAAGATGCCGTTGGCATGAATCAGGTAGCGTAGCTGATTGCGCAGCATCAGCATGGCGATCTGGAAGCGGAAGATCTTCATGCCGCCGCTGGTGGAGCCGCTACAGCCGCCAATGAACGTCAGGTAAAAGAAAGCTGCAATCGGCAGTGTGCCCCACAGCGTATAGTCATCCGACGCATAGCCGGTAGTGGTGACCACGGACATGACGTTGAAGGTGACGTGAGTCAGGGAGACAAACCAGTCGTCGCCTTGCAAGACGCGCCAGGCGGTCAGGATGACGATGGCTGCCAACAGCAGTTTGAGCAGCCCACGCACCTGTTGGTCTTGCCATAAGGCGCTGCGCGAAGAGCGGATGAAACGGATGTACAGTACGAACGGTAGCGCACCGCAGAGCATGAAGAAGCTGCCCATCCACAGCAGCCAGGGCTGTTCTGCATAGGCGCCAAACGAGGCATCAGAGTTGGCAAAGCCGCCGGTGGAGAGCGAAGACATGCCATGCACGATGGCATCCAGTGGCTGCATACCGCCTAGCCAGTAACTGACCATGGCCGTTAGCGACAACATCACATAGATCGACAGCGTGGCTTTGGCAATGCCGCCGGTGCGGGGCATGACTTTATCCGACCAGTCCGAAGATTCGGTATGAAACAGACGCATACCGCCCACTTTCAAAAACGGCAGAATCGCGATGCCCATGACGATAATGCCGATCCCCCCCAGCCACTGCATCAAGCCGCGCCAAAGTTTCAAGCCGTCTGAGAGATTCTCGATGCCCACCAGCACAGTAGAGCCCGTGGTGGTGATGGCCGACACGGATTCAAAGACGGCATTGGTAAACGTTAGCTGCGGTGCGCCAAGAATCAGCGGCAGGCTGGCAAAGCCGCTAATGCTTACCCAACTGCCCGCCGTAAGGATAAACATCTGCCACGGTTTGAGTTCTAACGACGCACGATAAGTGAGCAGCAGTGTGGTAGCCACACAGGCGAGCACGAGCATGATAGAGAGGCCGAACGCCCGGGCGTCCGGGTCGCGCTCAATGAGCAGCACCGCCCAAGGCACCATCATGAACAGTGCGAGGATAAGCCATAGTACCGATAAAATCTTGAACACCGGTGCCCAGTGTCGGTAAAGCTCATTGCTGCGATAGAACCTTGCGTTTGTCGTATGCATTGCCTTGCTCATCGTTCATTTTGCTTAAGCATGGCCTATAACATCATGCACCTGCATAAAAAGTCCGTAAAAAATAAAATCCCGGCGCAGATTTCTCAGACGCCGGGGATGAGCAAGCCGCTCAAGCGAGGAAACAGCGCGTCAAGTACGCATCAACCTTTCACACCCCCAGCGGTCAGGCCGCCGATGATCCAGCGCTGGCAGATCAGGAAGGCCACGGTAATCGGCAGGCCAGATAGCACCGCCGCGGCGGCAAAGTTACCCCAGCGCTGGTTGTGATCGGCCAGGTACTGCTGGGCGCCCACGGCCAGGGTCAGCTTGTGCTCGTCCACCAGCAGTACCGACGCCATGGGGTACTCCATGATGCTCATCACGAACGCCAGAATGAACACCACCATCAGGATCGGCAGCGAGAGCGGCAGCAGGATGTAGCGAAACGCCTGCCAGGTGCTGGCGCCATCCACCATGGCGGCCTCTTCCAGCGAGCCGTCGATGGATTCGAAGTAGCCCTTGATCGTCCAGATATGCAGCGCCACCGCTCCAAGCGACGCCACGATCAGTGCGCCGTGGGTGTTGATGCCCAGCCAGCCCACGAACTGCCCCAGCCGGTCGAACAGCGCATACAGCGCCACCAGCGAGAGCACCGCCGGGAACATCTGAAAAATCAGCATGCCTTTGAGCAGCGGCTCCTTGCCCTTGAAGCGCATGCGCGCAAAGGCGTAGGCGCTGGTGGTGGCCAGCATCAGGATCAGCACCGACGACACCACCGCCACCTTGATGGAGTTCCACAGCCACAGCAGCACCGGGAAGGGCGGCTGCACGACGGTGCCATCGGCGCGCTCCCAGGGGATACCCAGCGCCAGTGACCAGTGCTCCAACGAGACGTTCTCGGGGATCAGGCTGCCGCTGGCAAAGTTGCCCTCTCGAAACGAGATCGAGATCACCAGCAGCAGCGGAAACACGATCAGCGAGACGAAACAGATCAGTGCCAGATGTGCTCCCAGGCGGCGTACGCCCACGGAGCGTGGTTGAACCATTGCCATCAGTAACCTCCTAGACCTTCACTTTGGAAAGGCGCAAATTGAGCAACGACATACCGGCCACCAGCAGGAAAATCAGCGTGGCAATGGCGGCCGCCAGGCCGAAGTTCTGTCCGGCATCCTGGAAGGCAATGCGGTAGGTGTAGCTCACCAGCAGGTCCGTGGTGCCCGCCGGGGTGCTGGCCCCCAGAATGTCCGGGTTGCCACCCGTGAGCAGCGCAATCAGCACGAAATTGTTGAAGTTGAACGCAAAGGCAGCAATCAACAGCGGCGTCAGGGGCTTGATGATCAGCGGCAGGGTGATGTGGAACAGGTTGCTGATCGGGCCGCCGCCATCCACCGCCGAGGCTTCGTACAAATCCCGAGGGAGCGCCTGAATCAGCCCCATGCAGAGCAGCAGCATGTAGGGGTAGCCTAGCCACGTATTGACGATGAGCAGCATGCTGCGGGCCAGCCACGGGTCGGTGAACCACTCCGGCCGCACGCCGAACAGGGTATCCAGAATCATGTTCACTTCACCGAAGTGCTGGTTGAACATGCCCTTGAAAATCAGAATCGAAATGAACGCCGGGACGGCGTAGGGCAGAATCAGCAGCGTGCGGTATATCGCTTTGCCGCGTAGCTGATCCCACTGCAACAGGGAGGCAAGCACGAAGCCCACGGCCAGGGTAAACACCACGGTGAGACTGGCAAACACGAAGGTCCATACGAAAATTTGCATGAACGGGCCGCGAATGTCCGGGTCGGTGAAGATTTGCGTGTAGTTCGAGAAACCCACGTTGACTGGCCAGCCCGGAGTGATGCGCTGGCCATCGTCGGCGACGAAAAAGCCGAGGGTGTGGTCCGGTGTCAGCACGCGGTCTTCTCGGCGATCGTATAGCGTGCCATCCTCCCGGGCCTCGTAGCGGTCGAGCATGGGCGCAGACTGGCGAATACCGGCCATGCGCAGCTCGGTGCCTTCGGGAGTGATCAGGCGTAGCCCCTGCAGGGCACTGCGCGCTTGAATGATGTCGCGCATGGGCAGCGGGTCTGCGATGGGAGCGTCACTGGCCGCCTGCAGGCCTAGCTGGCGAGACTCCACATTGGCCAGGTTCAGCGGTGACGACATCCAGCGCTGGCGCTCGTTTTCCAGCCGCAAACGCACCAGATCGCCTTCGGCATAAAGCGTGAGATCGAAAGCGTCATCGTCTTCCTGATAGGTCTGGCTCATCAACTGGCTGCGCACCCGCTCTTCCGAGAGCAGGTTGGTGGAGCTGTAGTTGCTGAAGCTGATCCCGAAGGTGTAGATCAGTGGAAAAATGACGAACACCCCCAGCCCTGCCACGGCTGGGAAAATATACCGGTGGCTCATCAGCGAACGCTTGGTGAAGACCACGCCCAGCGAGCCGCCGAGAAGCAGAAACAGCAGTGCGAACATCCACTGCCCGTTCAAATGAAAGGCCAGCACCAGCCAGAGTAGAGCGATGACCAGGGCCGCTATCACGCCGCGCAGAGCCCAGCGGGTGTAGCGTTCGGCAAGATGGCGAGAGCGGTGGCGGGGCAGGCCACGAGACGCATTGGTGGTATACATGATGGCTTCCTGAAGGCTGCCCGGCGCTTACACCGCCGGGCAGCAAGGGCAAAAGAGTGGCTACTGACGCATCCGGCGAGCAGCGGCATCCAGCGCTTCCTGGGGCGATTGGCGCCCGCTGCCGATGTTCTGCAGCGCGGGCTCCATGGCCGCCCAGAAGGCTCCCATTTCAGGAATGTTGGGCATCGGCATGCCCACTTCGGCGTTGTCGAGCGTGGCGGCAATGTTGGGGTTGTCCGCCAGCGCTGCCTGGTAATCGATATGCGCCACTGCGCCCAGCGAACCGTCGCTGTTGAAGGTGCGCATGCCCGCTTCACTCAGCAGGTAGTTCTCCAAAAATTCCACCGCCAGGAAGTCGTTGGGCGTGGCGGAATTGATCATCGCGGTCATCACGCCAAACATCGGTCGGGCGCGCTCGTCGCCTACCCGGGGCAGCAGCGCCACGCCATAATCGATGCCGCTGCGCTCCAGGTTGGGCCATGCCCAGGGGCCGCTGATCATGGTGGCGACTTCGCCCCGGTTGAAGCGAGTATCCATCAGGTTGTAGTCGGTGCCCCGGGGCACCACGCCGCTATCGATCAGCTCCACCAGCAGCTCGGCCCCCTGCAGGGCACCGGCATTGTTGACCCCGATGTCGCTGACATCATAGCCGCTATCGGTTTGCTTGAACGGGTAACCGCCGTTGGCGGCCAGCAGGGTCCAGCCATAATAGGGCTCGCTGTAGTCGAACAGGATGGCCTTTTTACCCTCAGGGGCCAGGGTGGCGTCCAGTTCGATCAGTTCCGCGAAGCTGTCGGGCGGGGTATCCACCAACGCCTTGTTATAAATCAGGCCAAGGGACTCCACGGAAATCGGGTAGCCATAGGTATCACCGTTCCACAGCGCGGCTTCCCAGGTGAAATCGAAAAACCCTTCACGGAACGCGCTGCTGGGGGATACCTGCCGGAGCAGGCCGCTTTGCGCCCATTCCCCCATGCGGTCGTGGGCCCAGATGACGATGTCCGGCCCCTGACCGCTCCCCGCCGCCTGCTGAAAGCGGTCGGTGAGGTTGTCCGGAAACACCACCTCTACCCGGATGCCGGTCTCTTCCAGAAACTGCGCGGCCACCGCGCGAATGCCTTCCTGCCCCTTGTTGTCGCCCATCCAGATCGTCAGGCGGTCCTCCTCGAAGGCCAGCGCGGGGGTAGCGAGGCCTGTTGCCAATGCCGTGGCGAATAGCGGCGTGAAAAAGCTGCGTTTCATTGTCATGATGTGCATACCTCGTGTAAGGCCATTGTTATTGTCGTGCACGATGCCGTCAGCGCGTGCCTTGTCGTGCCAGCCTCGCCAATCTGGTGTTGCGCCGCCTCCTCCCTGCGGGGGAGGAGGATGGCGTATGCCGGGGGCGTAGGGCCGAGCACTACAGGTACCGCCTGACAGGAAAAGCAGCCATGGCGATTTTTTTGTAGTAAAATTACACGAAATATTGCGTATAATGCCCGTTATCAGATAGATTTTAGGTAATCTAACTACATAAGTTGGATCACCTAATTATAAACAGGAGCTGAGATGAGCCAGTCACATGCACCGCTAGGCGACCCCAATCATGCGATTGATCTCGCGCTGTTCGGGGCGCTTGGTGACCTTGCCATGCGCAAGCTGTTCCCTGCGCTGTATCATCTTGATCGCGAAGGGCTGATGCCTGAAAGCACGCGGATCATGGGGCTGGCGCGTCAGGAGCATGACACGGCCGAGTTTCGTCAGCTGGTCAGCGCCGCGTTGCAAAAGCGCCTGAAAAAGGACGAGCAGGACAAGGCCAGCATGGAGCGCTTCCTGCAACGGCTGGAGTACCTGAAGCTCGACTTCACCACGGTGGACGGCTACGACGCGCTTCGCCAATGGCGTGAAGGCGCACGGCGCCCCATGGTGGTCTACCTTTCCGTGGCGGCGCGGATCTATGGCGATATCTGCCACAATCTCCAGGCCAGCAATAGCCTGGATGACGATACCCGAGTGATCGTCGAGAAGCCGATTGGCTATGACCTGGCGTCGTCGGAAGAGATCAACGACGCCATCGGTGCCGTGTTCCCCGAGTCCCGCATCTATCGTATCGACCACTATCTAGGTAAAGAGACGGTTCAGAACCTGATTGCCCTGCGCTTTGCCAACCCGCTCTTCGGCACCCAGTGGAACCAGAACCACATCTCTCACGTCGAGATCACCGTGGCCGAAAAGGTCGGCATCGAAGGGCGCTGGGGCTACTTCGACGACGCGGGCCAGCTGCGCGATATGGTGCAGAATCACCTGCTGCAACTGCTCTGCCTGATTGCCATGGACCCGCCTTCCAATCTGGATGCCGATGCCATCCGTGATGAGAAGGTAAAAGTGCTCAAGGCGCTGAAGCCGTTTACCGGCGAAGCGCTGGGCCGCGACGTGGTGCGTGGCCAGTACATTGCCGGTACCAGCGATGGCCAGGCCGTGCCGGGCTACCTGGAAGAAGAGGGCGCCAACACCCAGAGCCAGACCGAAACCTTCGTGGCCATGAAGACCGAAGTGTCCAACTGGCGCTGGGCGGGCGTGCCGTTCTACCTGCGTACCGGCAAGCGTATGCCGGAAAAGCTGTCGCAGATCGTCATTCACTTCCGTCAGCAGCCGCATTACATCTTCGACCCGGACCAGCGTGGCATCGCTTCCAACAAGCTGATCATTCGCCTGCAGCCGGAAGAGGGCATCGCCCTTCAGGTGCTCACCAAGGATAGCGGCCTGGACAAGGGCATGCGCTTGCGTCCCGGCCCGCTGCACCTGGATTTCAATAGCGCCTTCCCGAAATCGCGTATTCCGGATGCCTACGAGCGTCTGCTGCTGGAAGTCATGAAAGGCCAGCAGTACCTGTTCGTGCGGCGTGACGAAGTGGAGCACGCCTGGCGCTGGTGCGACCAGCTGATCAATGGCTGGAAATCACGCGAAACTCCGCCGCGCCGCTACCCCGCAGGCTCCTGGGGGCCGGTGGCCTCGATTGCCATGATTACCCAGGATGGCCGCAGCTGGTACGAGGATTATTGAAATGAGCACTACACGACAAGCGCTGGCCGAGCAGCTGGCTGAAGCCGTTTATCAAGCCCTGGCGGCAGACCTTGCGCACCAGGAGCGTGCCCTGCTGGTGGTATCGGGCGGTTCGACGCCGGTGCCGTTTTTTAAAGCGCTGGCGCAAAAGCCGCTGGCCTGGGCGCGGGTGGACATCACCCTGGCCGATGAACGCTGGGTGGATGAGCAGAGCAGCGACAGCAATGCCAAACTGGTGCGCGACAACCTGCTGCAAGGCCCGGCAGCAGCGGCTACGTTCGTACCGTTGACCTCGGCGCACGGCACGCCGGAAGAGGGCGTGGCTGCCGTGGCTGAGGCCACGGCAGGCCTTGCCTGGCCCGCCAGCGTGGTGATTCTGGGCATGGGCGGAGACGGCCACACGGCCTCGCTGTTCCCGGATAGCCAGGAGCTGGGGCTGGCGCTCTCCACCGACGAGCCGCTGGTTGCCGTGCGCACCCCCAGCCAGCCGCAGCCGCGTATTACTTTCTCGGCGGACCGTCTGCATCAGGCAAAACGCCACATTCTGCATATTACCGGCGATGACAAACGTGCCGTATTGGCCAACGCCATGAGTGGTGACGACGTTCGGACACTGCCGATTCGCGCCTTTTTATCTTGCCCGCTGGCGATCTACTGGGCGCCCTGACGGCAGGCCTTCGCCAATAACAATTTGCTTGGAGATTCACTGATGACCATCGATAAACAGTTACCCTCAACGCGCACCGCCGAGCTGGACAGTATTTGCCTGAAGGCCGAAGTCATTCCGGTCATTACCATCGAACGCATCGAGGATGCCGTGCCGCTGGGCCGTGCGCTGGTAGAGGGCGGCCTGAGCGTTCTGGAAGTGACGCTGCGTACCGACTGCGCGCTGGAAGCCATCAAGCGCATGAAAGAAGCCCTGCCGGGGGCCAGCATTGGTGTCGGCACGGTGCTCACGCCTGCACAGTACCGCCAGGCCGAACAGGTCGGCGCCGATTTCGTGGTGACGCCGGGGGCCACCGAGGCGCTGTACCGCTACGGCGTCGAGAGCCCGGTGCCCATGCTGCCGGGCGTTTCTACCATTTCCGAGCTGATGACCGGCTGGCAGTACGGCTACCGCCGCTTCAAGTTCTTCCCCGCGGAGTCCAGCGGCGGTGCCAAGGCAATCAAGGCGTTCGGCGCGCCGATCCCAGAAGCGCGTTTCTGCCCCACGGGCGGCATCACCGTGGACAATGCCGAATCCTACCTCTCGCTGCCCAACGTGATGTGCGTCGGCGGCTCCTGGCTGACCCCGAAAGCCATGGTCGACGCCGAAGATTGGGACGGCATCCGCGAACTGGCCCGCCAGGCCGCCGAGCGCTTCCATCACTGATGGGTAGCCAGCTAACACCGTAATACCGTACCGAGCACTCTCGTCACTTGCTTCACTGATGTCGGGTCATGTGAGCAGGACGTTTGCCCGAGCATGTTGCCATGCTCGGGCTTTTTTGTTGGACTTAATTAGGACTAAAGACGGATAACGTCGATATATTCGCGTCAACTAAGATGAGGCTTCGATATGTCAGACATTTAGTGCGCGTCTCGATATATGGCGCGTTTTTTATATAAAGAGGAAAGCGAGCATGCATATGTTGACCCTGGCGTCGTTCCTGTTTTTCACAGGGCTTGTCGCCTTCATTACGTGGCGCATCACTCGGCGCGACGATCACTCCAGCACTAGCGGCTATTTTCTAGCAGGGCGCACGCTTACCTTTCCGCTAATCGCAGGCTCACTGTTAATGACCAACCTCTCTACGGAGCAGATGGTAGGCCTCAACGGTGCGGCGTTTGCTGATGGGTTAAGCGTCATGGCTTGGGAAGTCGTGGCAGTGATTGCTCTGGTCGCTCTGGCGTTATTTTTCCTTCCGCGCTTTTTGAAAAGTGGTATTGCCACGCTGCCTCAGCTACTCGAAATTCGTTTCGATAAAACAACGCAGCTGATCACCAACGTCATTTTTCTCCTTGCCTACGCGGTCATTCTGCTGCCGATCATTCTCTACTCGGGCGCCATTGGTTTGCAGGGAATGCTCGATCTTCAAGGGCTGATGGGCATTGAGTCGACCAATACGCTGCTGTGGCTGACGGTATGGATCGTTGGCATCATTGGGGCCATCTATGCCCTGTTTGGCGGGCTGCGCACGGTTGCTGTATCCGATACGCTGAATGGCGTGGGGCTTTTGATTGGCGGTTTCGTCATCGTCTATTTCGGCCTGCAGGCGGTCAGTGACGGCAGCGGCGTGATGGAAGGTTGGAATATTCTCAAAGAGAGCGATCCAGATAAGCTGAATTCGATTGGTGGCCCTGAACAGCAGGTGCCGTTCTTCACCCTGTTTACCGGCGTCTTCCTGATTAATCTCTTCTATTGGAGCACCAACCAGCAGATCATCCAGCGCACTTTTGCCGCGAAGAACCTGGCCGAAGGGCAGAAGGGCGTACTGCTGACCGGTCTCTTCAAACTGCTGGGGCCTCTGTATCTGGTGCTGCCGGGTATCATCGCTTATCACTTGTATGCCGATCAGGGCGTACGTGCCGACGAAGCATATGGCCATCTGGTATTTAATGTGCTGCCCCCTTACCTCACCGGTTTCTTTGCCGCCGTGATGGTCGGGGCCATTCTGTCGTCGTTCAACTCTGCGCTGAATAGCACCACGACGATTTTCAGCATGGGTATTTATAAGGGTGTGCTGAATAAAGACGCGACCGAAGCGCAGGTGGTGAAGTCCGGCAAGGTGTTTGGTTGGATCATGGCTGTGACCACAATGATCATCGCGCCGCTGTTGGCGGGCCAGGAGAGCCTGTTCGGCTATTTACAGAAGATGAACGCGATCTACTTCATCCCCATTCTGGCGGTCGTGCTGGTGGGGTTGCTGACCAAGCGAGTACCGCCGATGGCCGCCAAGGTGGCGCTGATCGGTGGCTGTTTGCTGATTGCCGCAGGCTACTTCGTGCCGCCGTTCACGCTATTGCCGCAGGTGATGCACGAATTCCACTTCGTCGCGCTGGTGTTCGTGCTGCTGGTAGCGGTGATGCTGGTGATTGGTAAAATGCGTCCCCGCGAGACCGACTGGGTTCAAGAGCACAGCGGTGATGTGGATTTGACGCCTTGGAAAGGCGCCGTGCCTGCCGGAATCGTATTGGTGGTGCTGGTCATCGTGATGTACATCAGCTTTGCGGCTTAAGGCCTGGCATTCATAACGTAGTGAACAAGGCCACGCTATGGTTATCGAGGCCTTGTGCTTTAAGGTTATTGGCTGGTCAGGTCAGTCGCAGAGGTAATTCTGCTAGGCCTGCAATACCGGTTTCTACCACGTAAAGCGAGCCTGCGGTCGGCTCCTGAGCTAACTGCGCAGCGCTAAATCCTTCTTGTGCTGTGGTGATATAGAGCTTCGTAAGGCCGGGGCCAGCAAATGCTGGGCAAGAAGGTTGGCTCACTGGTAACTCAACGCGACCAATGATGTCGCCATCAGGGTTTAAGCGCACGACCTGTCCTGCCCCCCACAGGGCTAGCCATAGGCAGCCTTCGCTATCGACGACTGCGCCATCGGGATTGCCAGCGGTAGAGGAGAAGTCTGCCCAAGGCTCTGGGTCGCCTTGGGGCCAGCCTTCCCTGTCTAGCGTCCAGCGCATCACGACACTTGTTGCCGTATCGGTAAACCAAGCCGAGTGGCCGTCTGCCGAGAAACAGAGGGCATTGGGAATGGTTAGCCCGGTGCGTAAGCATGTGAGTTCGCCTCGATGCAAGCGATACAGTGCTCCGGCCCCCGGTTCGGCAGCCTTACCCATGCTGGAAAGCCACAGACTGCCGTGGCGGTCCACGCGGGCGTCATTGCTGCGAGTAAGCGGGTTATCGGTTTCAAAATTTCCCCATCGCTTGACGGTTCCAACGTCCGGGCCGAAGAGGCTCAAGCGGTCTTCACCCACCAGCAGCAGGCCGCCGGTGTCGAGCGGAGTAGCCAACGAGATTTTGTGATCGAGCGCATATTGACCGCTACTCTGGCTGGCAGGGGCTAGCCAGTGTAGCCGCTGCTCAAGAATGTCGCACCAATAGAGCCGCTCGTTCGCTGCGTCCCACTGTGGGCCTTCGCCTAGCGTGCAACGGCAATCAAGGGCCAACTCCGCTTGCCAGGTTGAGGTATGCTCGTTTGGGCTCATTATTGCCTCGCTGCCTGCCAAGCGTCGACCAGCGCCTGTGCCTGTTGTCCAACTTGAGCGGCGCTTTGGCCGGGTTTATACAGCGCGCTGCCAAGGCCCGCTCCGTCCACGCCAGCAGTGCGCCACTCGGCAAAGTTCTCTACTCCTACGCCGCCCACGGCATATAGCAGCGTCCCTTTGGGCAGTACCGCGCGGACTGCCGTCATGCCTTCTAGACCCACTTGGGCCGCTGGAAATAGTTTTAAGCCGGTAGCGCCGGCGTCCAATGCATCGAACGCTTCAGAGGGGGTGACTATGCCCGGCCAACTGGCCATGCCAAGCCGATAAGTTTCTTCGATGACAGCCGGGCGGCAGTTGGGTGATACGATCAAACGGCCCCCAGCGGCGTGAACATCCCGCACTTGCGCGGTGGTTAAGACCGTTCCAGCACCAATCACGGCGCGTTCGCCAAAGGCATCCACTAGGAGACGGATGCTGTCTAACGGTTCGGGGGAGTTCAGCGGCACTTCAATTTGAGTAATCCCAGCGGCAAGCACCGCGCCTGCAATCTCAACAACGTCGGTGGGGGTGACCCCACGTAGAATACCGATTAAGGGCAGTGACATAGGCGATTTCTCCATATATCGGTTCGGCAAGCAAGGGCAGCGTTAAGCCGTTTCCTTGAGCGCATGGTGGGCGAGGCTTAGGCCTGCCAGTACGGCGGTGTTGCCGTCCAGATGCTGAGTAGGGCGGCCGATGGTGTTTAATGCCAAGGTGTAGCGCTGGCAAAGGGCTTGATTGCCAATCAGCGCAATGGGCTCATTTGACGCGTACTGGCGGGATGCACCGGATAGTTCTAATCCAATCACCAAGCCCGAAAGCCTCGCCGCTAGGAGGTTGTGTCGTGGGGCATCGGTGGGCAGTTTGGTGTCCAGCAAGTCCTGTGCGCGTAGGCCAAACAGGCGGCTGCTAAAGGCGTCTGGAGCCTCATAGCTTTCACGCACCGCTGCCAGGAAGATGTCACGGCCCATCTCGTCATCCAGGTCGTCGCTGCCGATGGAGTGCCGTAACACCGATTGACGCGCCAGCAAATGGTAAAGCTCCCCTGTTAAATAGGTACTAAAGCTACCCACCGTTCCCGCTTCCAGCTGGGCCCATTTAGAGTGAGTGCCCGGCAGACAGGCGAGACCTGAAAAGTGGGGGTGATCAGCCAGCAAGCCCGCCAGTTGGGTCTCTTCGCCGCGCATGACATCGAAATGGGTAGCGTTAGCGCGGGCTTGGCTCAAACCAGGGAGTAAATAAACTCGCAGCTGCTGGTTAGCCAGTTGAGGCGTCACTGCTCCCATGCCTAGTTGATGAAGGGGCGTGGGCACTGGTAGGTAGGCGGCTTCCAACCAGCCTTGGCGTGCCCCTGCCATACCGCACACCACCACGTCCACCTGGCGGTTCGCGGGCAGCCAGTCGGCGATCAAGCGCAGTAACTCAGCTTCATACTGAACTGGGGTTAACGCGAGCATTCCCTTATTGCTACTGGCTTGGGCAATGACTTGATCGTGCTGGTCCAGTCCCCAGACGCGAAGATTACTGGAACCCCAGTCTGCGGCAACCCATGCTAGGTGTTGTTCAAGGGCGCTCTTCATGTGCGCTCTCCATCCGCGGTGATAAATACGCTTTGACCAGCTAAATTATTAAACTCCACTTTACTGATTGGATCTGTCATGCCGCTCTCCATTGGCTAGATCAAGGTTACCACTCGGCGATTGAGCCATCTTCATGGGTCCACACGGGGTTGCGCCAGCGGTGCCCGGTTTTGGCCCGCTCTTCGACAAAGGCTTCATCGATTTCCACGCCTAACCCTGGGCCTCGAGGGATGGCACAAAAGCCGTCTTCAATGGCTAACGCCGTTTTATCCACTAGGTAGTCCAGCACATCGTTACCCTGGTTGTAGTGGATCCCCATGCTTTGTTCTTGGATAAAGGCGTTATGGCTCACCGCATCCAACTGCAGAGAGGCGGCCAGGGTAAGAGGGCCCAGCGGGCAGTGGGGCGCTAGAGCAACGTCGTAGGAAGAGGCGAGCGCAGCAATTTTTAGCCCTTCGCTAATACCGCCGCAGTGGGAAATATCCGGCTGCACAATATCAATCATGCCATCCGCCAGCAGGTCGCGGAACTGAAAGCGGGTGTGCAAGCGCTCGCCGGTAGCTAAAGGGTAGCCAAGGCCTCCAGCGATATTTTTTAAGCAGGGCAGGTGTTCGGGAGCCACTGGCTCTTCGACAAACATGGGATGAAACGGCTCCAGTTCGCGTAGCAGCGCTTTCGCCATTGGCCGATGTACGCGGCCATGAAAGTCGATGCCGATACCCACGTCAGGCCCTACCGCGTCCCGCGCTTCTGCTACTCGGGCGACCGCCTCATCCACTTTGCGATGGGAGTCGACGATCTGCAACTCGGGCGTGCCGTTCATTTTGAAAGCGGTGAACCCTTTCTCTACCAGGGCTCTAGCACCCGCGCCCACATCGCTTGGGCGGTCGCCGCCAGTCCAGGCATACATCCGCATCTTATCGCGAACGGCCCCGCCCAAGAGTTGATGGACGGGCACTCCCAGATCGCGCCCTTTTAAATCCCATAGCGCTTGGTCGATCCCTGCAATGGCGCTCATCAGAATCGGGCCGCCTCGGTAGAACCCCGCGCGATACATGGTGTTCCATAGGTGCTCGATCCGGTGAGGGTCTTGACCAATCAAGTAGTCGGCCAGCTCGTGCACGGCGGCTTCTACCGTGGCGGCACGCCCTTCAATGACCGGTTCGCCCCAGCCGTAGCACCCTTCATCGGTTTCGATTTTGAGGAAAAGCCAGCGGGGCGGCACTTGCCAGGTTTTTAAACGAGTGATTTTCATTGATCTTCTACCTTTGCTAGCGAGATAAGTGATTAATGAGTGAAGGAGGGCTCGTGGACAATGCCCAAATCGACTGCCGTACGGCGCAGGACTTCTTTGGCAGCCGCCGCTGCGGCTTCCGGGTCGCGATGGACGATGCCCTCTAAAACGGCCTGGTGCCTCGCTAAGCTGTCATCAAGCGTGCTGGTTTGGTGTTGGGAGCCGTGCACCAACGCCATGATTGAGGGACGTAATAAGTGCCCCATTTGCCGCCATACAAGGTTGTGGCTAGCGCTGTAAGTGGCATCGTGGAACATCACGTCGTATTCCGCGTGCTGATGACGACCCGCGGGGTCCGTTGCCGTTCGCTTCATGCCTTCAAAAGCGGCTCGCAAACGATCGAGGTCTTCTTCATTAGCGGCTTGGGCCGCTAAACTGGCCACGATCGGCTCTGCCGAAAAACGAAAGGCGTAAATGGCGCGGATCAGCTCGGGATCTAGGTTGGTAAGCCCAGTCATCCATTCGCTCATCAGCGGGTCAAGTAAGTGCCAATCGCTCATTTGTCTGATTTGCGTTCCTCTACCTGCTGTGCGCTCTAAAAGCCCGGCAGCCGTCAAGCTGGCTAAGGCGTTGCGTACTTGATTGCGGCTGACGCCAAAGTGGTTGCTGATATCCATCTCTTTGGGGAACAGCTCGCCTGGTTGCCATGTTCCCGCCAGCAACGCTCTGGCTAGGGTGCGTTAACAATTGCTGATGGAGATCGGGCTGATTTAGAATATCAGCATTTTTCGGTGATCTATGCCTCGGCTAATGCTACGTGATGACCAATGGGAG
>NZ_BMXO01000024.1:0-36187 GCF_014651795.1 Vreelandella hamiltonii | reverse complement strand
GCTGCCTCCCGTAGGAGTTCGGGCCGTGTCTCAGTCCCGATGTGGCTGATCATCCTCTCAGACCAGCTACGGATCGTCGCCTTGGTGAGCCTTTACCTCACCAACCAGCTAATCCGACATAGGCTCATCCGATAGCGGGAGCCGGAGCCCCCTTTCTCCCGTAGGACGTATGCGGTATTAGCCTGGGTTTCCCCAGGTTATCCCCCACTATCGGGCAGATTCCTATGCATTACTCACCCGTCCGCCGCTCGTCAGCGGGGTGCAAGCACCCCCTGTTACCGCTCGACTTGCATGTGTTAGGCCTGCCGCCAGCGTTCAATCTGAGCCATGATCAAACTCTTCAGTTTAAGATCAATGCGATCCTTACTCGCCATCTCAGGACTAGCCGAAGACAACAAAAGCGGATCAAACTTGGCTCAAGGTTCAAACGAATTCACTGCGATACTCCGAAGAGTATCCTGGTGTTCGCTTGCCTTGATATTAGGTGATGATTCACCCTCATCGGCAAGCGCCCACATGAATTACCTGATCAAATTGTTAAAGAGCGATACTGCTGTCATCATTTCGCTGTGACTGGCTCGGTGACCTGAACCGTGCTGCCTCAGCAAGGAAGGCGTATTCTACGCATTCCGTGGTGTTTGTCAAGGGCTGTTTTCAGCGAGTGAAGTGAGCGATCAATCCAACCAGCAGATGACGCCAACTTCCTGACAAACCGAAGGTTTTTCAACCTTCTTTACCGCTGGTAACGCTTGGCGTCCCCGGCAGCGGATGCGTACTTTACGGATTCGCTGCCGGGTTGGCAAGGACTTTTGTAAAATAATTTCACGCCTTGCAGTCGCACACCTATATACCGTCTCTACTACCAGGCAGCACCGCCTGCTTTTACTCTTGCAACAGTGCCTGCTGAGCATTAGACACCAGCGACTGGGAGCCGAGTTCAGCAATGGTGCGCGCCCCGGTCAACGTCATGGCAACGCGCATTTCTTTTTCAAATAACTCGAGAAGATGGGTCACGCCAGCCTCTCCCGCTGTCGCCAGCGCATAGATGAATGCTCGGCCAATCAGCACCGTATCCGCTCCCATGGCAATCATTCTGACGACATCCAGGCCACTGCGCACGCCAGAGTCCGCCAGAATCGCCAGATCTCCTTTGACCGCATCTGCAATGGCGGGTAGCGCCCGAGCCGTGGACGGCACGCCGTCCAGCTGACGGCCGCCATGGTTGGATACCACGATACCATCTGCGCCAAATCGCACCGCATCCCGCGCATCTTCCGCATCAAGAATGCCCTTGATGATCATGGGCCCATCCCACTGCTCTCGAATCCACTCCAGATCTTTCCAAGAGATAGAAGGATCGAAGTTATCGCCCAGCCAGGCAATGTAATCCTCGAGCTCGGTTGGCTTGCCGCGATAGTCGGACACATTTCCCAGGTCATGGGGTCGGCCATTGACCCCAACGTCCCAGGCCCACAGGGGATGCAGTGCCGCTTGCAGAATACGCCGTGTTGGGCCGTGCTTGCCGCTCATGCCGGAGTGGGCATCACGATAACGCGCCCCAGGTACCGGCATATCCACGGTAAAAACGAGCGTCTTTACGCCCGCTTCCTTGGCACGATCCAGCACATGCTTCATGAACCCACGGTCTTTCAGCACGTAGAGCTGAAACCAGATGGGCCGGTCGACCGCTGCCGCCACTTCGGCAATCGGGCAAACCGAGACGGTCGACAGGGTAAAGGGCACCCCTTTCTTACTGGCCGCGCGGGCTGCCTGCACCTCGCCCCGCCGAGCATACATACCTGCCAGCCCTACCGGCGCCAGCGCCAGCGGCATCGCAAGCTTTTCACCAAACAGCTCGGTTTCCAGAGAAAGCGTGGACATGTCCTTCAGCACCCGCTGACGTAGCGCAACATCACGCAGGTCATCCACGTTGCGACGGAGGGTGTGCTCTGCGTACGACCCTCCATCCGCATAGTGAAAGAGGAAAGGGGGAAGGCGACGCTTGGCAGCCCGGCGATAGTCCGTGGAGGCAGAAATGATCATGGAGCACCCTATGGAGAGATTGCACTGTTGTTGTCACGTCAGCAAAAGCCATGCCTACATGCTCTTGCTTACCTACGACGCATGAGTATGCCAGCGCTCTAGCGTATTAATTGGTTTTACCAATTTACAAAAAAACAGAAACAACATTAGATAGGCCGATCTTGTGTGTCAAACACAAAACGTGCAATTAGCCCATGGCGCCCACCATACTTTAGTTCAAAGCGCTGCTTTCTTATTGGAATGACATGCTACGGACGCTTGAGCGGAACATTTAAATTGATTACTCTTGGTCTTACCAATTATTGGAGCTACTGTTCATGTCTTACCCGCCGCTCCGCCAACAGCGCCTTGCCGATGTGATTACCGAACGCCTTGAAGGTATGATTCTGGAAGGAAGCCTGAAACCCGGGCAGCGCTTGCCCCCTGAAAGAGAGCTGGCTGAGCGTTTTGGTGTTTCTCGCCCCTCCTTGCGAGAAGCCATTCAGAAATTGGCTGCCCGCGGATTACTGAGCAGTCGCCAAGGCGGCGGCACCTTTGTCAACGAGACGCTCAACAGCGGCTATACCGACCCCTTGCTGGAAATGCTTTCCCGCCACAAGGAATTTCACCTGGATCTGCTAGAGTTTCGCGATGCCATGGAGGGCATATCGGCCTACTATGCTGCACTGCGCTCGACACCCGCCGACAAAGCCGTGCTGATACAGCGCTTCGAGGAGCTGGACGGCGGTTTCGTCGGCGCTGACCCTGCACAGGAAGCCAAGCTGGACGCCGCGTTTCATTTGGCGATTGCCGAAGCAGCGCACAATGTCCTGCTCTTGCACACCATTCGCGGTATCTTCCATCTCCTGGAGCAGAGTATCGTGGATAATCTGGCACACCTGTTTGCCAAGCCAGACTCCCGCTCACAGTTGATGAAGCAGCACCGAGCGCTGCTCGATGCCATCCTGGAGGGCCGCGCAGAAGATGCCCGAGCCCGCGCTCACGAACACCTGGTGTATGTGGAGGAGGGGCTACTCGAAATGGCCCGTGCGGAGACCCGCGCTCAGCGCGCATTACGCCGTGCCCAGGGCACGCGCACCTCCGCATGAGCCGCTCTCCCGGCCCACGTTGGCGGCTTGCCTGGCTGCTGATCCTGCCGGTGGGGCTTGCGCTGTGCATGTGGCAGGCCGCCCAGCTAGCCCGCGAGCAGGCGCTTGCCAATCTGCGCGACGACGCTGAAAACGAGCTGCGCCTATCGGCAGCCAACTTGACGGGCTACCTATCCCGTTATGATTACCTGCCCCAAATGCTCTCTACCCGGGAAGGCATCCAGCGTTTCCTGGCCGCGCCTGAAGGTCAGGACCCCATGTCGCTGAACCTGCTATTGGACCGTTTTCGGTTTACGGCGGGCGTGTCGGACGTTTATCTGCTGGATCGCGATGCTTACACCATTGCTGCGAGCAACTGGCACCGACCCAACACGTTTATTGGCCATAACTACGCCTTTCGCAGTTATTACACCGATGCCATCGCCGGTGGGCAAGGGCGTTTTTACGGCTTGGGCACGCAGTCGCTGGAACGGGGATACTTCTTTTCTGCCCCCGTGTGGCTGGACGATACCTCACCCGACGCCACACCGGATGGCGTGCTGGTCATCAAGGTGCTGCTCGATGAGGTCGAAGAGAGCTGGGCACAGCAAGATGCGGAGCTGTTTGTCACGGACAGCGACTCGATCATTTTCATGGCCAGCCAACCCGAGCTGCGCATGAATGCGCTCTACCCCCTCAACGAAGCGCAGCGCGAAAGCCTGCGCGCAACGCGTCGCTATGCCATCGAGCCGCTCGACCCCTCCGGCATCGAGGTAGAAGCCTCCCATGGCCCCGGCAGCCACCTTGTCAGCTTTGCTCATGGGCCACTGCAGGGAGAACGCTACCTCAGCTTGACCCGGCCGCTACCCGAATTTGGCTGGCAAATGCATATTCTCAAACCGCTGAACTCGGTGGTCAGCGCCCAGTGGGTGGCCGCCTTGATGGCAGGAGGGCTCTATGGGGTCGTTGCACTGGGCGCTGGCATCGGCTGGCAACGGTTGCGGCTACGCCGGGAGCGGGAAGCCTTTGCCGAACGTGAACGACAGACTCTGGCGCGCGCGCGCGATGAGCTGGAAGCCAGCGTTGAGCGTCGAACACGCGACCTGTTGGCCACCAATCAACGCCTCTCCGATGAAATCGAAGAGCGTCGCCGGGCAGAAGCCAACCTACAGCAGACCCAAAACGAGCTGATCCAGGCCGCCAAGCTGGCCGTGTTGGGCCAACTGGCCGCAGGCATCAATCATGAGCTCAATCAGCCGCTGGCCGCTATTCGCGCCTATGCTGAAAACGCGCGCCGTTTCATCGAATTGACGCGCATCGAGCAAGCCGATGCCAATCTGGCGCAAATCGTCGAGCTGACCCAGCGCATGGCAGATATCAGTGCTCAGCTACGGCAATTTTCTCGCAAAAGCAGCGAGCGCCACGAAACCATTTCTGTCCAGGCCTGCATCGAGTACGCCCTGCGCCTGTTTCACAGCCGACTGCGCGATGGCAGTATCCAGGTGACGCCTCAATGGCCCGCCGAAACCCTGTGGGTAGAGGGAGACCTGGTGCGCCTGGAACAGGTCATCGTCAACCTGATTGGCAATGCCATCCAGGCGATGAAAGACGTCGCCCAGCCCACCCTTACGCTGCGGGCCGAGGCCACGTCTGACCAAGTGCGAATTCATGTCATCGACAACGGCCCCGGTATCGCCGAGCACCATGTGTCGCGGATCTTCGAGCCCTTTTTCACTACCAAGGCGCCGGGCAGCGGCCTGGGGCTAGGACTTTCCATCTCATCGCGTATCATGGAGGATCTGGGCGGCAAGCTACAGGCCACCAACCGGGCCGAGGGAGGCGCGTGTTTCACGATTTCCCTACCGCGCACCATCGTGTCGCCCCCAAGCGAGCAGCATAGAATAACGGAGAACAATAACCATGCATGAACCGTCGACACTGCCGGTCATGGTGATCGACGACGAGCCACATCTGCGTATCACCGCAAGCCAGACCCTAGAGCTGGCCGGCTACACCCCCTACTGCTTCGAATCCGCAGAGCAAGCCTTGGCGGCGCTGCCCGACGACTTCCCAGGCGTCATCGTCAGCGACATCCGCATGCCCGGCATGGATGGCATGGCCCTGCTGCATGAGCTTCACCATCGCGATGCCACCCTGCCGATCATACTGATCACTGGCCATGGCGACATCTCGACGGCGGTGGAAGCAATGCGCGCCGGTGCCTGGGATTTTCTGGAAAAGCCTTTTGCAGGCGATCAGCTACTGGACGTCGTGAGACGCGGCATCGAAAAGCGCCAGCTGAGTCTGGAAAACCTGCGCCTGAAAGCCGAGCTCGAAGTCCAGCACGCTGCGCTCGGGCCTCGCCTGGTAGGCCGCACGCCGGTCATTTCGCGCTTGGCGGCCATGATCCAGCGCATCAGCCAGGTAGAGGCCGATGTCTTGCTGTTTGGCGAAACCGGCACAGGGAAAGATCTGGTGGCCCGCGCGATCCATGAACGCAGCGCTCGTCGCAATAGCCCCTTCATGGCGATCAACTGCGGCGCCGTGCCGGAAAACACCATCGAATCAGAGCTGTTTGGGCACGAAAAAGGCGCTTTCACAGGGGCCGTGGAGCGGCGTATCGGCAAGTTCGAGCATGCCAACGGCGGCACGGTGTTTCTGGATGAGATCGAGTCCATGCCCATGGCACTGCAAGTCAAGCTGCTGCGCGTACTGCAGGAGCGCAGCGTCGAACGTCTGGGAGCCAATGAAGCCGTACCGCTCGATATTCGCGTGATTGCCGCCACCAAGGTAGATCTCAAAGTGGCGGCCGACGACGGGCTGTTTCGCGAAGACCTCTACTACCGTCTCAATGTGGTCACCCTGCCCCTGCCCGCCCTGCGCGAGCGGCGGGAAGACATCCCGCTCCTTTTTCAGCACTTTGCCGTGGTCGCCGCCAACCGTAGCGGGCTGGAAGCGCCAACGCTGGACAGCCCGGCCATTGCCGCCCTGCTGGCCCACGACTGGCCAGGCAACGTGCGCGAGCTGCGCAACCTTGCCGAACGTTACGTTTTGCTGGGTGCCGCGTTCGACTATCGGCTGGACGCCTTGCTGGAAGGTGTCGCCGCAGACACCCATGAACCCACGCTACCGCGCCAGGTAGAGCTGTTCGAAAAGAGCCTGATCAGCCAGTCACTGGCGCGTCACCACGGCCGCGTAACGGAAGTGTGTCGCCACCTGGGCATCCCGCGCAAGACGTTCTACGACAAGCTCAAAAAGCATGGCCTGAGCGCTGACGATTACCGCCACAGCAGTGACCCTTGACGCATCAGTTCCAGCAGCACTCCCCAGGGCGGCACCCAGGGCACCAGCACCAGCATGGCAATGAGCATCAAAAGATTAGAGAGAGGACGTCGGCTATCGCCCAGCTTGAGCGCCGTACCAAACGAGCGCTTCAGCCGCGCCCCCTCCAGATCGACACTGAACAGCTCATCCAGTCCCAGGTGGATGATAAACCCCACCAGTACCGCGGCACCGTGCGACCAGGCCAACCAGGCGGGCTGCGCTAGCAGATGGTAGCTGAGCGCCGCCGTCGCCAGGGCGCACAACCCCGCCGCCATCAACGAGTGCCAAATCCCTCGGTGTACGGTCAATCTGGAGAAGAGAATCGCGGCCAGGTAGCGCACTGAGAAATAGATACCGCCGCAGGCCACCAGCAGCAGTCCAGGCGTCAACCAGGGCTGCAGCATCAACACCCCCAATACCAGGGTAGGCACCGACAACAGATTGAAAATCAGACGGATAGAGCGGGAACGGTCTGCGTCTATGTCGGGCAGGATGCCACCGAAGGCCACCAGCGCAATGATCAGCAAGGATTGCGACGCGGGCCACCACTGCGCTTGCCAGCCCATATAGGCCATGAGCGTACCGCCTGCGGCGGCCACGGTAATGTGCGTGCGAAAGTTGGCCATGTCGTGGCACTCTGAAAAACTGGATAAATTACCAGATTATCGAAGACTACAACACGGCCTGATATAAAAAAAGCTGCCGTTTACCAAAGGTTTAGACTAACCACCTTGCTGCGCTAGAAACTCGTCCTTCAATTTGACGTAGTTGCCTGCCGTATAGGGGAAAAAGGCCCGCTCCTGCTCTTTCAAAGGCCGCAACGGCTTGGCAGGATTGCCCGCATATACATGGCCACTTTCCAGCCGTTTGCCCGGTGTCACCACCGCTCCCGCCGCAATGATCACCTCGTCCTCCACCACCGCGCCATCCATGACGATGGCGCCCATGCCCACCAGAATGCGGTTACCCAACGTGCAGCCGTGAAGAATGGCCTTGTGACCGATGGTGACATCGTCACCGATCGTCAAAGGAAAGCCCTCCGGGTTGAAATCGCTGGCGTGGGTGATATGCAGCACGCTGCCATCCTGCACGCTGGTGCGCGCCCCGATAGTGATCCTGTGCATATCGCCACGGATCACGCTCATGGGCCATACCGAGCAGTCGTCGCCCAGAGTGACGTTGCCGATCACGACACTGGCCGGGTCGATATAGACACGCTCGCCCAGCGTAGGGGAGTGTGCGTGAAACGCGCGTAAGGCATTGCTCATGAAGACTCTCCTGTTAGTGACACAAGAACCACTATAGCAATCCACCCAGCAGGACGATGAAGGTCAGCGGAATGGAGACCCAACGGACCAGACGTTGCCAAAGCAGGAAGCCTCGCTCACCCACGCCCAGGGTGTGCATCACCAAGGGCTGTGGCATTACCCAGGCCGCGAAGATAGCAATCAGCAATCCTCCCATGGGCAGGAAGATGTCCGGGGGGATACTGCTGACCAGCTCGAACACGTTGCGCCCAAACAGCGGTCTAAACTCCGCCAGGTGAGAAAAGGAGAAGGCCGACAGCAGCCCCAGCAGCCAGACACTGATCGCCACGACAGCCGTAGAAACGCTGCGCCGCCAGCCAAGGCCCTGCAGCGTGGCCACCATGGGCTCCGCCAGATTGATGGCTGACGTCCACGTCGCCAGCAGCAGCAGCAAAAAGAACACGCTCAGCCACAGGGAGCCCCAGGGCAACTCAGAGAAGGCAATGGGTAGGGTCACGAACATCAACCCCGGCCCGTCCGCCGGGTCCATCCCCTGGGCAAACACTACCGAAAAGATCGCAATACCCGCCAGCAGCGCCACGCTGATATCCAGCACGGCTACCGCACAAGCGGCTTTCGGCAGGCTCTGTTCATCCGGCATATAGGCCCCGTAGGCCATCAACGCACACGCCCCTACGGCCAGGGTGAAAAAAGCGTGTCCCATGGCATGCAGCACCACCGACGCGGTGACGTTTTCGAAAGACGGCATGAACAGCCAGTGCAGCGCCGCCCCAAAGCCGCTGGTGGTCATGGCGTAGAGGGCTAATAGCACCAACAGGCCATAGAGCACCGGCATCAAGAGATTATTGAGCCGCTCCAGGCCTTTCGCGACGCCAGCCGCCACCACCGTCATGGTCATGAACAGGAACAGTGAATGGTTGAAAATCAGCAAGCCTGGGTTGGCCAGAAAGGCGTCAAAGCCAGCGCCGATCTCGGCGGCACTGGCCCCGTCAAAGTTGCCATTGATGGAGGCCACCAGAAACTCGATCGACCAGCCAGACACCACGGAATAAAACGACAGAATGCAAAACACCGTCAGCGCGCCGAACAGCCCCAGCCAGCGCCAGTGGGGCGAGGCACCCGCCTGTGTGGCCAGTACGCCCAGTGACTGCATGGGGCCTCGACGGCCAGCGCGGCCAATGAGTATTTCCGCCATCATCACGGGCAGGCCCAGCAACAGGACAAACGCCACGTAAATCAGCAAGAAGGCCGCCCCGCCGTTTTCCCCGGCCACATAGGGAAAACGCCAAATATTGCCAAGCCCTACCGCGGCACCGGTCACCGCGAGAATAAAGGCACGCTTCGACCCCCAACGCTCCAGCGTTTCACTCATCTTCTGCTCCTGCCTTGGTGGCACTCGATTCGACGTATCAAAAGGCGGCAAGACTAGCAGGCGCATGCCTCCAGGCCAATGCCGCCATTGAAACTGACCTCGGCTGCCCGCACTGTGTCATTATCCACGGACGCTTTTCGCGCCCGCATGAACCAACCTGCCGCCATCGAGGTGCCTATGTCCCGCAACCCATTGCTAGAGAGCCATGAGCTCCCCCCTTTCGCCGACATTCGCGCCGAACACGTGGTGCCCGCGGTAGAACAACTGCTCGATGAGGGTCGCGACGCCATCGAGCGCCTTGCCCAACAAGCCGCTCATCAACCGCCTACCTGGGACAACTTTGCCGCGCCCATGGAAGCCGTTAACGACCGCCTGTCTCAGGCCTGGTCGCCGGTGTTACACCTCAACAGCACCATGAACAGCCCGGAACTGCGTGACGCCTATCAGGCCTGCTTGGAGAAGCTGTCGGCCTTTGGCACCTGGGTGGGCCAACATGAAGGGCTCTTCAAGGGCTGGCAGGCGCTCAAGGAAGGCTCCGCTTGGCATGACCTGAGCACCGCCCAACGGCGCACCGTTGATAACGCGCTGCGCGACTTCCGCTTGGCGGGCGTGGACCTGCCAGCCGACAAGAAGGCTCGTTACGGCGACATTCAAGCGCGTCTCTCCACGCTGTCCAATCAGTTTTCCAACCATGTGCTGGATGCCACACAGGCATGGCACAAGGACATCACTGACCCTACGCTGCTGGCAGGCGTGCCGGAAAGCGCTCTGGAAACGCTGAAAGCACTGGCAGAGGCCAAAGGCGCAGAGGGTTACCGCATTACGCTCGACTTTCCCAGCTTCTTTCCGATCGTCAGCTATGCCGATAACCGCGAACTGCGCGAGGAAGTGTATACCGCCTTTGTGACGCGCGCCTCAAACCAGGGCCCTAAGGCAGGCCAGTTTGATAACGCCCCCATTCTGGAAGAGACGCTGGCCCTGCGCCAGGAGCTGGCCCGCCTGCTCGGCTTCGATACTTACGCCGACTACTCGCTGGTCACCAAGATGGCCGACTCCCCCCCCCAGGTACTCGACTTTCTCGATGACCTGGCCCAGCGTGCCAAGCCGCAAGCCCAGCAGGAGTTTGCCGAGCTCAGCGCCTATGCCCGTGATGAGCTTGGGCTCGACACGCTGCAGCCATGGGATGTCGCCTATGCCAGTGAAAAGCTGCGCGTGGCTCGCCATGACCTCTCCCAGGAGCAGCTACGCCCCTACTTTCCTGCCCCCCATGTGGTCAACGGGCTGTTTCAGGTCATCGAGCGCCTCTACAACGTACAAGTAGCGGAAGATGCCAGCGTGGCCAGCTACCATGACGATGTGCGGTTTTTCAGAATTACCGAGCAAGGCAAACCGATTGCGGGTTTCTACCTCGACCTTTACGCCCGGGAGGGCAAGCGTGGAGGCGCCTGGATGGCAGACTGCCGGGTACGCCGCCAGACAGAACACGGCCTGCAACTACCGGTCGCCTTCCTGACCTGTAATTTCACCGCCCCGGTGGGCGGCAAACCTGCCTTGCTGACCCACGACGAAGTCACAACGCTGTTCCACGAGTTCGGCCACGGCTTGCACCACATGCTGACCAAGCAGGACATCGCCGATGTTTCCGGCATCAACGGCGTGGCCTGGGACGCGGTCGAACTGCCTAGCCAGTTCATGGAGAACTACTGCTGGGAAAAAGAGGGGCTAGCGCTACTGTCCAGACACGTGGATACCGGCGAACCGCTCCCCGATGCACTGTTCGAGCGCCTCCAGGCGGCTAAAAACTTCCAGTCCGCCATGGGCATGTTGCGCCAGATAGAGTTTTCACTCTTCGACATGCGCCTGCACCATGAATTGGAAGCTCCCAGCGCCAACGACGTACAAGGCCTGCTGGACGACGTACGCCGCCACACCTCAGTGGTTCCCGTGGTGCCCTTCAATCGCTTCCAGAACAGCTTTAGCCACATCTTTGCCGGTGGCTATGCGGCGGGTTACTACAGCTACAAGTGGGCCGAAGTGCTCTCCGCCGACGCCTGGAGCGCCTTCGAAGAAGCGGGTATTTTTGACCCTGCTACCGGTCAGCGCTTCAAGGAAGAGATCCTTGAACAGGGCGGCGCCCGCGATGCTGCCGAGCTGTTCGTCGCGTTTCGTGGTCGCGAGCCCAGTGTGGCACCGCTGCTGCGCCACAGCGGTATCCGCGCTGCCTAATCCACTCTTAATCTCTACGCGGCAGCTCTGCTGCCGCGTCTCGGGAGTCCTGTCATGTCGAGTATCAAACGCTTTATTGCCGGGGTTACATGCCCCCGCTGCGCCGCCATGGACCGTATTCGCGCCTGGGAGCAGCATGGCATTCGCTACCGTGAATGCGTCAACTGTGATTTCTTCGAGCAGCTGCCGATCGAGGATGACACATCGCCGGAGCTGGTGACTCGAGTCAATCAGGTGCGCGATGAGCAAAAAGTACAGGATGTACAGCCAGTGCGTATCCTGGATCCCGGCAAGCCGAAGTAGCGACGCCTGGGAGTCGTCTTTCTCGCCAAAATGTGCGGAAAACCGCACGCTATTTCCATGAATCCGTGCGTAAAGCCATCCATAAAGCGTCGAGCGCCTTTCAACCAAAGTTGAATAAGATATCCATAAGCGATTGTATTCAAATAAAAACAAAGCCATTGGCACGACAATCGCTCTACATAAGCTGCTTATTAGAACGAGCACTGGCCATACTCTCGATATGCCAGACGATAATCCCAATAACAGCTTAGGAAATCTCGCCATGCGTAATATGATGCCCAAGTCTCTTGCCCTGCTGGCTGGCGGCGCGCTGGTCGCTGCGACCACCGCCCATGCGGAAGTTGATCGTGACGGCTGGCCCTCCAGCTTTACCGTAGGTACTGCCAGCCAGGGCGGCACCTTCTACATCTACGGTTCTGGCTGGGCGAACCTGCTGGCCGACCAGTTGGGCGGCATTACCGGCGGTGGTGAAGTCACCGGTGGTCCGACGCAGAACCTGGCACTGGTTCACGCGGGTGAGCTGGCCTTCGGCCTGACCACACTGGGCCCTGCAGATGACGCCATGAACGGTCGTAGCCCGCTGGCACCGGGTGTCGTCATGGATAACGCCTGTGCCCTGTTCCCGATGTACGAGACGCCATTCTCCATCACCGCACTGGCCAGCACCGGCATTACCTCCGTTTCCGAGATTCCGGACGGCTCGCGCATTGGTTTTGGCCCCGCAGGCTCTACTTCTGACGTTTACTTCCCCGCCATCCTCGAAGAGCTGGGCGTCAATTTCGAGCGCCGTAACGGCGGCTGGTCTGACCTGGGCGGCCAGTTGCAGGATGGACTGCTGGACGTCGTTGCCTTTGCAGCGGGCGTACCGATCCCGGCCGTCAGCCAGTTGGAAGTTCAAACTGACGTCAACATCATCGAGTTCACCGAAGAAGAGCAGGCCACCATTGTCGACGCCTTCCCGGTTTCTGAGTTCATGATTCCGGCCAGCACCTACGAAACGCTGGAAGAAGATGCTCGCGCCGTTTCCATGTGGAACTTCGCCATTGCCGGCTGTGATCTGCCCGACAGCCTGGTGTATGAAGTCACGCGCATCACCATGGAAAACAACGACCGCATGGTATCCATCCACCGCAGTGCTGAAGAGAGCATTCCCGAGAACGTCAAGTACAACACGGTCATGCCTTTCCACCCCGGTGCTGCCCGCTGGTTCAACGAAAACGGCTATGAGATTGCCGACGACATGATTCGCCAGTAAGCGCGAATATGCCAGCACAAGAGCCGACTCTTTACAGGGTCGGCTCTTGTCGCTCTGGCCATGAATAAGCACTTCCTGAATTACCCAAGCACCTTCGCTGACGATCCATCCCAAGGGTAACCTCCATGAGCAACAACACCGGCAGCCCCAACCCGGCTGCACCCGCTAGCGACCCCGTTGAGCAACAGGACGCCAAGGCCATACTCGCCGAAGGTGTCGACGAAGAGGTCGTCGAGTCAAACCGTCGTCTGTTTACCGGCTGGCAGTGGATGCTTTTCGCCGGCGTTGCCATCGCCTACTCGCTGTTTCACCTGATCACGCTGAACGTCCTGCCCATGGAAACATGGACCTACCGGATCATTCACGTGGCAGGCGCCCTGATTCTTGGCTTCGGCCTGTTCACTGGTGCGCGCTTTGCCAGTGACGCCAGCGATGAGTCGCCCAAGTGGCTGACACTGCTGGGAGCCGCGCTGCTACTGCCCGCAGGCTACGCACTGGTGCAAGCCTTCCTGATGTGGCAAGCCCTTTCCGGGGGCGCCATGCGTATCGACCCACAGGTGGAAACCTGGCACTTCGGCTACCCGATGCTGCTCGCCACCGTAGGGGCGATCCTGCTGTCCTGGTTCTATCGCCAGCAGCGCTCCAAATTCTCCATGCCTGACCTGGTGCTGATGATCGTCGCACTGGCCAGCGCGGGTTATCTGATTACGATTTATAATACGCCGCTGCGTATGTCCACGGGCACCTCCTTCGCCCCGGTTGGCATTACCTATGCTGCCATGGCCGGTTCGCTGCTGATTCTGGAGCTGACCCGCCGCGTGGCAGGTAACGCGCTGGTCGTCATTTCTGCCATTTTTCTGGCCTATGTGTTTGGCGGCCCTTACCTGCCAGGCTTCCTGAGTTACCCGGGCCTGTCGGTCAACCGCTTCTTCAGCCAGCTCTACACCGATATCGGGGTGCTCGGGCAAACGACGGCGGTCTCCTCCACTTACATCATTCTGTTCATTATTTTTGCAGCGTTCCTGCAAGCCTCGAAAGTGGGCGACTACTTCGTCAACTTCGCCTTTGCCGCTGCAGGGCGCTCGCGGGGCGGTCCGGCCAAGGTGTCGATTTTCGCTTCTGGCCTGATGGGCATGATCAACGGCACCTCCGCAGGCAACGTGGTCTCCACCGGCTCTCTGACCATTCCGTTGATGAAAAAGGTAGGTTATCCGGGCCGTAGCGCAGGGGCGATCGAAGCCGCTGCTTCCACCGGCGGCCAGATCATGCCCCCGATCATGGGTGCGGGTGCCTTCATCATGGCGGAAATCACCGGCATCCCCTATCGCGAGATTGCCGTTGCCGCGCTGATTCCGGCCGCCCTGTACTTCCTGTCGGTCTATTTCATGGTCGACCTGGAAGCTGCGAAGAAAGGCATGCGCGGTATGCGCAAGGATGAAATCCCGCAGTTCCGCAAACTGGCCCGTCACGCGTACCTGTTTGCGCCGATCATCATCCTGATCTATGCTCTGTTCATGGGGTACTCGGTCATCCGTGCGGGCACCCTGGCCACGGCTGCGGCTGCCGTGGTGAGCTGGATTTCACCCAACAAGATGGGCATTCGTGAAATTCTCAAGGCCCTGCAGCTTGCAGGCACCATGTCGATCCAGATCATCGCCGTGTGTGCCTGTGCAGGCCTGATCGTGGGCGTCATTTCCCTGACCGGCGTGGGCGCACGTTTCTCGTCGCTGCTGCTGGGCATGGCGGGCGTGAGCCAACTGTTGGCCCTGTTCTTCGCCATGTGTATCTCGATTCTGCTGGGGATGGGCATGCCCACCACGGCGGCCTATGCCGTGGCGGCTTCCGTCGTGGCGCCTGGCCTGATCAACATCGGCATTCAGCCGCTGATTGCGCACTTCTTCGTCTTCTACTTCGCCGTCATGTCGGCGATCACCCCGCCAGTGGCACTGGCCTCTTATGCCGCTGCCGGTATTTCCGGCGATAACGCCATGCAAACCTCCATTACCTCGTTCAAGGTAGGGTTGGCGGCCTTTATCGTACCGTTCATGTTCTTCTATAGCCCGGCCATGCTGATGGAAGGCACACCGATGCAGATCGTTCGCGTCGCCATTACGGCGTCGATCGGTATCTTCATGCTGTCGGCCACGGTACAAGCATGGTTCTTTGGCTCGATCCAGGCATGGCAGCGTTTGGTGCTGATGATCGGCGCGCTGTTCCTGATCTACGGCGGTATCTTCACCGACATTGCCGGACTGGGTATCGGCGCCGCCATGTTCCTGATGCAGCGCAAGCTGCACGGGCCGAAACCGGCCCCCACCGCAGCCTGACAGGCTATCAACGCAGGCCGACTCCCAGGAGTCGGCCTTTTTGTCAGCGCACGCCTAGTGCAAACCACCCACCCGCCACCAGCATCGATAGCAGCGTCACCGGAATACCCGCCTTGGCAAAGGTAAGAAAGCCAAGGTGAACGCCCTGCCGCCTGGCCCCCTCTGCCACGATCAGATTCACCACGCTGCCAATCAGCAGCAAATTACCTGCCAACGTCGACATGACCGCCAGCATGACCAGCGTGGCCTCGGGCAGTTGCGGGAACAGCCCCAGTAGCAAGATCACAAAAGGTACGTTACCGATCACGTTGCTGGCCACCAGCGATATCCCGGCCATGTGCCATGGGTCATCCGGCACACCTCCCGACCCCAGCCACTGGTTGACCAACACCCCCGCCTCCGGCAAGGAAGCGACACTGCCGGTGACAATGAAGAGCCCCATGAACAGCAGCAACAGGTTCCAGTCCACCGCCTGCACATATCGGTGGCTGGCGACTTGGCGCGACATCATCAATACCAGCGCTACCGCGAGCGCCGACCATTCGCGAGGCAGCGGGGTCGAGAACAGGACCAGCAGCGCCATGGCTGCCAGCAGCGGTTTATAACGCAGGCTTTCCTGGGACACGCTCAGCGGCACAGGCGCCGCCCCTGGCTCGTTCAACACCCAGCGGTGACGCCACATGCCCCAGATGACGGCGTAGGTGATGCCCAGTGCGGCAACGGCGGGGACCAGCGCCTGCAGGCTGTAGGCCCAAAAATCGAGCCCGCCGACCTGCCCAATGAGAATGTTCTGCGGATTACCGATCAGGCTGGCAGCCGAGCCTGCGTTACACGACAGCGCCAGCGCCAATAAATAGGGGCGAGGATCCAGGCCACGAGCCAACAGCGCCTGACAGAGCAGCGGCGTCATCGCAAAGGCCACGATGTCATTGACCAGCAGTGCCGACAGCACACCACCCAGCAGCACGACGCCCAGCAACAGGACGCTGGGACGCTCGGCGTGGCGCATGATCAGCGCAGACAAACGCCCGTAGACGCCGGAAAAGCCGAACTGTGCCGATACCAGCATCAGCGCCAGCAGCAACACTAGGGCACCTACATCGATATGCTGACCAACGTCCGCTAGGCTCACGGTGCCGGTCAGCAGTAGTACACAGGCTGCAGAGAGCGCTATCCAGGCACGGTCCACCTGCAAACCGGGCAGCCGGCCCACGGCCATTCCCACATAGGTCACTGCGAACATGGCAGCTATCAGCCACATCGTTTCCTGCTCCCGTCACGGTTCAATGAGCAGGCATCATACGGTGGTTAGCCATGCCTTGCCCACTCTCCAAGCCGGGCCTTCCACGCGCGGCGCCTGTCGCACCCCCATCAAAAAAACCGACCTGCGCCAGAGGACGCAGGTCGGTTCTCATGGATCACATCGGCAACAGGTCAGGTGAGATTATCGACGATCTTCATGACCGGCGCGGCCTGATTGAGCGTATAGAAGTGCAGCCCCGGCGCGCCACCATCCAGCAGGCGCTCGCACAGGCGCGTCACCACCTCGGTGCCAAAGGCCGCGATAGCCTCGCTGTCATCGCCATAGGCTTCCAGCTGCTTGCGAATCCAGCGGGGGATTTCGGCACCGCAGGCATCGGAAAAGCGCGCCAGCTTGGTGTAGTTGGTGATGGGCATGATGCCGGGAATGATCGGCTGCTCGACACCCAGCGCCCGCGCTTTGTCCACGAAGTGGAAGTAGGCGTCGGCGGTGAAGAAGTACTGGGTAATCGCCATATTGGCGCCCGCGTTCATCTTGCGGGCAAAGTTTTCCACATCCTTGTCGAGGCTGGGAGCCTGTGGATGAGATTCTGGATAGGCCGCCACGGCGATATCGAAGTGATCACCGGTTTCGGCACGGATGAACTCGACCAGCTCGTTGGCGTAGCGCAGCTCGCCGATACTGCCCATGCCGGACGGCATATCGCCACGTAGCGCCACCAGGCTATCCACGCCTTCCGACTGATACTGGGCCAGCAGGTCACGTAGTTGGGCTTTCTCGCTGCCGATACAGGAAAGGTGCGGGGCGGTGGTAATACCGCTCTCACTCACGGTACGCACGATATCGCGGGTACGCGCCTGCGTGGACCCGCCAGCCCCGTAGGTCACCGAGAAGAAACGAGGGTTACATGCGGCCAGCTCATCGCGCACGTGAATCAGCTTCTCCCGGCCGGCATCGGTATTGGGCGGAAAAAACTCGAAGCTGATACCTAACGGATGTTCCTGGCTGCTCATGGTGTATCCTCGCAGTACAACAAAGTGATCATTATGTGAGGTATTCTCGCTGCTTACCCGCGTGGCGGCTAATGAAAGATTTCACGCACGATCTTCAATTCGGCTCATGTTGTTCGGCAGACAAAATTCAAGGAGGAGAAATGGATTTAGCACCCGCGACGTTGATGGGGCCACTGTTGATGCTGCTGGGCTATGTCGGGTTAGGGTTCCTTGCGGCCCAGCGGCTCAAGATCGACCCCCGCCCGATTGCCACGCTGCTGGTCTATCTCATTGCTCCCCTGACGATTTTCCGCGCGCTGATGAACGGCGGCCCCACGGCAGCCTATCTGACCCTGTCGCTGGCCATGTTTCTGCTGGTCAGCGCCATGGCGCTGCTGGTACATCGCTTGACCCGCCATCGCTTCGGCCCCCAGGAGGGTGCTCTGCTGGCCTTTTCCTCCGGCACCGGCAACACCGGCTATTTCGGCCTGCCCGTGGCGCTGATCTTGCTGCCGCCGGAGGGCGTCACGCTGTACCTGTTCTGCATGCTGGGGATCAACCTGTATGAATTTACCGTGGGCTTTTACCTGAGCGCGCGAGGGCACTTCTCGGTGCGCCAGAGTCTGATCAAGATTGCCCGCCTGCCGCTGGTCTATGCCTTCCTGCTGGCCCTGCTGCTCAGCTCGCTGGGTGTAGTGCTCCCCGAGCCAATGATGAACTCGCTGGCCGTCTTTCCCGCCACGTACACCCTGCTGGGCATGATGATCATTGGCATGACGCTGAGCCAGGTGACGCTGGCCGCCTGGGATACGCGCTTCGTGGCAGCCTGCGTGGGGCTGCGCTACGTTCTGTGGCCACTGGTCATGGTCGGTGCCGTGCTGGTGCTGCAACAGCTGACGCCGCTGGCACCGGAGCTGGCCATGGCGCTGCTGTTGCTGGGGGTGGTACCGATGGCCTCCAATGTGGTGGTCGTGGCCATGGAGCTGGGCATTCAGCCCCAAAAAGGCGCCTTGGCCGTGTTGACCACGACGCTATTGGCGCCACTGCTGATCCCGTTCTATCTGGGGTTGATGCTCTACCTGGCCGGGCTGGCCTAGAAGCCCTCCACACCCGCCTGCTGAAGCTGACGTGCCATCCGCTGGATCTCGGGATGGCCAAAGAACGCCACCAGCGCTTCGGCTCGGACGGGGCCCACCCCAGGCTGGTCCTGCCACTCGGCGCGGGAGAGTCCTTCCAGCGTTGCCCACTCCCCCTGCTCGGCGCTGCCGCCCGGCGGTACGCCCAGCGCACGTAACCAGGCGGCATAGGGCGCCTGCCGTGCCGCCGCAAACTGTGCCGCCAGCGAGGCGGCCGTGGCGGGGCCAATACCATGGGCCTGTTGCAGCTGCGCCTCCGACAGCGCCAGCCAGCCCAGCAGCTCCGTCACGACCCCGGCACGCATCAAGGCCTGCCAAGTGCCTTCGCCGATGCCACGCATACCTAGCTGATTCCCCAGATAGGTCAGGCGTGCCAATAGCTGGGCATCACAATCGGGGGTCAGCGTCAGGCAACTCAGCAGGTCATAACGCGCTGGCGATGGCACGCTGAGCGGCGCCCGCTCAGCACTCTGCCAGACTACGCTGGTGACTTGAGGAATCGTCAGTCCTGCCAGCGTCACGGCCACATGGTCTCCTGGGCGAACATCCCAGGCCTGCCACTGCTCCAGCGACCCTAGCGATACACGACGAATGCTGCGCCCTTCCAGGCTCACGGGATACAGCCATAGCACGGGCGTCACTCGCCCAGTGCGCCCCACCCGAAATTCGATACCACGCACCTGGGCCAGCGCTTGCTGCGCGGGGTATTTCCAGGCGATGGCCCACTCCGGCGGCGACGCCGACCAGTGACGAATGCCAGGGCGTTCGGCCTGCTTGAGCACCACGCCATCGGTAGCGAAGGGCAGCGGCTCGTTGAACCAGCGCTCGCGCCATTCGGCCGCTTGCTGATGGCCCGCAACCGGGTGCGTGTACTCGGCCGTATCGAACCCCAGTGCCGTCAGTCGCGCCAGCCGCTCCGCCATCTCGGTAGGCCCATCGGGCCAATCCCACACGAACAAGCCTACGCGGGAAAGCGTCGCCTCACTGGGTGCCTGCTGCGCCATGGCCCCGGCCACCGCACCGCGCGCGCCAACCTCGGGAGCTTGCGACTGGATATGCCGATCAAGCTGCCAATAGAGCTCGCCCTGAAACACCGCCGATAGCGGCTCGGGTAGCGAAGCAGGCACATCGGGCAGTTGCCGAACGCGCTCGGTCCAGTTCTGGCCGCGCTCCCCATCGCCGCGGCTGACCGCTTCGACCAATTCCCCTTGCCGATAGCGCAAAGTCACCGCTACACCGTCCACCTTGGGCTGTATCCATAGCCCTTGGCGACGGCTGGTAAAACGCCGCACTCCGGCCTCGTCGGCCTTGTGGAGCCCGGTTTGCGGAGCCGCGTGAGTCACCGTGCCATCGCTACGGGTGGATCGGGTCAGGGGACGGTGGGGCGTGGTGTCGTCCAGACAGGTTTGCCAATGCGCCAGCCTCGCCAGCGCCTGATCGTAAAGCTCATCGGCAATCAGCGACTCACCCGCGTCATGGTAGGCACGGTCCCACAGCGCGATATGCTCGGCCAGCGTCTGGCGCTCTTGAACAAGGCGCTCCTGTGGCCATGCCGGGCACTCCTCGGCCTGCGCCGTCAGCGCCAGAGCGCACAGGCCACTCAGCCACCCTGCTCTGAATATCCACCGCCACCCCATCGCCGCCCCCTGATGATCAGCAAAACCATCGGTGCCTGCACCACCGCGCCTGAACCACCGTACTAATGTTAACTTAACTCAAACTGGACGTGATGCAACAACGCAACATCGACGCAGGGGCTGCCGCTAGCGGGCAAAATGGATATGCGGACGCGCATGATGCGGAGAGGTTTCGATATGGGCATCGACGGAGAAGACCTCGCGCAGCAGGCGCTGGGTCAATACGTCCTGAGGGGTGCCTGAGGCAACGATCCGCCCCGCTTGCATGACGATCAGGCGGTCACAGTACATGGCGGCGTGATTGAGGTCATGGAGCGCGATGATGCTGGTCATCGGCAGGCTGGAAATCAACCGCAGCAGGCTTATCTGGTGCTGCACGTCGAGATGGTTGGTCGGCTCGTCGAGGATCAACTCGCTGGGAGACTGGGCCAAGGCGCGCGCCACATGGGTACGCTGCTTTTCACCGCCAGACAAGCTCTGCCAGGCATCGTCGCGCTTCCCACTCATGCCGGTACGCTCGAGTGCCTCGTTGACCGCTCGATCATCTTCACGGGTCCACCCCGAAAGCATCGTGCGGTGGGGAAAGCGCCCCAGCTTGACCACGTCGATGACCTTGAGGTTGGCGTTGGTGGTGGCGTGCTGCTCGATGAAAGCAACTCGCTGGGCGATGGCACGACGCCGATAGGTGGCGAGGTCCTGGCCGTCCAGCAGAACTCGTCCTGCGTGAGGGGTCTTGAGCCTCGCCAGCAGACGAAGCAGCGAGGTCTTGCCGGAACCATTAGGGCCCAGCAATCCCAGCAGCTTGCCCGGCTCAGCCTCGAAGGAGACCCCATCAATCACCGTTTTAGGGCCAATTTTCCAGACCAGATGTTCGGCCTTGATACTCATGATGTGCGCTGTAACCGGTAAAGAATGACAGCGAAGAACGGTACGCCTACCAGCGCCGTCACAACGCCAATCGGCAAAGATTGCTGCGGTATCAACACCCGGGAGGCGATGTCCGCCAATACCATGAAAATTGCCCCCACAATGGCACAGGCAGGCAGTAGCCGTGAGTGGCGTGGCCCGACCACGAAGCGGGCCGCGTGAGGCACCACCAGCCCCACGAAGCCGATCGTGCCCACCATACTGACGATGGCCGCCGTCATGACGGCGGTAAGGGCGAACAGGACGAGCCGCGTTCGGCCGACGTTGACCCCCAGCGAAGCGGCAGCCTCATCGCCGAAGGCAAAGGCATCCAGCACCCGCGCATAGCATAGGCAGGCCACCAGCCCCAACCCGACCACCACCGACACCAGCAAAAAATCTGGCCAGCGTACGCCACCGAAGCTGCCGAGCAGCCAGAACATCACGTCCCGAGCCTGCTGGGCATTGCCAGCGGTGGTAACGAAATAGGAGGTCACGGCGTTGAACAGCTGCGAGGCCGCGACCCCGGCCAATATCGTGCGATCGGCGCCGCCCCGCGCCCCATTCGAGAGTAGTGCCACGAACAGGAAGGCAGCGAAGGCTCCCACGAACGCCCCGGTGGATAGCGACACCGCGCCAGCGCCCAGCCCCAGCATGACAACCAGCACGGCGCCAGTGGATGCTCCGGCAGAGATACCCAGCACATAGGGCTCTGCCAAAGGATTGCGCAGCATCGACTGCATGATGGCTCCAGCCAGTGCCAGACCCGCGCCACAAAAGGCCGCCACCAGCGCCCGGCTCAAGCGGTAATCCCAGACGATGGCTTCGTGGATACGATTGAGTTCGAAAGACGTCCAGCCGAGCTTGTTGGTGATTACCGCATAGGTGGTGGAGAGCGGGATCGGCATATCGCCGATCCCAACGCTGATGCCCACCACCAGACCAATCGCGACCAGTGAGCCAAGCAGCAAGCCTGCCACCCACACCAGCCGGGGCAGACGCTCAACCACTTGCGGCATGCCAAGGGTGGCGCTCATCTCAGACCCAGCGCCTCGAGCTGTTCCGCTACTTGCTCAGCCCCGAAGATCGTTCTCACCGTCGGGTCCATGGCATGGCCATCCATGACCACGATGGCTCCGTTCTGCACCGCTCTCATTTCGCGGGTGGCGGGGTCCGAGTTGAGGAACTCGATCTTGGCCTCTGCGTTGTCCAGATCCCAGCGATTACGATCGACACGGGCGACCACGACGACGTCCGGGTCGGACGCGATGATGCTTTCCCACCCAAGGGCTGGCCACTCCGCATCAGCGTCGATGGCATTGGTACCGCCCAACACGTCGGCGATAAAGCCGGAGGCACCGTTCTTGCCGCCAAGGTAGGCGTCCGCAGACGGCGACGGGCTGGAGAACCAGAAGACGAAGGAGAGCGGTTCGCTACCTTCGGGGGTCGCAGCCCGCAGGGCGGCTTCCCGCTGCTCGAGATCTTCGATCAGCGCCTGGCCCCGGTCGTTGACGTCGAAGATCTGGGCAATCTCATCGATCTCCTGATACAGGCCATCCATGCTCCAGAGCTGGTCGCGACTGCCGTAGCCGAACTTGTCCTTGGCCGCCTCTTCGGCAACGCAAGTGTTGGGGGACAGGTAAGTCGCCACCCCCACGCTGTCGAAGTCTTCACGGGTGGCCACTCTGCTGGAGGGGCCTATCAGGCTCGGCAGGGCCGCCGTCACGAGGTCCGGCTCCTTGGCCAGAATGGACTCGAAGGTAGGAAACTCGACCGTCAATACCTCTACCTTGGCATTGGCCTCGGCCAGCTGCGGCAACACCTGGTTCGGCCAGAAGGCAGTGCCCACCATCCGGTCTTCCAGGCCGAGCAACAGCATGATCTCGGCACTGGCCTGCCCCAAGCCAATGGCCCGCTCGGGGGGCTGGTCGAAGGTGACCTCAACGCCACAGTTGTTCAGCGTCAAAGGATACTGCGTGTCTCCCGCCAAGGCAGAGGAGGATGCCAGGCTCAGCAGGGTACAACATCCGGTCACAGCAAGAAGACGTGTCATGGATCACTCATCACGATGGGTAAGAGGCGTCATAGGCAGCGACGTATAGAGACTGATACTCATTTACGCGCGATCGCAATATAAGCGCAAATCATTCGCGTCGCAATCCTTGGCCTGTCAGCCCAAACAAAAACGCCCTTGGCGGTAAGCCAAGGGCGTGAGGGCAGCATCGAGCCAATCCGTGTTTACAAACCAGCCGCCTTGCGCAGCGCGTCGGCCTTGTCGGTTTTCTCCCAAGGGAACGCCGTAAACGTCTCGGTATGCTCTTCCCCTTTGTCGTCCGTCCAACGGTAGCTATGCTCGAACGGCTCGCGACCAAAGTGGCCGTAGGCAGAGGTCAGACGATACATCGGGTGCAGCAGGTCGAGCATGGTGGTGATCGCATAGGGGCGCAGGTCAAAATGCTCGCGCACCAGTTCGACGATTTTCGCATCGTCGATCTTGCCTGTGCCGAAGGTGTCGATCGACACGGAGGTGGGCTCTGCCACACCGATGGCGTAAGACACCTGAATCTCGCACTTGTCGGCCAAGCCTGCAGCAACCACGTTCTTCGCCACGTAACGGCCCGCGTAGGCCGCACTGCGGTCTACCTTGGAGGGATCCTTGCCCGAGAACGCACCGCCGCCGTGACGGGCCATGCCGCCGTAGGTATCGACGATGATTTTACGCCCCGTCAAACCACAGTCGCCCACTGGGCCACCGATCACGAACTTGCCGGTCGGGTTGATATGGTATTGGGTGTTCGCATCCAGCCACTCTGCGGGAATCACCTGCTCGATGATTTCGCGCTTGACCATCTTGCGCAGGTCTTCCTGATCGATTTCCGGGTCATGCTGGGTCGACAGCACCACGGCATCCACGCCACAGGGTTGGCCTTCGGCATTGTAGCGGAAGGTGACCTGACTCTTCGCATCAGGACGCAGCCAAGGCAGCAGGCCATGCTTGCGCAGCTCTGCCTGACGCTCGACCAGGCGATGGGAGTAGTGAATAGGGGCCGGCATGAAGGAGTCGGTTTCGTTGGTGGCGTAACCGAACATCAGGCCCTGGTCGCCCGCCCCTTGATCTTCGGGTTTGGTGCGATCAACGCCCTGAGCAATATCCACACTCTGTTTGCCGATCAGGTTGATCACGCCACAGGTGGCACCATCGAAGCCTACCTGTGAGGAGGTATAGCCGATATCGGTGATCACATCACGCACCAGCGCTTCGAGATCAACCCATGCCGAGGTGGTAATTTCACCCGCAATAATGGCAACACCCGTCTTCACCATCGTTTCACAGGCAACACGCGCCTGCTTGTCACGGGCGATAATGGCATCCAGCACCGCATCAGAAATCTGGTCAGCAATCTTGTCAGGATGACCTTCGGAAACAGACTCGGAGGTAAACAGGGAATATTCGCTCATCGCGCACTCGACCCTCTGTATGACGGCTGCTTCGTTATGACCGCAGCATCAGCAGGAAATCATGGCAGGAGGTTCCCTGCCCGTATATAGAAGCAGCAGAGCCTTTTCACTACTACTTCGGGAGGCAGAGTCTACACGCTGTTGGGGGTTCTTCCCAGAACGCACCCCGAGAATTTGCCGCCGCCGAGGAAGTCAGCGACAATAGCGCCTTTATTCTTTCCGTTTTCAGGCGAGGAGCACCCCATGCCGTCCCGTTTTGAGCTGGCCAATGCCATTCGCGCCCTTTCCATGGATGCCGTTCAGAAGGCCAAATCTGGCCATCCCGGCGCACCCATGGGCATGGCTGATATTGCCGAGGTGCTGTGGAATGACTACCTCAAGCACAACCCCGAAGACCCCAAGTGGGCCGATCGCGACCGGTTCGTGCTGTCGAACGGCCATGGCTCCATGCTGCTCTACTCGCTGCTGCACCTGAGCGGTTACGAACTCAGCCTGGAACAGCTGCAAAACTTCCGCCAGCTGCACTCGCCCACGGCAGGCCATCCTGAGTACGGCTACGCTCCCGGCATCGAAACCACCACCGGCCCCTTGGGCCAGGGCTTCGCCAACGCCGTCGGCTTTGCCATTGCCGAGAAAACCCTCGCCGCACAGTTCAACCGCCCCGGCCACACCATCGTTGACCACCACACCTGGTGTTTCTTGGGCGATGGCTGCTTGATGGAAGGCATTTCCCATGAAGCGGCGTCCCTGGCCGGCACCCAGCAGCTGGGCAAGCTGATTGCCCTGTACGACGACAACGGCATCTCCATCGATGGCGAAGTCGAAGGCTGGTTCACCGACGATACCGCCAAGCGCTTCGAGTCCTACGGCTGGCACGTGGTGCCCAACGTCGACGGCCACAAACCTGAAGAAGTCAAAGCCGCCATCGAGCTGGCAAAAAGCCAGGACGACAAGCCGAGCCTGATCATCTGCAAAACCATCATCGGCTTTGGAGCGCCCAACAAGCAGGGCAAAGAAGAAGCCCACGGCGCACCGCTGGGTGACGATGAAGTAGCGCTGGCGCGCAAGCAGCTAGGCTGGGAGCATGCTCCCTTCCACATTCCCGAGCCCATTTACTCCGCCTGGGATGCTCGCGAAGCGGGTAAAGCTCGCCAGCAGGAGTGGGAAGGCCGCTTCGCTCGCTACACCGAAGCATTCCCCGAGCAGGCTCGTGAGTTCAAACGCCGCATGAAAGCGCAGCTGCCCACGGAGCTGGCCACCGAAGCATTGATGCAGCAGGCTCAGGAAAAGGGCGAAAGCATTGCATCGCGTAAAGCGTCGTTTGAAGCGCTGAACGTGATTGGCCCGCAAATGCCGGAACTGCTCGGCGGCAGCGCTGACCTCGCGCCCTCCAACCTGACGTTCTGGAAGGGCGCCAAAGCGATCACTCCCGAAGATGCCAGCGGCAACTACCTGCACTACGGTGTGCGTGAATTCGGCATGGGCGCAGTGATGAACGGTATCGCCCTGCACGGTGGTTTCGTTCCTTATGGCGCGACCTTCCTGATCTTCATGGAGTACATGCGCAACGCCGTACGCATGGCGGCGTTGATGGGCCAGCAGGCCATTTACGTGTTCACCCACGACTCTATCGGTCTGGGCGAAGATGGCCCGACCCACCAGCCCATCGAGCAGCTCACCAGCCTGCGCACCACGCCCAACCTGAACACCTGGCGTCCCTGCGATGCGGTGGAGACGGCGGCGTCCTGGGATGCGGCCATCAAGCGTCACTCCGGCCCCACTGCGCTGGTACTGTCGCGCCAGAACCTGCCGCACCAGCCGCGCACCAAGGCCCAGTTGGCCGCCATCCAGCGCGGCGGTTACGTGTTGAAGGATTGCGACGGCACGCCCGCGCTGATCCTGATTGCCACCGGCTCCGAAGTGGCGCTGGCCATGGAAGCCGCGGCCACGCTCGAGCAGCAGGGCAAGGCCGTGCGCGTGGTGTCCATGCCGTCTACTTACCGCTTCAACGGTCAGGACGCCGACTACCGCGAGAGCGTGCTGCCCAAAGCCGTGACCAAGCGCATTGCCATCGAAGCAAGCCACGCCGACTACTGGTACAAGTACGTCGGTCTGGAAGGGCGCGTCATTGGCATGACGACCTACGGTGAGTCGGCCCCGGCAGACGAGCTGTTCAAGCACTTTGGCTTTACGGTCGAGAATATCGTCAAGCAGGCCAATGAGCTGCTCGGCTGAGCTTGTCTCAGCCTGCCTGATCACGCCTGCACAGGCAGCGCGGGCCTATAGATGCCCGCGCTGAACGGCCTGCTTTGGCTGATCGGCTACTGGCTGGTCGGAGAAGCCGTGGTTCACTTCTCCGGCCTGCCCATTTCTTCTGGCGTAGTCGGCATGTTGCTGCTGTGCGTCACTCTGGCCCTTATCGGCCGTGTGCCCACAAGCCTTGCCGCCGCCGCCCAGCCCCTGATTGCACTACTGGCCATGCTGATCATGCCCGGCGTGGTCGGGGTCTTTTTCATTCTGGATCAATTGGCCGGACAGTGGCTGGCCATCATGGCGGCACTGCTCCTGGGCACGCTGCTCAGCGTCTTGACTACGCTGTGGTTGCTCAAGCGTCTGATGGGACGTGAACATGGCCAGTGACACGCTCACCTTATTGACCGCAACGCCCTTGTTTGCCGTGGGCCTGACGCTCGCGGCTTACCTCTTGGGCACCGCGCTGTTCCGGCGGCTGGGCAACCCTGCCTGGCTACCCGCCATACTGATTGCCGCCTTGCTGCTGGCGGCCACGCTTGCCGTGCTGGGCTTGCCTTACCCCATTTACCAACAGGGGGCGACCTGGCTGACCGTACTGCTGGGGCCTGCCACCGTGGCACTCGGCATGCCCCTTTATCAACAGCTACCGCGTATCCGTGAGCTATGGCGCCCCTTGGCGGCTTGCCTGCCCGTGGCGGCGTCTCTGGCCGCCTGCTATTCCCTGGGGATTGCCTGGCTGCTCGGCGCCAGCCCAGAAGTACTCGCCTCCATTGCAGCCAAGTCCGTCACTGCCCCGATTGCCATCGGGATCACCGAACAGTTGGGTGGCAGCGTTGCCTTGTTGATGGGCGCGCTGCTGGTCACTGGCGTCGCCACCATCCCGATGGTAAGCCTCGCTGCCAGATGGCTGAACATTACCGACGAGCGCCTGCTCGGCTTCGCCCTGGGGCTCAACGGTCATGCCATTGGCACCGTCAGGGCCTTTGAGATGAGCCCCACTGCCGGTGCCTTTGCCTCCCTCGGGATGAGTTTGACGGGCATATTCACCGCGTTGCTGCTGCCGTTCGCCTGGGGGCTGGTGGGAGCTGGCAGCTGAGCAACGGGCGCTGAAGTACGTTATCATCTAGCCACTTTTTTTGGGGCCGCTTCGCGACATGGCTAACGCAACCGCTAAGTTCCGCATTGCAATCAATGGGTATGGACGTATCGGCCAGTGCGTACTGCGTGCACTGGTGGAGCGCGGCCATCCCGATCTGGAAGTGGTCGCCATCAACGAGCTTTCCGACCTGGCCACCATCACCTATCTCACCCGCTACGACACCACCCACGGGCGCTTTCCTGGCGAGGTCGAGAATGATGGTGACGCTCTGGTGATCAACGGCCAGCGCATTCAGGTGCTATGTGAGCGTGACCCCGATGCGCTTCCCTGGAAAGCCCTGGATATCGATCTGGTACTGGAGTGCTCAGGAAGCTTCAAGGATCGCGCCACGGCGGAGCGGCACCTGAAGGCCGGTGCACGGCAGCTGCTGTTTTCCCAACCGGCAGAAAACGACGTGGATGCCACCATCGTGTGGGGGATCAACGAGCATGAGCTCAGCGGTGCACAGCGTATCCTCTCGGCGGCGTCCTGCACCACGAACTGCCTGGTGCCCTTGCTGACGATACTGGATGAGGCACTGGAGCTGGAGCACGGTGTGACCACCACGATTCACTCGGCCATGAACGACCAGCCGGTCATCGACGCCTACCACCAGACCGACCTGCGTCTTACCCGCTCGGCGATGCAGTCCATCGTTCCGGTCGATACTGGGCTTGCGGTGGGCATCAGCCGTCTGATGCCAACGCTGGCAGGCCGCTTCGAATGTCTGCACGTGCGCGTTCCCACGATCAACGTCTCGGCCATGGATGTCTCGCTTACCGTACGCCGCGACACCGATGCCCAGCAGGTCAATGCACTGCTACGCGAGGCCAGCCAACAGCGGCTGGCGGGCGTGCTGGGCTATACCGAGGCCCCCATGGCCTCCATCGATTTCAATCACGACCCTCGCTCTGGCATTCTGGACGCCACGCAAACCAGAGTGGCAGGCAAGCGCCTGCTCAAGCTGCTGTGCTGGTTTGACAACGAGTGGGGGTTTGCCAACCGTATGCTGGATATCAGCCAGCGACTGGCAACGCTACGCCAGCGGGCATGACCGCCACGACCTTTCATTCGCTTGAACACGAGGAAACCGCTCACATGAACGTGCAAAAGATGACCGACCTGCCACTGGAAGGGCAGCGCGTACTGATTCGTGAAGACCTGAATGTGCCGATCAAGAACGGCCGTGTTTCCAGCGATGCTCGCCTGCGTGCTGCGCTGCCGACCATACAAGCTGCCGCCAAGGCGGGCGCCAAAGTACTGCTCATGAGCCACCTGGGCCGCCCCACGGAAGGTGAACCCGCTGACGAGTTCTCGCTGGCCCCCGTCGCCGAGCGCCTGGGCGAACTGCTCGGCAGCCCCGTCAAACTGGTCAACGACTACCTCGACACTGCCCCGACGCTGCAGAACGGTGACGTGGTACTGCTGGAGAACGTGCGCTTCAATCGTGGCGAGAAGAAAGACGACGAACAGCTTGCCAGGCAGTATGCCGCACTGTGCGACATCTTCGTCATGGACGCCTTTGGAACCGCTCACCGTGCCCAGGCCTCTACCCATGGCGTCGCGCGCTTTGCTCCCCAAGCATGTGCTGGCCCTCTGCTTGCTCAGGAGCTCGATGCCCTGGAGAAAGCGCTGGCCAATCCCGCACGTCCCATGGCGGCTATCGTCGGCGGTTCGAAGGTCTCCACCAAGCTGGACGTGCTGAACGCACTGTCCGAAAAATGCGATCAATTGATCGTCGGTGGTGGTATCGCCAACACCTTTATTGCGGCAGCAGGCTATAATGTGGGCAAATCGCTCTACGAAGCAGACCTGCTCGACCAGGCCAAGGCGCTGATGGCCAAGGTGAAGATTCCGCTGCCTACCGACGTAGTGGTGGCCACCGAGTTTTCCGAAGCAGCAGAGGCGGTGGTCAAGCCCGTCGATCAGGTGGCAGACAACGAAATGATTCTGGACATTGGCCCCGACACGGCCGCCCACTTGGCCAGCCTGCTCAAGGATGCTGGCACGATCCTGTGGAACGGACCCGTGGGCGTGTTTGAAATCGACCAGTTCGGCAAGGGGACCGAGGTCATTTCCCGCGCCATTGCCGACAGTGCCGCGTTCTCTATTGCTGGAGGTGGAGACACCCTGGCGGCCATCGACAAGTACGCGATCGCTGACCGAGTCTCCTATATCTCGACCGGCGGCGGAGCATTTCTCGAATACGTGGAAGGCAAGCAGCTGCCGGCCGTTGCCGCGCTGGAAGCCGCTGCTCAGCGCTAATACTTAGAACTCTGAACATACAACCCAATAAGGTGACCCCATGGCTTTGATTAGCATGCGCCAGATGCTCGACCACGCCGCCGAATACGGCTACGGCATTCCCGCGTTCAACGTGAACAACCTGGAACAGATGCGGGCCATCATGGAAGCCGCTGACGCAACTGACTCGCCGGTGATCGTGCAGGCATCTGCTGGCGCACGCAAATACGCTGGCGCCCCCTTCCTGCGCCACCTGATTCTGGCGGCGGTGGAAGAGTTCCCGCACATTCCGGTCGTCATGCACCAGGATCACGGCACCAGCCCGGCTGTCTGCCAGCGCTCCATTCAGCTCGGCTTCTCCTCCGTGATGATGGATGGCTCCCTGGGCGAAGACGGTAAAACGCCGATGGATTACGACTACAACGTCGATGTGACCCGTCGTGCCGTGGAAATGGCCCATGCCTGTGGGGTTTCCGTGGAAGGCGAGCTGGGTTGCCTGGGCAGTCTGGAAACCGGCATGGCCGGTGAAGAAGATGGTATTGGAGCCGAAGGCAAGCTGGATATGGAGCAGATGCTCACCGACCCGGAAGAGGCTGCCGAGTTCGTCAAGGCGACCCATGTGGACGCCCTGGCCATTGCCATCGGCACCAGTCATGGCGCTTACAAGTTCACCAAGCCGCCCACGGGCGATACGCTCTCGATCCAGCGTATCAAAGAGATCCACGCTCGTATTCCGGATACTCACCTGGTCATGCACGGCTCCTCCTCGGTACCCCAGGAGTGGCTGGAAGTGATCAACCGCTACGGTGGTCAGATCCCGGAAACCTACGGTGTACCGGTGGAAGAGATCATCGAGGGCATCAAGCACGGAGTGCGCAAGGTCAACATCGATACCGACCTGCGTCTGGCCTCGACCGGCGCCGTGCGTCGTTTCATGGCCGAGAACCCATCAGAGTTCGATCCGCGCAAGTTCCTGAAAGAAACCGTCACAGCCATGCGCGATCTGTGTATTGCCCGCTATGAAGCCTTTGGCACCGCAGGCAACGCGAGCAAGATCAAGCCGATCAGCCTGGAAGCCATGTTCCAGCGCTACGAGCGTGGTGAGCTGGCGCCCAAGATCAAATAAGCAGCGCCTCGCGACGACATCAAGGCGGCCTTCGGGTCGCCTTTTTTATTGCAATGCAGCAATAATGAGCTATTACTAAACAACACCGCCCATTTCTTCACCAGGTAGCCTTCTCCATGAAGCACACCCCTCTGCCAATGCTGACACCGCCCCTGATGTTCCTTGACCTGTGGAAAGCAGGCATCATGGGCATGGAGCTATGGAGCTCTTCGCTCTCCACGATTTCCATGCGTCAGCAACTATGGCAAACGCAGCCCTTTTTCAGTCCTGCCATGATGCGTGAAAACCAGCGCATGGTGACTGAAAAGATCGAGGCCAGCGTGGAAGCTGGCCTCATCATGCAAAAAGTCTTGTTCAGCGCCATGCGCGGTCAGTACGCGCCATGGTGGACAACCAGTCAACAAGCCATGAAGCCTTACCATCGGCGCAGCAGTGCCAACTCACGACGCTTGTCGCGTTAAGCGGCATCGCATTACTGATCGCTGCTTTGCTCTTCACTGCTCTGTTCGTCTTCACCTTGCAACATGGCGTCATCGGCACTGCCGGTGCCCCCAGTGCCGCCTTCGGCATGCTCTTCATCATCGTCGCCAGCATCTTCCTGCGCTTGTGAGGCGGGCTGTTCGTCGCGTCGGACGGCCCCCGCCTTGATACCGTACGTCTCTTCCAGCGCCGCATCATCCAACGCTTCGTGCTGTCCATTCTCAGCCGCGGTGTCTGCCCACGCGCTGGCCGCGACTACACACAAGGATGCACTCAAAACCCAAGGTAATAGCCAAGGGGATACTCGCATATCAATCTCCTTTTTCATGATGCATGTCATTGCACCTGTTCACTATAGCCGCTCCGAGGGATAAGCACCTGCCAGGGGCTTTCCCGACGTGCAGCGACTCCGCCATCGACGAAAACGTAAAAAATTATCAAACAGTGTTCACAAAGGAGCTAAAATCCCGTTCAATAGCAAGATGGTCGGCTTACCCCAACATGCGTAGTGCTTCAGGTACTGCAAGGAACTGACATGCCGCTTCCACTTTTGTTGTTTGACTGTGATGGCACGCTCGTCGATAGCGAACCTCTGCTTGCCGAAGAAATGGCACGCGGCCTCAATACGGTGGGGCTTCCCTTCGCTGCCTCCGACTATATGGGCGAATTTCGCGGCGCCCGCTTTCGCAGGATCGTCGCCGAGCTGCAGGACCGCCATGGTCAAGTCGACATCGAACAACTCGAGCGCATGGAGCACGATATGCGCGCCAACCTGGCCACGCGACTGACCAACGAACTCACCACCATTCCCGGGGCACTGGAAGCACTGGAAGCCTTGTCGCACTACCCCAGCGCGGTGGTTTCCAACGGCCCGGAAACGAAGATACGCGCGGCGCTGAAGGCCACGGGCCTGACCCATTACTTCGATAATCGCCTGTTCAGCGGCTATACCGCCAACTGCTGGAAACCCGAGCCGTGCCTGCACTTACATGCGGCCAGCATCATGGGGTTTGCTGCCGCACAGTGCATTGCCATCGACGATGCGCTGGTCGGCGTCAGGGCAGCACTTCAAGCGGGCATGACGGTGATTCATTTAAACCGCTTTCCGGATGCCGAAAATACCCCGGAAGGCGCTATCATGATCAGTAACATGTATCAGTTGCCTGCCGTTGTGGAGCGTTTGACCCGCGAGCGATGGCACACGGCAATGCCGCATCACTCGACAGCGAAATAACCCTCAGCAGAGACAAGACATGGCTTCATTACGTGACCAACTGGGTGGTCTGGTGTATTCCACCGAGCATGGCAAGACATGCCCCCAGTGCCGTGCCGCGATTGACGACTGCCACTGCGAAGACGCCAGCGAACAGGCACGATTGGCTACGTTGGATGGCATCGTGCGAATTCGACGAGAGACCAGTGGCCGCAAAGGCAAGGGTGTGACCACCATCAGCGGTATACCGCTGGCCCACGCGGAGCTGAAAGCACTGGCCAAGACCCTGAAGCAGCGCTGTGGCACCGGTGGCGCCGTCAAGGAGGGCGTGATCGAAATCCAGGGAGATCATCGCGAAACCCTGCGTGACGCGCTAACCTCCATGGGGTATCAGGTAAAATTGGCAGGCGGTTGAAGTATTGATGTAGCACCAATCGCTCTACTTCTGGTAAACGGCTCAAGGGCAAGGCATCGCAATGGTTTGGTTGGAATACCTGCTACCTCTCATTTTCCTGTTTCCGATGGCGGCAATGGGCGGTATCGTGCTGGCGCTGCGCAGTCTGCATGATGCGCGCGTGCAGTCTCCTTTCGATGCCCCGCTTCACGAGCCTGGGCAGGCACTGCGTTACCGGCTGGATCAAGCATTCTCGAGCCTGTTTCTAAACGGTACGCTAGGGCCTTTGGTGAGTCTGGCGCCCTTGGTCTACGGCATGGGCCGCATGCTGTTCGTGGAGCAGCAGGACTGGGTGGAGTGGGCACTGTACGGGCTGCTCAGCACGCTGCTGGTACTGGCGTTTTCACTGCTGCTGGTACGCGATTATCAGCGTATCCGTCGCCTGAAGCTGGGGCTGGCCTGCGAGCTGGCCGTTGGCCAGGAGCTGGAGCGACTCATCCGCCCGGAGGCACACCCTTACTATGTGTTTCACGACGTACCTACCGACAGCTTCACCATCGACCACGTGGTCGTGACGCCCCATGGCGTCTTTGTCGTCGAAACCCGCGCCAGAGCGCTGGCGATAGGTTCGGATGGCCGCGAGCTCAATAGCGTGGCCGTCGAACGCGAACGGCTGCGCTTTCCCCATTGGCAGGAGCGTCGCCCACTGCACAAGACGCGTCAGGGGGTCAATTGGCTCACCCAGTGGCTGGAGCGACGCTGTGGGGTGCCTGTTCCCGTTCGAGGCGTGCTGGTGCTGCCTGGCTGGCAAATCGATACCAGTGAGGCAGCTTCAGATATTCTGGTGGTCAGCGGAGAACGGTTGTCACGCCAGTTGAGCGAGCTTAAACCGGGCCATATGAGCGACGTCATCCATGACAAGGTCATCCATACCTTGCTGGAACGGGTGCGGCTGATGGAGCTAAAACATTTGCGCCACCCGTCGGTTTAATCCCCGCGCAGCCGCCCGCCCATCTCCTGGGCAAGGTCCACGGCGTAGTGGTCGGTCATGCCACCAATGAAATCCAGCATACGACGGTAGCTGTCGTAGAGCGTCCAGGAGGGCAGCGGCGTGTTTTCACCGATCAGTGCCAGCACGCGCTGATGCTTGAAAGAGCTTTGCCCGGTATGGTGTAGCTCATGGGCAGCACCAATGAACGCCTCCAGCAGAATCCCCAGCGTGGTGTAGGCACCGATTTCCAGCTTGGCCTTGCGCTCGTTCTGGAAAATGCGTTCTCGAGCCAACTGCTTGGCAGACTGCACGCCCCAGCCCAGATCCGGATGGCAAAGCTCCAGCAGGTCATCGCTCAAGGTACCGCTCAGCAGCGCCTGCTCATGCTGTACAAACACGGCCGCCACATCATTGACCGCACGCTCCATGGCTGCCCCCCGCAGTAGCGCGATACGGCGGCGCTGCGAGACACTCTTGCGCTGCATCTCTTCATACTCAGGGGGAAATTCGCCAGCAATCTGACGCAGTATTTCGACGACTTCTTCGTAACGCAGAATCCCCATTTCGAGGCCATCTTCCAGATCCAGCAGCGCATAACAGATGTCATCCGCTGCTTCGACCAGCCACGCCAGTGGATGACGGCACCAGCGCTGCTCGCCCTGAGGAAGCAGACCCACGGCGTCAGCGACTTCCTTGAGCAACGCCTGCTCGGACTGATAACAGCCAAACTTGCCAGCGCGGCCACCATAGCGAACGGTCCAGGGATATTTCAACAGAGTCCCCAGGGTTGCTGCAGATAACCGCATGCCGCCGTTGAACTGGTTGTACTCGATCTGCGTAATGACACGAAATCCCTGAGCATTACCCTCATAGGTCAGCAGATCCTGGCGCTCCTGTTCGGAGAGTCCCTCCAGCAAGCCACTCCCCTCGGCACGGCGAAACCAGTCACGAATGGCATATTCACCGGCATGGCCAAAGGGGGGGTTACCGATGTCGTGGCCGAGACAGGCTGTTTGCACGATGACGCCCAGGTCAGCTGGGGTGATCCACTCCGGCAGCCGATCACGCAGCAACTCGCCGACGATCATGCCCAACGAGCGGCCCACGCAGCCGACTTCCAGGGAGTGGGTCAACCGCGTATGGATATGGTCGTTTTCGGTAAGGGGATGCACCTGCGTCTTGCGCCCCAGGCGACGAAAGGAGCCTGAGAAGACGATGCGGTCATGGTCCTTGTGGAAAGGAGTGCGCCCTATTTCGCGGTTACTGCCGGGGCGCTTGTCATGTAAGCGCTGAGGGGAAAGTAACTGATCCCATTGCATTTGTGTCATCGGCACTCCTCCTTGGAGCCTTCATTCTGACATAAAAGCACCAGGGGTAGACAAATTTAACGCACAGAAAAAAGCCCCGAACACAGTGTGCTCGGGGCTTTCTACGGGATAAGTGCCTGACGATGACCTACTCTCACATGGGGAGACCCCACACTACCATCGGCGCTAAGCGGTTTCACTTCTGAGTTCGGCATGGGATCAGGTGGTTCACGCGTGCTATGGTCGTCAGGCGTAACAGGTAATGCATATCATGCTGAGTATTCGTTGACGTGTATTGTGTGCGTCTCTTGTCAGCAAGCACTTGGGCTCACTGCGGCGTATCCGGTGTTGCGAGTGCGGTCACACTCTTCGTTATCATCACGACCAGACCCCTTGGGTGTTATAGGGTCAAGCCTCACGGGCCATTAGTACACGTTAGCTCAACGCCTTGCAGCGCTTCCACAC
>NZ_BMXO01000023.1:0-37620 GCF_014651795.1 Vreelandella hamiltonii | reverse complement strand
GCAGTATATTGAGCAACAATCGAGGCCGGACTAGGGGCGCTCTCGCGCCCCTCGCTATCCATCCTCGCACTAGAAGTACGAGGTTTTTCGCGATGTTCGATAAAATGCTTTACAGGATGCGGCGAATGGCCGCATCTTATGCGCGATCGCTGCGTTGCAGCACATAGTTAGTGTGCTTATCATCGTGGCGGTACTCTCTTATCCTGCCAGGACCACACTGCCATGAAACCACCAGACGCCCTTGTAGCACGGCACGCCTCCCGCCGCGCTGCTCGGTTGTTGACCGCCCTCTGCTTGACCCTCTTTCCTTCCTTTGTGTTTGCTGCTGCCGGCCCGCTAGACCTGACCACCTCGATGGCCGGTATTGCCGCCGTTATCATTTTCATTCTTGCTTATGCACTGGTCATGAGCGAAGAAATTATCCACATGCGCAAGTCCAAGCCGGTGTTGGTGGCGGCGGGACTGATCTGGGCCATGGTGGCTTGGGTGTACGTGCAGGCCGGCATGCCTCATGAAGCAGAAGAAGCCTTCAAGGAGACGCTGCTGGAGTACACCGAGCTGCTGCTGTTCCTGCTGGTGGCGATGACCTACATCAACGCCATGGAAGAGCGGCGTATCTTCGATTCGCTGCGCGCCTGGCTGGTGCGCAAGGGGTTCAGCTACCGAACCCTGTTCTGGATTACCGGCTGTCTTGCGTTTGCCATCTCCGCGATTGCCAACAACATGACCACGGCCATGCTGATGTGTGCCGTCGTCTTGAAAGTGGCTGAGGGAGACAACAAGTTCATCAGCCTGTGCTGTGTCAACGTGGTGGTTGCTTCCAACGCAGGGGGCGCCTTCAGCCCGTTTGGCGACATTACCACGCTGATGGTATGGCAAGCCGGGCAAGTGCCGTTCGAAGGCTTCTTCGTGCTGCTGCTGCCCGCCATCGTCAATTTCATGGTGCCTGCGCTGATCATGAACTTCTTCCTCGTCAACCGTCAGCCCGCTGCCTTGACCGAGAACGTCTGGATGAAGCGCGGCGCGAAGCGCATCATCTTGCTGTTCCTGATCACCGTGGCCATCTCGGTACTGTGCCATTCGATCCTGTATCTCCCCCCTGCCATGGGCATGATGTTTGGCCTGGGCCTGCTGCAGTTCTTTGGCTACTACCTGCGTCGCAGCCTGCCTCGCTCCCTGGAGCGCAAGCGCGAGCGCTACTCTCGCCGTGGCGATTGGCAAAAGCTGGAGCAACTGGGCAGCGTGGTGCCGTTCGATATCTTCAGCCGGATTGCGCGCTCCGAGTGGGACACGCTGCTGTTCTTCTACGGAGTCGTCATGTGTGTCGGTGGCCTGGGCTTCATGGGCTATCTCAGCCTGCTGTCTGAAACGCTGTATGGCGGTTGGAACCCGGTCTGGGCCAACGTGGTGCTGGGCCTGATTTCCGCCGTAGTGGATAACATCCCCGTGATGTTTGCCGTGCTCTCCATGGCGCCAGACATGAGCGAAGGCAACTGGCTGTTGATTACCCTGACGGCGGGGGTGGGCGGTAGCCTGCTTTCCATGGGGTCTGCCGCTGGGGTGGCGCTGATGGGGCAGGCACGGGGCATTTACACCTTTGCCGTGCACTTGCGTTGGGTACCCGCCATCTTACTGGGCTATGCGGCCAGTATTGCGGCGCACCTGATGATCAACGCCAGCTTGTTTTGAAAACCGATCGTTTGCCCAGCGCTGGCCGCTGGGCAGGCAAATAAAAACGCCCCTTATCAAAAAGATAAGGGGCGTTTTTATTGGTAAGCGAGTGGAAACTTATAAGTCGTGGCCGGTGACCACTTGGCAAATGTCGGCGAAGCTGCGGGCCATGGGCACGACCGTGGCATCCGCTTTCCCTTTGGCCTGCTTGCCCATGACGGCTTGAATGTCCGTGGCCGATACGATTCCTCGCACGCTGAGTTCATGATTGGCCGTCTGCTCGGTAATCAGCAGGTGTTGCTCGGCAAACGTTTCCATGGACCGCACCAGATCCTCGATAGTGAGCGCTTTCAGCTGCTCTATTGGCATGGCGCTGAGTTTTTCCCAGGGCGTCATGATCATGTCGGCGGTGACGTCGGAGCGTTCCAGGTTGCGCTGCTGCATGGCGATATTGATGCGCCGTGAGCCAATTACTTCCTTGGCCGACAGCACGCCGACGCAGTGATTCTGCTTGTCCATCACGAACAGCAGGCGAACACCGCCGTGGCGCATCTTCTGATGGGCTTCATCGATGGGGGTATCGCCAGCGACAGATTGCGGCACCACCTTGGTGAAATCGGTCAGAACCGACAGCGCTGGGCTATCCGGCGTCAACGTCTTGGCGGCCGGGGTAGTCAGCAGCGGGGTAGTGCCAAATTGGATAAGGGCTTTGTGAGATTTCAGCAGTGAATTCATCGGGGGTACCTCCGTGGGGTGAATAACAGGTCATTGACTGATTGCCTGCTCTGTACCTTCACAGTTGCACGGAATTCTTATCGAAATCTTAACAGCCAGAATCTGTTACATTTTTTCTCATTCTTTTGCCTGGCGCTGGGTCAACGCATCTCTCGCCAACGTGGCGCGTACCCGCAGGCCTCCACTGGGTGCCTCCTCCAGTAACAGGGTGCCTCCATGGCGTTTCACGATGCGTTCGACGATCGATAAGCCCAGCCCAGCGCCCGCCCCAGGCCCTGCACGCTGAAAGCGCTCCACGACTCGGCTGCGCTCGCTGGGCGGAATCCCCTTGCCCTGGTCATCGACCATTAGCGTGATGTGGTGATGGGACGCGCTCAGGTGCACCGTCACAGCCCCACTGGGTGGCGAGTGTTGAAAGGCGTTGCCCACCAGGTTCTGTACCAGGGTCTCGATGGCCCCGGGCTCCTCTTCCATGAGCCAGCTCTGCTGCTCTTCGACTTCCATATGCAGCTGCTGGCGGCGCTCCGTGGCCAGCGGCAGGAGTTTCGCCAGAGTCTCCTGGGTCTCTTGCCGCACGTCGGCATGGCGGATTTCGGGTAGCGGCTCCTCTTCGGGGTCCAGCCTTGCCAGGGTCAATAGTTGGGCCACCAGCCGCGTCGAACGGGCCACGCCGCTGCGCAAATGGTGCAGCGACTCTTCACGATCCGCGCGGTTATCGGCGGCCAGCGCGTTTTGAGCGTGCAGATCGAGAATCGCCAGCGGCGTACGCAGCTCGTGGGTGGCATCGGCGATGAAGCGCTTTTCGCGAATACGCATCTGCTGTAAACGCGCCAGCAAGCGGTTGAGTGCCCCAGCAATGGTATCCAGCTCCTGAGGAAGGGGCTGCAATGACAGCGGCTGGAGGTTGTTAGGATCGCGGCTGCGTATCTGTTCCGCCATGCGTGACAGCGGCGCCAGCCCCCAGCCAATCGACCACCACAGCAGCAGGGTGAGCAGAGGCAGGCCGATCAGGTCTGGTAGTAGCGTGCGCAGCGCCACTTCGCGGGTCAGCGCCGCGCGTACATCCTGGCGTTCGCTGACGATGACCCGCTTGTTGGCATCTGCCATCGAAAGCACGTAGACCCGCCAGGTCTGCTCCCCCAGGGTGGCGGTCGAATACCCGACCGGCTGGCTCACCAGCGGGGTCGCCGGGGCGTTATCGGAACGCAGCAGCAGCTGGTTGCCCTCCCACAGCTGAAACGCCAGCTGGTGGGTATAGCCATCGCTCAAATCCGGTGGCTCTGTGGTGCCGGGCTGCAGCAAGGCGCTCTCCAGGCTTCTCAGCAGCAGCGTGCGGTCCTGGGCAGGCAAGGGAGCTTGTAGCAGGCCCTCCAGCAAACGGGCGTTTTGCGCCAGGCTGCGGTCGTGCAACTCTTCGATTTCCTGTGCCGCAAAGCGATAGCTGATGAAACCGATGATGAACATGCTCACGCCGAATACCAGCAGCACGAGCCCCAGCGTGCGGCGACGAATGGAGCGCATCAGCTCTCCTTGCCCGTTTTTTCCATCACATAGCCAATGCCCCGCACGGTGCGGATGGCATCCGGAAACAGCTTGCGCCGCAGGTGATGGATATGGACCTCGATGGCATTGCTTTCCACGTCCTCTTCCCAGCCGTACACCAGCCGGGCCAACGTATCACGGGTGAAGACGCGCCCCGGGTGGCTCATGAACTCCTGCAGCAGTGCCAGCTCGCGACGCGACAGGGGAATGGTCTGCTGCTGGTAGTGCACGGTGAGGGTTTGAGGGTTTAAGCTGATCCCCCGGCAGGAGAGCAGGCCGTTGGGCTGGCCCTGGCTGCGGCGTAACAAGGCCCGCAGGCGCGCTTTCAGCTCATCCACTTCGAAGGGTTTGGTCAAGTAGTCGTCGGCACCCGCGTCCAGCCCGGCAATGCGGCTCTCGACGGCGTCGCGGGCCGTCAGCACCAGAATGGGCACCTGATGCCCCTGGCGGCGCAGGGTTTGCAGCAGCTCAATGCCGTCCATGGTGGGCAGGCCCAGGTCCAGAATCACGGCATCGAACGGTTCGTTTTGCAGTGCGACCAGGGCCGTGTCACCATCGGTCAGATGATCGACCGTGTAATGCTCGGGCTTTAGCGCCATGCGAATGCCCGATGCCAGGCTAGGGTCATCTTCCACCAATAAAATTCGCATACTGACGGGCCACTCCTCTTGTTGTGTTGCGCCTGCTGGCGACAAGGCTATTTGGCATGTTCTCGACCCACCCGGCAACGTCGATCATGGTCTGCCCGGCGCATCAACGGCGCGAGGCGCTGCTGCAGTTGGCTGCCGTCCACCATCCTGCCCAGCAGGCTGCGCTACAGCAGGCGCTGGTCAAGGCCAGCACACGGCCCGAGGGGTGGTCGGGCCTGTGGGTGGCCTGCCAGGCAGGGCGAGTCTGCGCTTCCGCCTGGGTAGAGTGCCAGGAAAACCGCATCGCGCAGCTATGGTTGCCCAAGCAGAATAACCAATTTGTCGAGCCCCTGCTAAGTCAACTGCACCGCTGGGTGGCGACCCAAGGGCTGGTGCTGTGTCACGTTGCCCTGGATGAGACCATGGCGAGCTGGGAAGCGCCATTGCTGAACCTGGGCATGCAGCGGCTGGCCACCCTCGATCAATTGGCCTGGCACTGTCGGCCGGTTTCTCACGTGCGGGGGCTGCCACCGCTACGGCCGTTTGATGAGCTGACGCCCGCTCAGCAGCAGGCACTGGTCGAGCTGGTGGGGGAGGGCTCGCTGGACTGCCCTGCCTTGCGCGATGTATTGCCTGCGCAGGCTCTGCTGGAAGGCTTTTATCACCAGGCATCGAGCGCTTCCGAACACTGGTATTACCTGCAGGGGGAGCAGGGCCGCCATGCGGGCCTGCTGCTGCTGGATGCCAGCCCAGGCCGCGAGCACTGGAGCGTTCAGTTGATGGGGCTGGTGCCTGGCTGGCGCGGCCAGGGGCAAGGCAAGGCACTGGTGCAGCAAGCGCAGGCCATGGTGGCCGAGGCGGGCGCAAGCCAGCTGGCGCTGACGGTAGACCGCAACAACCTGCCCGCGCAGCGAGCCTATCGGCAGGCGGGGATGCTGCCTGCGGGTGAGCATCAACTGCTGGGCTGGTGTGTCTTGCCCGCCACCGAGTTGAATTGCCGCGCTTAGTAGCATTTTCCTACCCTTTGTGTTCTCGGTATACTAACTCCAAGAGGCATGTCTTGGCGTTTCGGCGGCAGTGAGCGTTGGTGCGCTGGGGTTCAGTGCTACGTCATCAAGCGTCAGGTTCCTGAGCACGGTTCCTAAGCACGATTCTTAAGCACGATTCTTAAGCACAACGTTTTATATAAAACTCAAAGAGGTGGTGAGAGTGAAATCTAAGCTGATCATGAGCGGGCTGGCGGCCCTCGGCGTCATGGCAGGCACATCGGGTGCTTATGCTCTGGACGACGCCGCACGTGACGCAATGGCTGAGCGCCTGGCACCAGTAGGCCAGCTCTGCCTCCAAGGCCAGGACTGTGGTACCGCATCGGCACCGGCAGCGGCTAGCGGTGGTGGTGGTGACGAGGTCGACGGCGCGGGCATTTACAACCGCGTTTGCATGGCGTGTCACGAGACGGGCGCTGCCGGTGCACCGGTACGTGGTGATGAAGGCGCCTGGGCCGAGCGTACCGAGCAGGGCTTTGCCACGCTGCTCGAGCACTCGATCAACGGCATTGGCGCGATGCCTGCCCGCGGCGGCAACCCCAACCTCTCAGATGCCGAAATGGAAGCCGCCACCGCCTACCTGCTGGAACCGGTGATGGACGTGCCTGAGCTGGGCGGTGGTGAAGAAGCGGCTGCCGAAGACGAAGGTGCCAGCGAGGACGTCGCCGCGGCTGAAGAAGCCACCAGCGAAGACGAAGCAGTGGCCAGCACAGAAGAAGCCGCCAATGGCGGTAGCGATCTGGATGGCGCCGCGCTTTACTCCAGCGCAGGCTGTGTTGCTTGTCACGCCGCTGGTGTGGCCGGTGCACCGGTGCTGGGCGATGCGGATGCCTGGGCAGCGCGAATCGACAAAGGAATGGATGAGCTCTACGCCAGCGTGTTCAACGGCCTGGGCGTGATGCCGCCGCGCGGTGGCAGCAGCGCTTCCGATGAAGAGATCATGGCCATCGTCGACTACATGGTCGCCGAAGCCGAGTAATCCTTCGTTAGCGGATGATCCAAACTATCCACAGGCGGGTTCTTCCTACCCCCTGTGGATATTTTTTGCCTTGAAAAGCCACCTCCCGATCAAACGCCCTCGGCTCACTAAGGAGCCTTCAGTGCAATAAAGAGCCCTCAGCCGAGTAAAGAACGCAGCCCCGCAATGGCATCCTTGCCCCGAGCCTGCTTCTTGTCGGGGTCTTCCTTGTCGGCGCGGCCCTCCCACTCCAGGTCGTCGGCGGGCAGCTCGTCCAGAAAGCGGCTAGGCTGGCAGTCCATCAGTTCGCCATATGCCTTGCGCTGGCGCGCCAGGGTCAGCGTCAGCGTCCGCCGGGCGCGGGTAATGCCCACGTAGGCCAGACGGCGCTCCTCCTCCACGGTGCCCATCTCGATGGCGTTACGGTGGGGCAGCAGATCCTCTTCCCAGCCCATCAGATAAACGTGGGGAAACTCCAGCCCCTTGGAGGCGTGCATGGTGAGCAGCTGCACGCGATCCGAGTCATCCTCTTCGGCCTGCTGCTCCAGGATGTCGCGCAACACCAGTCGCGAGATAGCGGCCTCGACGCTGTCGGTTTCCGTCTCGGTGCTGGCGGTACTCTCTTCCGGGTCGCGGTTCAGCGACTTTTCCAGCTGGTCGATCAAAATCCATACGTTGGCCATGCGGCGCTCGGCAATGGTCGGGGCGCTGGCGTTCTGGTACAGCCACGCCTCGTAATCCATATCTCTCAGCATGTCGCGTATCGCGGCAATGGCATCGCCCTGCTCCATCCGTTTGCGCACGCCATCGATGAAGTGCGTAAAGCGCGACAGCCGCTCCACGGCGCGGGTGGGCAGCATTTGCTCCAGGCCCAGCTCGTGGCAGGCGGAAAACAGCGAAATGGAGCGCTCGGTGGCGTAGTTGGCGAGCTTTTCCAGCGTACCGGGGCCAATTTCACGCCGAGGCACGTTGACGATGCGCAAAAAGGCGTTGTCATCGGCGGGGTTGATCAAAAGCCGCAGGTACGCCATGGCGTCCTTGATCTCGTTACGCGAGAAAAACGACGTGCCGCCGGAGAGCTTGTACGGAATCTGGTAGTGCTGCAGCTTCAGCTCCAGCAGCCGCGCCTGAAAGTTGCCTCGGTAAAGCACCGCAAAATCGCGCCACTCGGCTTTTTCCTTGATGCGCCGAGTGAGCATCTCGCTGGCCACTCGCTCGGCTTCGGCCTCCTCATGGCGGTTCACCACCACGCGAATCGGCGCGCCGTCGCCCATCTCCGACCACAGGGTTTTGTCGTAGACGTGGGGGTTGTTGGCAATCAGGGTGTTGGCGGCGCGCAGTATCGTGCCGGTGGAGCGGTAATTCTGCTCCAGCTTGATGACCTTCAAGCGCGGGAAATCCTCCCCCAGGGTGACCAGGTTTTCCGGCCGAGCGCCCCGCCAGGCGTAAATCGACTGGTCGTCGTCGCCGACCACGGTAAAGGTGGCGCGTTCGGCCATCAGCAGCTTCACCAGCAGGTACTGGGAAACGTTGGTGTCCTGGTACTCATCCACCAGCATGTAGTGGATTTTGCGCCGCCAGCGGGCCAGTGCTTCCGGGTCACGCTGCAAGAGCACCACGGGCAGCAGAATCAGGTCGTCGAAATCCACCGCGTTGTAGGCTTTCAGGTGGCGAACGTAGGCTTCGTACACCCGTGCCGCGAAATGCTCGTCGTCATCGGCAGCGAACGAAAGCGCATCCCCGGGCAGCACCAGGTCGTTCTTCCACTGGGAAATCCTGGCCTGAACGGCGTTGATCTGCTCGGCATCCACCTGAGCGTCCTTGTTCATCAAGTCCCGCAGCAGCGCCTTGGCGTCTTCCGGGTCGAACAGCGAAAACCCCGGCTTGTAGCCCAAGGTCTTCAGCTCGCCGCGAATGATGTTGAGCCCTAGGTTGTGGAAGGTCGAGACCGTCAGCCCGTGGCCCTCCTTGCCCTTCAGCATCTGGCCCACCCGCTCTTTCATCTCTCGGGCGGCCTTGTTGGTAAAGGTCACCGCGGCGATCCGGCGGGCGCTCATGCCGCACTCTTGCACCAGGTAGGCAATCTTGGTGGTGATCACGCTGGTCTTGCCCGACCCCGCGCCCGCCAGCACCAGGCAGGGGCCGTCGATGTAGCGCACCGCTTCCTGCTGGCGTGGATTGAGCCCTTTGATACGTTCAAGAATCGTCTTTGGCGGTTGGGGCATCATGGCGAAGGGTGACCTCTACAAGTGTTTCCGAGTGATTTCCATTACAATCAGCCGCGCTGACAACGGCACCATAGACCAATCATGGCAGGTAGTGATGTTTGAAGTAGCGCTCTTCGAGCCACGCATGGCTCCCAATACGGGCAATATTATGCGCCTGGTGGCGAACAACGGCTGCCGCCTGCATCTCATCGAACCGCTGGGCTTCGATCTCGAAGAGAAAAAGCTGCGGCGTGCGGGGCTCGATTACCGTGACCTGGCCAACGTCACCCGTCACGCTGATTTCGCGGCGTTCTACACGGCCATGCAGGGGCGCACTCTCTGGGCGATTACCACCAAAGGCACCCGCGCCCACAGCGATGCCGCCTTCAAGCCGGGGGATGTGCTGCTGTTCGGCTCGGAAACCGCCGGGCTCTCCCCCGAGGTGCACGCCATGCTGCCCGCAGAGCAAAAACTGCGCATTCCCATGCAGCCCAATAACCGCAGCCTGAACCTCTCCAACGCCGTGGCGGTGGTCAGTTACGAAGCGTGGCGCCAACAAGACTACGCTGGCGCACTGCCCATGGGCGACGCAACCTAACCGGCGATACCGTAGCGGTCGCGGTACGCACGCACGGCCTCGGCGTGGCTGCTGAGGTCGCTACCTGACTGCTCTTCCAGGTATGTGAGCACTTGCTCAAGCGACACGATGCTGACCACCGGCATGCCATACTGGGACTGCACTTCCTGAATGGCGCTCTGCTCGCCCTGGCCGCGCTCCTGGCGGTCCAGAGCAATGATCACGCCGCCCGCCCGAGCGCCGCTCTGCTCGATCAGGGTCATGACTTCGCGGATGGCCGTGCCCGCCGTAATCACGTCATCGATGATCAAGATATCGCCCGCCAGCTCAGCACCCACGATGTTACCGCCTTCACCGTGGGTCTTGGCTTCCTTGCGATTGAAGGCGTAGGGCATGTCGCGGTCGTGGTGGTCGGCCAGGGCCGCCGCGGTGACCGCCGCCAAGGGAATGCCCTTGTAGGCCGGGCCGAACAGCACATCGGCCTGCAGGCCGCTATCGACAATCGCCTGGGCATAGAAACGCCCCAGCTTGGCCAGCGCTCGGCCCGTCTGGAACAGGCCCGCGTTGAAAAAGTAAGGGCTTACTCGCCCCGACTTCAGCGTGAACTCGCCAAACTTGAGCACGCCCTGCTCAATAGCGAAGGCAATGAAATCGCGTTGGTAGGGTTGTAGAGTGGTAGCCACGGCGGTGTTCTCTTGTCGGTAGGTGTGGTCGATAGGAATGTAAGTCAAACGCAACAATAAAACGGGGCTAAATAGCAAGAATTGGTTTGTCTATTTACCCAAACGTCTAAACGTCGGGTATCATACAGCAGCGACGCAAAAGGGACGATTTATGAAAATTGCCAGCATCAATGTCAATGGTATTCGTGATGCCGTCGACCGTGGCTTCCTGGACTGGCTGGCTCAGCAGGATGCCGACGTGGTCTGCGTGCAGAACATCAAGGCAAAAAGTTTTGAACTGGGTGACCATATTCTCTATCCGGAAGGCTACGAAGGCTACTTCCTGGATGCCGAGGAGGATGGTTTCGCCGGTGTGGCGCTCTATTGCCGCAAAATCCCCAAGGCCATCATGTACGGCCTGGGGTTTCCTCAGTGCGATCACGAAGGGCGCTTTCTGCAGGCGGACTATGACCGTTTCAGCATTGCCACTTTCCTGATGCCCGACGGAAGTGACCAGAAAGCCAAGCAGGCGTTCATGGAGCAGTACCAGGAGTACCTGACGAAGATGTCGCGCAAGCGCCGCGAATACATCATCTGCGGTACCTGGCACATTGCCCACAAGACCGTCGACCTGGCCAACTGGTCGGACAATCAGCTCACCTCCGGCTTCCGCCCGGAAGAGCGTGCCTGGATGGACCAGGTGCTTGGCCCAACCGGTTTCATCGACACCTTCCGCGAGATCAATCGCGATGCTGGCGAATACACCTGGTGGCCCAAGCTGGACCAGGAAGTACCCCGGGACCGGCAGGAAGGCTGGCGGATCGACTACCAGCTGGTCGGCCCCAACTTCCGGCGCCATGTGGTAGACGCGTGGATTGATTACGATGCGACCTTCTCCGAGTTCGCACCGCTGATCGTTGAGTATGATTTAGCGCTCTAAGCGTTAGCTACTTCCCGCGTCGCATCGGCAACAGGCCAGCTTACCGCTGGCCTGTTGCGTTTCAGGCCCGCCTAGCCGCGAATGCCCAGCGCTTCACGCTGCTTCTCGCGCAGCTCTTCACCGGCTTTTTCGGCCAGGTCCAGCATGGCGTTCAGTTCCTGGCGGTTGAACGCGCCCGCTTCAGCGGTGCCCTGCACCTCGATCAGCTCGGCGTTTTCGGTCATCACCACGTTCAGGTCGGTGTCGGCCTTGCTGTCTTCCGAGTAGTCCAGGTCCAGCACCGGCACGCCCTTGTAAATGCCCACGGAAATGGCGCTGACCAGCTGCTTGAAGGGGTCGCCCTTGATCTTCTTTTCCCGCTGCAGGTAGCGAATGGCGTCCACCAGCGCCACGCAGCCACCGGTAATCGCCGCCGTGCGCGTGCCGCCATCGGCCTGGATCACATCGCAATCCACGGTAATGGTGAACTCACCCAGCTTCTTCAAATTCACCGCCGCGCGCAGGCTACGGCCAATCAGCCGCTGAATCTCCAGCGTGCGACCACCCTGCTTGCCCTGGGTGGCTTCGCGGTTGCTGCGGGAGTGCGTGGCGCGGGGCAGCATGCCGTACTCCGCCGTAATCCAGCCCTGATTCTTGCCACGCAACCAGCGCGGTACGCCTGCTTCCACGCTGGCGTTGCACAGCACCTTGGTCTCGCCAAACTCCACCAGCACAGAGCCTTCGGCATGGCGCGTGAAGTCGCGGGTCAAACGAATCTCACGCAGCTGGTTGGCCTCGCGACCGCTGGGGCGAACTACATCAGGACGCATAGCACCTCACATCATCATTACGTTGAAAAGGCCCACCATTGTACACGTCAACGCCACTCGGCACGGGGCTATTCAGGCCAGGCCCATTCAAGCCACCCCGCCCCGACAAGATCAGGTAGACTGACCAAAACGCGACCCACAGGAGCCCCCATGGCCAGCCCCCGCCACGTTCACAGCATGACCGCCTTCGCCCGCGCCGAGCAGGCCGCCCCTTTTGGCACCCTGCAGGTCGAGATACGTTCGGTGAACCAGCGCTACCTGGAGCCGCATTTTCGTTTGCACGAAAGCCTGCGTGACCTGGAGCCGCTGCTGCGCGAAGCGCTGCGTACCCGCCTGGCGCGTGGCAAGGTGGAGTGCAGCGTACGTTTCGAGAGCGCCGACACCGCCCAGGCACCGGCGGTGAACATCGCGCGCCTGCAAGAGATTGCCGACGCCCTGGCGGCCATTCAGCAGCAGGTGCCCAGCGCCGTACCGCCCACCACTCTGGCACTGCTCAACCAGCCCGGTGTGATGGAAACCCAGCACCTGGACCAGGACGCCATCAAGGCCGCCGCCAAAGCGCTGTTCGACCAGGCGCTCAAGGAACTGATCGACGCCCGCGCCCGCGAAGGCGAAAAGCTGGCCGAGATGATCACCACCCGCCTGGACGCCGTCAGCGAGCAAGTGGCCACCGTACGCAGCCTGCTGCCGCAAATCCTGGAACGCCAGCGGGCCCAGCTGCTGGAACGTTTAGAAGTCGCCAAGACCGAACTCGACCCCCAGCGCCTGGAAGCCGAGCTGGTACTGGTGGCCCAAAAAGCCGACGTGGACGAAGAACTGGATCGCCTCACCGCGCATATCGACGAAGTACGCCACCAGCTCGCCCAAAAAGGCCCCAAAGGCCGCCGCCTGGACTTCCTGATGCAGGAGCTCAACCGCGAAGCCAACACGCTGTCATCGAAATCCGTGGTGGCTGAGACGACCCGCTGCGCGGTAGAGCTGAAGGTGCTGATCGAGCAGATGCGGGAGCAGATACAGAATATTGAGTGATGAACATGAGTCGAGCGACAGCTTGGAGTGCAAGGGAGGTAGAGGCAATCGTTGCTACCTACCGGCAGATGTTAGTAGCGGAACTGAGCGGGCAAAGTTATAACAAGCGCGCACTTAACCGAACACTGATGGCACAGCTTGATGGCCGCTCGGCCGGTGCCATTGAGTTCAAGCACTGTAATATCAGTGCAGTGTTGCGCGATGCTAACTGCCCCTATGTCGATGGCTACAAGCCTCGTAGTAACTATCAACAAAGCCTAGTTGACGTTGTCGAGGAGCTGTTGCTAGGCAACGAGCTCGTTGATCGAGCAGCACGTTTGGCTGCTGATCTCCCAGTGGTGGATACCGTTGGCATCGTCGATGAACGTATCATTGTCGAACCTCCTAGAACGACACCACCGCAACAAGGTGTTCGCGAATTTCATGCTGATTATTCGGTCCGCCCGCCGCAAAAACGCGACTACTTGGCTCGGGAAACCCGCAATCGTGAGCTAGGGCTTGCAGGTGAGCACCTAGTGATGCGGTTTGAGCAGCATCGGCTGCTTCAAGCCGGGCTGGATAAGCTGGCTGAGCGGGTAGAGCACGTCGCGGTGACTCAGGGGGATGGATTAGGGTTCGATATCCGCTCCTTCGAGCCTGACGGCCGTGACCGGCTGATCGAAGTCAAAACAACCGCTTTTGCCAAGGAGTGCGCGTTTTTCATCACACCTAACGAGCTAAACTGTTCGCGCGCCCATTCTGAACACTATCATTTATTCCGCCTGTTCAACTTCCGTAAGGGCCCGAAACTATTTTTCCTGAAAGGCGATCTCCACGAACAGCTCTGGCTGGAGCCCGATAGCTACCGCGCGGGAGTGCGTTGAGCCAGATGGTTGAGTAACGCGATCAGCTTAATTCGTTGACGTTCAATTGCTGCTCAAACTTATAGACCCTCTTTGAGCACCTCTTCTATGGAGGAGGGTTGTTTAGCGGCGAGGGCATCGGGTTGGGTCAGCGCATAGAGCCGTGCCAGGTCATCCAGGCTTTGCCAGAGCAACAGCAGCTGGCGGAGCGAAATTTGCCCGGTGAGCTCGAATTTCTTGATGGTAGGAGCGGGCACATTGCTGCGCTGCGCCAGCGCCGCACGGGATAGCTTGGCCTGCTCGCGCAACCTGCGTAGGTGGGCGGCAAAGGCCTGCTGAACATCGGTATCGTCCAACAACAGAAACGGGGAAGTAAGCTCACAGCCCCAACAGCTCCTCAACCGGCAAATGGCTGGTCGCTTTCATTTCCCTCAGCGAGAGGTTGGAGCGAATGCTCGATACCCCGGGCAGTTTGCGCAGCACCGTTTCGACGAAGTGGCTGTAGTCGTCCAAGTCTTTGGCGACTACCTGTAGCAGGAAGTCGGCTTCGCCGGTGGTGTTGTGGCAGCTCAGTACGCGGGAGCTGGCCTGGATGATGCGCTCGAACTCTGCCGTCGCGGCTTCGCTGTGCTGGGTGCAGGTGATTTGCACGAAGGCCAGCACGCTGGCGCCCACTTTGCGGCGGTTGAGAATGGCCTGGTAGCCTTCGATCACCCCCAGCTCTTCCAGGCGTTTGTGGCGTCGCCAGCAGGTGGCTTCGCTCAGGTGCAGCTGCTCGGCCAGCCGTGCGTTGGCCACCCGCCCGTCTGCCTGCAGCAAGGTGGCTAATCGGGCATCTTTTTTATCAAGCTCGCTCATTTTGAAAGGCTCTTTCGGTTTATTCATGTTGTTGAAAAGAGTGCTTCAAAAAGGCGCAGGATGTCCATCAGAGTGAAACGTAATTTCGGGCGTGGCTCGCTATAGTGCGTATACATCCAACGCACCGCCGACCGTTCAGGAGTGAGCCATGAAAGCCGTGGTATTCGAGCAGTTTTCCGCCCCGCCCAGCATCCAGCAGGTGCCCGACCCAGCGCCAGCGCCTCACGGGGTCGTGGTGAAGGTGATGGCCAACGGCGTATGCCGCAGTGATTGGCACGGCTGGATGGGCCACGACCCGGATATCCGGCTTCCCCATGTGCCGGGCCATGAGCTCTCCGGTGTGGTGGAAGCGGTGGGCAAGGACGTGACGAAGTGGCGCATTGGCGACCGGGTGACCGTGCCGTTCGTGGGCGGCTGCGGCATCTGCCCGGAGTGCCACACCGGCAATCATCAGGTGTGCGATGCTCAATTCCAGCCGGGGTTTACCCACTGGGGCTCGTTTGCCGAGTATGTGGGCATTCACTACGCCGATGTTAATCTGGTCGCACTGCCGGATACCCTGACGTTCGATACCGCCGCCAGCCTGGGCTGTCGGTTCGTGACCTCTTTTCGTGCGGTGGTAGACCAGGGCCGCGTGTCGGCGGGCCAGTGGGTGGCGGTGCACGGCTGCGGCGGCGTGGGGCTGTCGGCCATCATGATTGCCAGCGCAGCCGGCGCCAACGTGGTGGCGGTGGATATTTCCGAGCAGGCGCTGGCTTTGGCGCGCCAGCTGGGGGCGGTGGCCACGGTGAATGCCAACCAGGTGGCCGACGTGGTGGAGGCGGTGGTCGAGATCACCCAAGGCGGCGCGCACGTCTCGCTGGACGCGCTGGGCCACCCCACCACCTGCTTCAACTCCATCACCAATTTGCGCAAGCGCGGCAAGCATGTTCAGGTCGGGCTGATGCTGGCGGACCACAGCACGCCCGCCGTGCCGATGAGCAAGGTGATCGCCAACGAGCTGGAAATTCTGGGCAGCCATGGCATGCAGGCGCATCGCTACGGTGCCATGCTGGCGATGATCCAGTCAGGCAAGCTGGCGCCTGAAAAATTGATTGGCCGCCGTATCACGCTGGAAGAGTCCGTGCAGGCGTTGGTCAACATGGGCAAGTTCGAAGGCGCGGGGGTCACCGTGGTGACGAAATTCTGATAAAAGAGGGGGAAGACCGTTCTCATCAGAGGGTTTGCCCATGTTCACCCTGCGTATCTTCGCGCTGTGCATGCTCTCGGGCCTTCTTGGCCTTGTGCCCCTTGTTGCTCAGGCCAATACCGCCACTTGGCAGGCGCTGCAGCAGGGTGGGTTGGTCATTCTCATGCGCCACTCGCTGGCGCCGGGCATCGGCGACCCGCCGGGATTTGTGTTGGAAACGTGTGCCACCCAGCGCAACCTTTCCAGCGAAGGGCGTGCTCAGGCAGTGGCGGTGGGGCAGGCGTTGCGGCAGCAGGGCGTGGCGATCGATGCGGTTTACAGCTCCCAATGGTGCCGTGCACTGGAAACCGCCGAGCTGATGGCGTTGGGGCCGATAACGCCTGCGACGTGGCTGAACTCGTTCTTTGGCGGGCGGGGGGATCAGGTGGCCATTACCCAGGCGGCGCGCAGCCGTATAGAGGCGTGGCAGGGGCCGGGCAACCTGCTGATGGTCACGCATCAGGTGAATATCACGGCGCTGACTGGCGGCGGTGTCAGTTCCGGGGAAATGGTAGTCGTGCGCCCCCAGGAGGATGGGTTTGCGGTGGTGGGGCGGCTTAGCATTCCCAGCCGCTGAGGTTTTGTGCATTTCCTTCAATGAACCAAGGCAAATTATTCGCTCCTCATTGCGTCGCTGAGGTTTTACGCTGGGCGTATCGATAAGGAGGACGTCATGTCATCACCCCATACCCCATCCGTTCGCCGCGTGGTCGCTCAGCACCCTGCCCATCGTGACGATATCGGTGACCTGGTCACCCGCAGGCCGCTGCCGGGGCCTGGCGTGGATCAGCTCGATCCGTTTCTGTTCCTGAATCACCACGGCCCGCAGGTGTATCCCGCCAATAATCGTGGGCTGCCGTTTGGGCCGCACCCCCACCGGGGGTTCGAGACGGTCACCTTCATTCTGGAGGGCTCGCTGGCCCACGCCGATAGCGCCAAGCACCAGAGCGTGATTCATGCAGGCGGCGTGCAGTGGATGACCGCGGGCAGCGGCATCGTGCATGCAGAAATCTCGCCCCCTGAGTTCCTGCGCGAAGGCGGGCCGCTGGAAATCCTCCAGCTGTGGGTCAATCTGCCGTCGCGGCTGAAGATGAGCGAGCCGCGCTACGTGGGCTTGCAGCAGGAAGGCATTCCCGAAGTTCCCCTGGCGGGCGGCGGCACGCTCAACCTGATTGCCGGGGAGTGGCAAGGGCAGTCAGGCCCGATCGAGTCGCTGACCGGCGTGTTCATGTCCACACTCGCGCTGCCTGCGGGTGCCCATGAGCAGCTTCCCGCGGCCCCTGGGCGGCAGGTGTTTCTGTACGTGGTGAGTGGTGACGTGACGGTGGGCGGCGAGCCTGCTAAAGCGCGTCATTTGATCGAACTCGACCGTGACGGCGAGAGCCTTGCCATCGAGGCAGCCAGCGATGCGCGCCTGCTGTTTGGCCATGGCGATGTCATCGATGAGCCGGTCTACTCCCACGGCCCCTTCGTGATGACCACCCGCGACGAGATCGTGCAGGCGGTAGAGGATTACCAGAACGGCAAGTTTGGCGGGCTGACGCTGTAACCGCCGCGCTAAACCGGCTCGCCGCGATAGTAGTGCCATAAAAACAGCGACCCCACGCTGCGCCAGGGGGCCCAGGGTTCCACCAACTGGCGGGCCTGCTTCGGCGTGGGTTTGTCCTCCATGCCCTTCAGGCGGCCCAGCGCCACTCTTAACGCAAGGTCGTCGGCGGGGAAGATATCGGGGCGCTTGAGCGAGAACATCAGGTAGATCTCGGCGCTCCAGCGGCCAAACCCACGCAGCTGGGTAATCGCGGCAATCGCCTCGTCATCGCTGAGGTGCGCCAACCCATCGGCGCTAAAGGTGCCCGCCAGCTCCGCCTCTGCCAGCCCTTTGGCATACTCGATCTTGCGCCACGACAAGCCTGCATCCCGCAGCGCCTGGCCTTCCACCTCCATCACCGCTTTGGCGTGCAGCTCCGGCAGCAGCGTATTCACTCGGCCCATGATGGCCCGAGCGGCCTCGGTGGAGATCTGCTGGCTGACGATGGTCGAGAAGAAGGTGGCAAACCCGGGGTCGCGCTGGCGCGGGCTGGGCGCACCCACCAGGGGGTAGGCACGCGCAATGTCGGGGTCGGCGTGGGCCAATGCCTGCATGGCGTGCTCGATCATATCAACGGGCGTTTGATCAGACGGCATGATATCTCCTGAGATAAATGGGTATTAAACTGCTCATTTATGATAATTTGATTTAAATTTGAGTATTAAAGTGCACATTATTCTGCTTCGAACTACACTTTTGAGCATTAAACTACTCATCAAATGACGCGTTAAAGGTGAGCCGTGTTGCTAACCGTTCAAGCCTTCCATCAAGGGCAGTGGCACGATGCTGCCGAGCTGGTGTTCGAGCATCCAGAGCGGGGCCGTCGAGGGCCTGCGCGTTTGGGCTACCTTACCGATTATGCCCTTGAGTGGCTGGATCACGACGATGAGCACGCCTGTAGTCTTCGTTTGCCTATCGAGTTGATGAATACCCATCAATCGCCACGCTGGTTCACTTTTTTAGACGATATCATGCCCTCTGGGGCCAGCCGCCGTTACTGGGTCACGCAGTTGGGTATATCGGCACTTAGTGAGGCGGAGCAGGATGCCGCGCTACTGGCCAAGGGAACGATTGCGCCAGTGGGCAATTTACGTATCAAAGAGGCCCTTCCTGAACGCCCAGCAGGCAGCACGCTGGAGCAGCAGCGCTTTGCAATGGTGGATGTCGTCAATCGGGATAGCGACTTTCTGGCTTATGCGCAGCAGATGGGGGCTGCTGGGGGGGGCGCGACTGGGGCCGGTGGTGAGGCGCCCAAGCTGCTGTTGCGCTGTTCATCAGATGATCAGGTCTGGATTGATACCTATCAGGACGATCCGGCGAATATCGATCAGCACTATCTGGTGAAATTTCCTCGCGGTCAGCGCACGGTGATCGATAACGACATATTGCGTGCGGAGTACTACTTCTATCACGAGTTAGCGTCGCTGGGCGTCGCGACCATCGATACCCAAGGGATGCGTCTGATCGAGGGTGCGCGATATCCATCGCTCTGGTTGCCCCGCTTTGATGTGGGCTATCAAGAGGGAGCGCTCGCGCGGTATGGCCTGGAGTCTGTTTACTCCGTCATGGGGAAAGAGCCGGGAAGCTTCTTGAATCATTTTGCCGTGGTCGGGGAGTTGGTGGATATGTTGAGCCAACAATTCCGCGTGCGTGAGTCGGGTGACCATTTCGATACGGCGCGCTTTGTCAGTGAGTGGGTGAAACGCGACCTGCTCAATGTTGCGTTTGCCAATAGCGACAATCATGGCCGCAATGCGGCGCTGCTGAAAACACCGCAAGGAACCTGGTGGGCACCGGTGTACGATTTTGCGCCCATGAAGGCAGATCCTGAGGGAATCGTCAGAACCATTACCTGGGGGGCGCCGTTTGAAGAAGGGCGAGAGTTTAACTGGGCCGCCATTGCAGAACGCCTGAGCGTTTATCTTCCACCAGAGCGGCTCATGGCAGAGCTGAAAGCCTTGGGTAGCCAGCTAGTGGGCTTGAAGAAACGGCTAGCGCAGCGGGGTGTACCCAATACCATTTTGGCATTGGATGCGGTGGGGTTGGGTCATCTGGATGCCAAGCTGCAGCGCTGGGGGTTGGTATGAAGCGCAAAGAGCTCACCAGCATCGAGCGGGAGGCGTTGTTGACGACATTAGCGGCTCAACTGGTGCGCGAAGAAATCAGCTCTGGGCAGGTGCTGCGTCAGCTCCGCCGTGAGGTACTGGGCATGTCGCAGACCCAATACGCCGATCTGGTGGGCATCAGCCGTCGTTCGCTGTCAGACCTGGAAGCCGATAAGGCAAGCCCTACCGTGGCGCTGCTCAATCAGGTCTTCCGGCCGCTGGGTCTGCAGGTAGGCTTGCTGCCGCGCAACCGCGAGCTGCGCGAGCGCTTATTGTTAGCCAATGCCACGAGGGACTAATCCTCTTGGTTTATCGTTGGATGATTGAGTTCGCACGCTAACTTTTTTCATGCCTTGTATTTCTACTTTCGTCTAATCCTGCCATCATTTGCGACTATCCAGGATCGTTTTAGTGAACAGGCGCGTTATCCCGCGCCTGGGGAGTGAGGTATGCAAGCATCATCAGCGGGGCTGGCGCGGCATCCGCGGTGGGCGGAATTCGTGCTGGCGCTGGGCGGGTTCGGCATCGGCACCAGCGAGTTCGTCATCATGGGGTTGATGAACCGCGTGGCGGAAGACCTGGCCGTGAGCGTGCCGCAGGTAGGCTATTCCATCAGCAGCTACGCCCTGGGGGTCGTGGTGGGGGCACCGCTGATTTCGGCGCTGGCCGCGCGGGTGCCCAAGCGAGCGCTGCTGATCGCGCTGATGCTGGTGTTTGCCGTGGGTAACATTGCCAGCGCCATGGCGCCGGGGTTCTGGTCGTTCGTGGGGCTACGCTTTCTGGCCGGGCTGCCCCACGGGGCCTACTTTGGCGTGGCGGCGCTGGTGGCGGCTGGCGCCGTGCCGGTCGATCAACGGGCGCGGGCCATTGCTCGGGTGATGATGGGGCTGACGGTGGCCATTCTGATCGGGGCGCCGCTGGGTACCTGGGCAGGCAACCTGTTTGGTTGGCAAATTGCCTTTGCCGGGGTGGGCGTGATTGCTCTGCTGACGGCGCTGTTGATTCGTCTTTTTGTGCCCGTGCAGCCCTTCGATGCCCAGGCCAGCCCGCTGCGCGAGCTTTCCGCGCTGGTCAAGCAGCGTGTGCTGGTGACCATTGCCATTGCCTGCATCGGCTGTGGCGGCATGTTCTCGATTTTCAGCTACGTGATGCCCACCTTGACCCAGCAGGCGGGCATGCGTGAAGCCCTGGGCCCCTTGGTGCTGGTCATCTTTGGCCTCGGTTCCATCGCGGGCAATCTGGTCGGTGGGCGCATGGCCGATAAAAACCTGATGCGGGCAATCCCTACCATCCTGGTGTGGTGCGCGGTGGTTCAGGGGCTGTTCTACTTTGCCGCCAATCAGGTGTGGAGCGGGCTGCTGTTCGTTGGCCTGGTCGGCACCAGCATGGCCTTGGCGCCTTCGCTGCAAACACGCTTGATGGACGTGGCGGAAGATGCCCAGACCATGGCGGCTTCCATGAATCATGCGGCGTTCAACGGGGCCAATGCGCTGGGGGCGTGGCTGGCGGGCCTGGTGATCAGTGCCGGGTTCAGCTGGTCGAGCACCGGGCTGGTGGGAACGGGGCTGGCGCTGTGCGGGTTGATCATTTTTGCCTGGGGGCGCTGGCTTGAAAAGCGCGCTGAAGCCCCTGGCCAAACCGTGGCGCAAGGCTATAAATAAGCGTTTTCTCAAGCAAGACAAGGGGCATTAAAAGTGGCAAAAAAGCTGGAGTGTTCCTAGGGTGTAAGATGCAACCCATAAGGAGGTGACCCATGCAAAGCCCATCATTGAACGTCTCGCGTAGCTTGACCCTGAGTGCCATCGCGGCGCTGACCCTGGCCCTGGCGGGCTGTGGCGCAACCACTGGAGAGCGCGCCACCAGCGGCGCAGGCGTAGGTGCCGCCGTCGGTGCTGGCGCAGCAGCGGCCACTGGCGGAAGTATTGGCCGTGGCGCGGTGATTGGTGCAGGCGCAGGTGCTGCGACCGGTGCCCTGACCGATGAAGAGGACATCAGCCTCGACTGACGTTGGCACAGGCCACTAGCGGCACAGCCTGAAACCGCGCATGCCCAGATGGAAATGATCGGCATGCGCGGCATTGTAATCCGGCCCCAGCACGTTGCCGAAGGTATCGCAGGCGCCATCCCGCGCTGCCCGCAATAACTCTCCTACTTCTCCCTCGTCGTCCCAGTCGCGAATCAGCGTAATCTGACGACCATTCTCGAAGCGAAAGCCCACCACATCCAGGGCTTCAGCCGTGGCGTGCTCGCTGCGTCGACCGCTTTCGCGGCCGTAGACATTCCGGCAGGCAAAACTGCCCACATGATCCACTTGGGCGACCGGGCTGCCCATGATGGCTTCGGCAGCCGGTTGCAGGGCATGGCGTTCGTACATCACCCAGGCCAAGGCCAGCGGGCAGGTGGCCACGAAGCTTTGGTTGAAGCGCACGCTGCTGGATTGCATGCGCACCACGTTAGTCAGCGGGCAACTGGCGGTGGGGGAGTAGTCGGCCAGCGGCGTATAGCTCAGCCCGCCCTCGGGGACGGTGTCCAGGGCGGCTAGGCAGGCCTCGCGGTCGTCGTCGAGGCGCTTGAGCTTGAGTTGGGTGACGGGCGTGACCGGGTCGTCCACGTGCAGCGGTGCCCAAGGCGCCCAGTGGCGCGGGATGACGATGATGTCCTTGTAGATGGCAACGCCGACCCCGACCAGCAGGAGCAGGAAGAAGAGTGCGCGCATGGTGACCTCCGTGTGGTGTTCTTGAACCCCTACAGTCCCTGCCAGGGGTATGCGATACTGCGCGCTATTGGCGTGGGCCGTCACCCGCGCCCATTTCTGATCAACAAGGGAAGCGCTGCATGTCCCAGGGTACGCTTTATATCGTTTCTGCCCCCTCTGGGGCGGGTAAAACCAGCCTGGTTCGCGAGCTGATAGAGAGCCTGGATGGCATTCAGGTATCGGTGTCTCACACCACCCGCGCCAAACGTGAAGGCGAGGTGAACGGCGTGAACTACCACTTCACGCAGATTCCCGAGTTCGAGGCCATGATGGCTCGCGGCGACTTCTTTGAGTATGCCAAAGTCTTCGACAATTACTACGGTACGTCACGTCAGGCCGTGCAGACGCTGCTGGATGCCGGGCAGGACGTGATTCTGGAAATCGACTGGCAGGGCGCGCGCCAGGTTCGCGAACAGATGCCCTCCGCCGTGTCGATCTTCATTCTGCCGCCATCGCGCAGTGAGCTGGAGCGCCGCCTGTCGAGCCGGGGTACCGACGAGCATGCGGTGATCGCTCGGCGCATGCGTGATGCCGTCAGCGAGATGTCCCATTACGATGAATACGACTACCTGGTGGTCAACGATGACTTCACCACGGCGTTGCAGGAACTGCAGTCGCTGGTAATCAGCCACCGCTTGACCCTGGCCACCATGCAGCAGCGTCATGCTCCCCTGCTGTCTGCGCTCTTGTCACAGACGCCTGGCGTCGAGTAATCTAGCAGGTCGTATGACTACTTTTTTCGCTGGGTCGGCGGCGTTTTCAGCTCTGTCGGCCCGGCGTCGTTATTACAGGATGGCTCCATGGCTCGCGTAACCGTCGAAGATTGTCTCGAACACGTAGAAAACCGCTTCAAACTGGTGATGATTTCTACCCAGCGTGCCCGTCAGCTGGCGCGTGGCTCCCGTGATGCCCAACTGCCCTGGGAAAACGACAAGCCGACCGTCATGGCGCTGCGCGAGATCGCCGCAGGCCTGGTCGACCATACGGTTCTGGATGAGCCGGTCGAAGCGCCGGTGCGGGCGCGTCCTGCCATGACGCCCAGCGCTCAAATCGACGACTAAGCTAGCACCGATCAGGGGCGCGGTACATGTTCACCATTGATGACCTGGCCGACCGACTCGGCGGCTACTTACCCCCGGACGAGATCCAGCAGGTCAAGCGCGCCTTCTATTACGCTGAGCAGGCTCACGACGGCCAGCGCCGTCGCTCGGGCGAGCCCTACGTGACCCACCCGCTGGCAGTGGCCAACATTCTTGCCAACATGCACATGGACCATCAGAGCCTGATGGCCGCCATGCTGCACGATGTCATCGAAGACACCGGCGTCTCCAAGAAAGCCCTGGCCGCCCAGTTTGGCAAGCCGGTGGCCGAGTTGGTGGATGGCGTCTCCAAGCTGACGCAGATCACCTTCGAAGACAAGGCCGTTGCCCAGGCGGAGAATTTCCAGAAGATGGTGCTGGCGATGTCGCGGGACATCCGCGTCATCATCGTCAAGCTGGCCGACCGGCTGCACAACATGCGCACTCTGGGGGCCCTGCGGCCCGACAAGAAGCGCCGCATTGCCCGGGAAACCCTGGAAATCTACGCCCGTATTGCGGGGCGGCTAGGGATCAACACCATTCGTGTGGAGCTGGAAGACCTCTCGTTCCAGGCGATTCACCCCATGCGGGCCGAGCGCATCAAGCGTGCGGTTGCCAGCGCTAGAGGGAATCGTCGCAGCGCCATGCGTGAAATCCAGGCCTCGCTACAGCAGAGCCTCGATGACGAAGCGCTGCAGGGCACGGTGATTGGTCGCCAGAAGCATCTGCTGTCGATCTACAAGAAGATGCGCGACCAGCGCAAGCCGTTTGCCGAGATCATGGACGTCTTCGGGTTCCGTATCATTACCGAAGACGTGGCCAGCTGTTACCGGATTCTGGGCGTGGTGCACAACCTCTACAAGCCGGTACCCGGGCGCTTCAAGGACTACATCGCGATTCCCAAGGCCAACGGCTACCAGAGCTTGCACACGACGCTGTTCGGCCAGCGTGGCATGCCCATCGAAGTGCAGATCCGCACCCGCGAAATGGAAGCCATGGCCAACAACGGCATTGCTGCCCACTGGCTGTACAAGGCTGGCCAGACCGCGCATCCGATTGCCGAAGGCAGCCATGCCCGCGCCCGCGCCTGGGTGAAGGGGCTGCTGGAGATGCAGCGCCACGCGGGGGACTCGCTGGAGTTCATCGAGCACGTCAAGAACGACCTGTTCCCGGATGATATCTACGTGTTCACGCCCAAAGGCGACATCATGGAGCTTCCCCAGGGGGCCACGGTGATCGATTTTGCCTATAGCGTGCACACCGATATCGGCAACAACTGCATTGCCTGCCGAATCGACCGCCACCTGGCACCGCTCTCGACACGGCTGGAAAGCGGCCAGACGCTAGAAATCATCACCGCGCCCGGCGCGCGCCCCAACCTGGCGTGGCTGAATTTCGTCACCACCGCCAAGGCGCGCTCGGCCATCCGTCACGCACTCAAGCACCAGCAGCAGGCAGAAGCCATCATGCTGGGACGCCGTTTGCTCAACAAGGCCCTGGCCCCCTTCGAGACCAGCCTGGAAGAGCTGGACGAGAGCGTGTTCGAACAGGCGCTGAAAGAGCTGGATGCCAGCTCCATGGATGCGCTGCTGGAGTCGATGGGGCTGGGCAATCGCATGGCTCACGTGGTGGCTCGGCGGCTGGTGGACGTGGCTCATGGCGAGAGCTTCGACAAGACGCTGGCCGACAACAGCGACAAGGCAGTGGTCATCAGCGGCGGCGAAGGCATGGTGATCAACTTTGCGCGCTGCTGCCATCCGCTGCCGGGCGACCCGGTGGTGGGGCACCTCTCTGTGGGCAAGGGGCTGGTGGTGCACCGCAGTGAGTGCAAGAACCTCTCCGAGCGCAAGAGCGACCCGGAAAAGCTGTTTGCTCTGGAGTGGTCGGAAAATATCGACGAAGACTTCCCGGTGGCCCTGCGTATCGAGATCGAAAGCCGCCGTGGCCTGGTCGCCGAGCTGGCCGGGCTGGTGACCGATGCGGACGCCAACATCGAGCGGATCGGCATCGAAGAGCGTGACGCACGGCTCTCGACGGTCAACCTGACCCTGTCGGTGAAAGGGCGAGTCCATCTGGCGCGGATCATCAAGCGGATCCGCAACCTGCCCAACGTCGGCAAGATTACCCGTATGGCCAATTAAAACGACCCGGTACCCGCCGCTGGCCCGTCAGGCTGGCGGCGTCAGCCGTGGCGATCATCATCCATCGATGTATTCTCACAGGAGCAAGAGACATAATGAGCAATAAAGCGGTTATCAACACCGAGAAAGCCCCGGCGGCCATTGGCCCCTATTCACAAGCCATCAAGGCGGGCAACACGGTGTATCTGTCGGGCCAGATTCCCCTCGACCCGGACACCATGGCGCTGGTCTCTGACGATTTCGAAGCCCAGGCGCGTCAGGTGTTTGCCAACCTGCAGGTAGTGTGCGAAGAGGCGGCGGGCTCGCTGAGCGATATCGTCAAGCTCAACCTCTACCTGGTGGACCTGGACAACTTCGCCATCGTCAACAAGGTCATGGAGGAGTTTTTCTCCACGCCGTTCCCGGCCCGTGCGGCGGTGGGCGTGAAGGCGCTGCCCAAGGGCAGCCAGGTAGAAGCCGAAGCGGTCATGGTGATTGGCGACTAACGCCAAGGGTTGGTACGGCACAGTAAAAAGCGAGCCGTGGGGCTCGCTTTTTGCTCTTACGCGATAGCGTCAGGCTTTTTGCAGTTCCAGAAACCCGCCTTCCTTGAGCACCTGCAGATACCCTTCCTTGTAGCTGGGGTAGCGGAAGGTGTAGCCGGTTTCACGAATACGGCGGTTGTCGCAGCGCTTGCTGGCCCGGCGGCGCAGGGGGGACTGCATGGTCTCGGTGGACTCCACCTTCAACTGTTTCGCCAGCCACGCCATCACATTGTGCATGGTCACCGGCTCGCAGTCGCTGCCCAGGTAAAGGTCTGCCAGCGGCGTACCGCTCTCCTGACAGCGAATCAGGTGCGCCAGGATGCCGGTGCAGTCGTCGCGGTGAATCCGGTTGGAGTAGATCACCGGCGTCACGGCGGCAATGCGGCCTTCTGCCACCTGGTGGATCAGGCGGTCACGCCCCGGGCCATAAATACCTGAAAAACGCACCACGGTGCCAGGCAGCGGGTGGTTGAGCAGTGACTGCTCGGCTTCGCACATCAGGGTGCCGGAGAAGCTGGTGGATTCAGTGGGGCTCTCTTCATTGACCACTTCGCCTTCCTGCTGGCCGTAAACGCTGGTAGAAGAGACGAAGAAGATTCGCTTGGGCGGCGTGTCGTGCTGTTCCAGCACGCTCAGCATACGTTTCAGGCCGTCCGGGTAAGCGCTTTGATAGGCACTCTCTTCGAAACGGTCGGCGCTGACGGTGTAAATGACGTAGTCCGCGCTGGGCAAGGCGTTGGCAGGTGCCCCTTCCAGGTCGTTAAGGTCCAGGGCCAGCGGCTCGATGCCCGTGTTGGCCAGTGCATCGGCCTGGCGGCGCACGCCGATCACGCGGTGCCCTTCGTCCAGCAGCTCCTTGCCAAGCGTGACGCCGATATCTCCACAGCCGATAATCAGTACCGTTAGCTTCACCTTGCTCACCCCTCTTGATAAATATTCCCTATTAGATACAAAGTCCCTATGAGATGTGCCATCTTCAATAGGGCTTGTCTGTCCTTTTCCATCTCGCTAATTACGATTACCAGTCACGAGCTGCAACGAGAGGATGCCACTGGCACCACCATGACTTTAACAGAACTACGCTACATCGTAACCCTTGCACAAGAGCGCCATTTTGGCCGTGCCGCTGAACGTTGCCACGTTTCACAGCCCACCCTGTCGGTGGCGGTGAAAAAACTGGAAGACGAACTGGAAGTGGCGCTGTTCGAGCGCTCCAAGTCCACCGTACAGGTAACGCCGCTGGGTGAAAAGGTCGTTGCTCAGGCGCAGCGCGTTCTGGAACAGAGTGGGCTGATTTTCGAACTGGCCAAGGCAGGCAAGGACCAGTTGGCCAACCCCCTGCGCATTGGCGCCATCTACACCATTGGGCCCTACCTGTTTCCCCATCTGGTGCCTGCGCTGGCCAACGCTGCGCCACAGATGCCGCTGTACATCGAAGAGGGCATGACCGGCACGCTGCGCGCCAAGCTGCGCAATGGCGAGCTGGACGTGATCATCGTGGCGCTGCCCTTCACCGAAACCGATGTAGTCACCAAGCCGATCTATGACGAGCATTTCGAAGTGTTGATGCCCGCCAGCCATCCGTGGGTAGCGCGTGAAGCCATCCACAAGGAAGACCTGCTGGAAGAGCGCCTGCTGCTGCTGGGGGAAGGCCACTGCTTCCGCGACCAGATTCTGGAAGCCTGCCCGGCCATTACCCAAAAGCTGAACAGCCCCAACAATACCCTGATTGCCGAAGGCGGCTCGTTGGAAACGATTCGCCACATGGTGGCCTCCAAGCTGGGCATTACCGTACTGCCCCAGTCGGCGCTGGGCACCGACCAGTACGAAAACGCCATGCTGGTCAGCCGTCCCTTCGTGGAGCCTGCGCCTTCGCGCACGGTGGCGATTGCCTGGCGCGCAAGCTTCCCCAGGCCCAAGGCCATCGATGCCCTGGCCCAGGCGATTGGCCAGTGCCAGCAACCGGACCACAAGGCCCACACGGACTCATGAGTGAACTGGCTGCTCCGGTCACGGCGCTGAAGGGCGTAGGCGACGCGCTGGCCATCAAGCTGGCGCGGCTGGGGGTCGAGCGCGTCAGCGACCTGCTGTTTCACCTGCCGCTGCGCTACCAGGACCGTACGCGACTGACGCCGATAGGCCATCTGCGGGCGGGCCAGGAGGCGGTGGTGGAAGGGGAAGTGACCGCCAGCGACGTGGTCAAGGGGCGGCGGCGCAGCCTGCTGGTGCGGTTGCGCGACGGGAGCGGCATCCTGAGCCTGCGGTTCTTTCACTTCTCTCCGGCTCAGCAGCAACAGCTGCGCCCCGGTGCCACCGTGCGTGCGTTCGGCGAAGCCCGGGCAGGAGCCACGGGGCTGGAAATCTACCACCCGGAGTATCGCCTGAGCGGCAGCAGCGAAACCCCGGTGGAGGAGTACTACACGCCCATCTACCCCACCACGGAGGGGCTGCATCAGGCACGCCTGCGGGCCTTGGCCCAGCAGGCGCTGCGCCTGCTGACGCAAGCCCCTGAAACGCTGCCGGACGTGATCCCCGACACCCTGCGCCAGCGCTTCCAGCTACCGGGGCTGCATGCCAGCCTGCAGCTCTTGCACCAGCCACCACCGGACGTGGACCTGGAGCAGCTTGCCCAGGGGCTTCACCCCGCCACCCGGCGGCTCGCCCTGGAGGAACTGCTGGCCCACCAGCTCAGCCTGCGGGAAGTGCGCCTGCGCATTCAGGCCGATGGTGCACCGACGCTGCCCTCCGGGCGTAGCCTGCAAACCCGCTTTCTGGCGCAGCTGCCGTTTGCCCTCACCGGTGCCCAGCGCCGCGTGCTGGAGGAGATCGCCCTCGACCTGGCACGCCCGGCGCCCATGCTGCGGCTGGTGCAGGGGGATGTGGGGTCGGGCAAGACGGTGGTGGCAGCCATGGCCGCGCTCTCGGCGCTGGCGGGCAACTGCCAGGCGGCCATGATGGCGCCCACGGAAATTCTCGCCGAGCAGCACTATCGTTCGTTCAAGGCATGGTTCGAGCCACTGGGTATCGATGTCGCCTGGCTGGCGGGCAAGCTGAAAGGCAAGGCGCGGCTGGATGCCAAGGCCGCCATCGCCGATGGCCGAGCGCGAATGGTGGTGGGCACCCACGCGCTGTTTCAGGACGATGTGCATTTTCAATGCCTGGGGCTGGCGATCATCGACGAACAGCACCGCTTTGGCGTGCACCAGCGCCTCGCCCTGCGTGAAAAGGGGGAGGCCGGCGGGCTGACGCCTCACCAGTTGATCATGACCGCCACGCCGATTCCCCGCACCCTGGCCATGAGCGCCTACGCCGACCTGGACGTGTCGGTGATCGACGAGCTGCCGCCGGGGCGCACGCCGGTGAAGACCGTGGTGGTCTCGGACGAGCGCCGCCCGGAAGTGGTCGAGCGTATCCGCAATGCCTGCCGCGATGGCCGCCAGGCCTATTGGGTTTGCACGCTGATCGAGGAGTCCGAAGTGCTCCAGTGCCAGGCGGCGGAAGTCACGCGGGACGAGCTCACCCAGGCGCTGCCGGAGCTGGCCATTGGGCTGATACACGGGCGCATGAAGGCCGCTGAAAAAGCCGAGGTGATGGAGGCTTTCAAGACCGGCGAGCTGGATCTTTTGGTCGCCACCACGGTGATCGAGGTCGGCGTGGATGTCCCGAATGCCAGCCTGATGATCATCGAAAACCCGGAGCGCCTGGGGCTTTCTCAGCTCCACCAGCTACGCGGGCGTGTTGGGCGGGGCAGCACCGAAAGTTTTTGCGTGCTGCTTTACCACGCGCCGCTGTCCAAAAGCTCCCGAGAGCGGCTCAGCGTGATGCGCGAAACCACCGACGGCTTCCGCATTGCCGAAAAAGACCTGGAAATTCGCGGCCCCGGCGAAGTGCTCGGCACCCGCCAGACCGGCCTCGCCCAGATGAAAATCGCCGACCTGGAGCGCGATGCCGACCAGCTGGAGCGGGTCACCGCCCTGGCCCAGGCGCTCCAGGGCAACGCCGAAGTCACCGCGGTACTGGTGCGCCGCTGGCTGGGCGAAGCCGCCGGGCGTTATGGGCAGGTGTGAGTGCTACGCCATAAGTACATGGGGAGGGCCTCGCGCAGCATGATTGCCCTCTTTCCTCTTGGGTCAACGCATGATCCAGAGTTCCATGCTGTCTCGTGGATGGGGGGCGGCTCTGTAGAGGTGGCGTTAGTCTCCTCGTTGGGAGTATCGATGCCACGCCAGGCGAAATGGCGGTAGTGCCGAGAGCATAGGCTGGCGTCCGGTTTTATTGAACCCACTACACTCTCGTTAATGGGCCATGGAGGAGAAAGGCTAGTGGAGCGAGATTAGCCAGTCCGCTCTTGGCGCGGGCTCCGCCGGTTTGGTTATCAACCACTCTTCTGTTTGCTGCTGCCTTCGAAGTGCCGCTTCGATGTGTGACGACAATTGCCATGGGTTCGCACAGGTAGTTCCTGTTTTGGGGGGCTTCCAGCAAGTCCAGCCACCTTTCACATAGGGAATGAAAACTCGGCCAAGAGGTTTCAACCAGTATTGAAGGAACACAGGGTCTGCATTGGCCAGCAGGGTTGTCCATACCTGCGGGTGCTGAAGCCTCACGAACGATTTTCCACCAGCGTTATCGTCAAGAATGAAAAGTGTGCGCAAGTGCTCGACGATCTTGTCGAAAGAGACGGCCGACGTAGGTTTGAATACCCAGCCTGCCTGACACAGGCACAGTTGCATGGCGCGTTGCCAAGCTGGGCTATTGATCTCCATCTTGATCAGCAACGGCTCTTCGGGGGATATCAGGCGAAGAGGAGTACGGCCAAACAACCCACTGTATTGCAGTACGCCGGGTAACGTCGTTATATGAGCAAATGCGCCTTTCAACAGCTTTTCATCCAGAACGACATACGCATGCTGGAGCACTCTTGCGTCGGCAATGTCAGCGATGAATGTGCAATGGGCGCAGGGCTCCTTTTTCAAGTCCAACATTTAGCTATTCCTTTTCAGTGCTATCTCATCTCCAAGCGCTGTGGTCGAGTGCAGGCGCAAACGTCTGCAAAAAGCTGTGTATGTTGCTGGCTTAGCAGCCGGGTAAAGGCGTGAGCCTCGGGGTCACCTTGCAGTGCATGATAAAGCTCAGGGTGCAAGGTCAATTGCCATGGTTAGCCCGGCTAACACTGCCCGCCAGTCCGGGCGTTGTATTAACGACATCAGGGGCCAAACTTCTCTGGGAAATAAGAGAGAGGCGGTTCGAGGTTCAGCCACTCATCCATCATGTGCTCTCCTTCCTCGCGCTGTTCAGGCGATACGTGCTCACTGTAGATGCTAAGATTTTGATCAGAATAACTGCCGGGTAGCTCTTCTTTGATGGCTAAGAGTATTGCCCATCCTAGTGCAGGATCTGGCTCTAGAGCGCCTCTACATAAATCCTCAAAATCTCTTAGAGTAGGTACTATATTGCAAGCTGCTAGCCAGCGCCGGCCATTTATATGTCCTGATTCGGAAGACTTTATTCTCCACACTCTTGCTTCTTCATACCGTTCTAAGTTACTTAGGGTGGCAGCTAAATTATTCATCGCTGGCGCATAGCCCGCCTCTGCCGCTTGGCGGAACCATGGCTCGGCGGATTCCAAGCGCTCGGTTTCATTGGCGTAACTCTCTTCATCGTTACGTGCAATCTCGCCAAGCAAGTTCATGGATTCCACATGGTCTGCCTCGGCGGCGCGCAGTAACCACTCCATGGCTTTTTCTTCGTCGGGCTCTTCGACGTAGAAGTAGATGTCATACAGGACGGACATCGCCTCAGGGTCACCCGCTTCGGCTTTGGGTAGGGTTAGTTCCAGTGCCTCCTGTGGCCAGTCGTCACCGTTTTCAGGGCAGACATCGCCTAGTTCACAGGCACCGCCATCGAACAAGCGCAGCATGGCGTAGGGTTCACCGTGTTGAGCTGCTCGGTAGTACCAATCCAAGGCGGCTTGAGATAGTCCACGGCTAAGTAATCTATTTGCCTCGCCTAGGTAATACATTGCCTCTACGTCACCACTTGCTGCGGCTATTTCTAGTGGAGGTTGCATCTTTTCCCACTGATGAATACCCCATAGCCGCATGCCTTCATCCTTGGCAGCTTGCGACTCGTGATCCAGTGCCCAGGCGTGCGGCGTCAAGAGCGTTGTCAGCGTTAGCCCGGCTAGTATTGCCCGCCAGCTCAAGCGTTGCAGTAACGACATCAGGGGCCAAACTTCTCTGGGAAGTAGGAGAGGGGTGGTTCGAGGTTGAGCCACTCATTCATCATGCGCTCTCCTTCCTCGCGCTGTTCAGGAGTGACGCTTTCCCGATAAACACGCAGTGATCGTTCTGAAGAAGTGCCGGGGACCTCTTCATGTATAGCAAGGAAAATCGCCCAGCCTTTTGCTGGCTCTGGGGCGGTAGCAGAATTACATAGAGTCAATTCTTCCCAATCAGGTGCAACATTACAGGCGGCCAACCAGGTTCGTCCGTAAATATGCCCTGCTTCGGAAGCTTTGTTGACCCATTCCCATGACTCTTCAGGCTGGCCTAGGTGGTTTAATACAGATGAGAGGTTATGCATGGCAGGTGCATAGCCCGCCTCTGCGGCTTGACGGAACCATGGCTCGGCGGCTTCCAAGCGCTCAGTGTCGTTGGCATAACTTTCTTCATCGTTACGGGCAATCTCGCCGAGTAAGTTCATGGATTCCACATGGCCTGCCTCGGCGGCGCGCAATAACCACTCCATGGCTTTTTCTTCGTCGGGCTCTTCGACGTAAAAGTAGATGTCGTACAGGACGGACATCGCCTCAGGGTCACCCGCTTCGGCTTTGGGCAGGGTAAGTTCCAGTGCCGCCTGTGGCCAGTCGTCACCGTTGTCCGGGCAGACATTACCTAGTTCACAGGCACCGCCATCGAACAAGCGAAGCATGGCGTAGGGTTCACCGTGTTGAGCTGCCTGGTAGTACCAATCCAAGGCGGCTTGGTTCATCCCCATATGTCGTAAACGGTTCACTTCGCCCAGGTAATACATCGCCTCGGCATCACCAGCCTCTGCTGCTTTTTCCAAGTAAGGCGTGCTGATAGAACGCTGATGTGAATTGTATAAGCGCATGCCTTCATCCTTGGCAGCTTGTGCCTCGTCATCCAGCGCCCAGGCGAGCGGTAGAAAGGATGTAAGTGTTAATCCGGCTAACACGGTCAGGGTAATTGATCGCATGATGTCATTCCTTTCATAGCGGCCTTAATTAGCTTGCACAGATTTCAGCACCAAGGCCAGCTGCGTACCTGCGATAACCCATCTTTGAACCAGGAACATCAGGATTATCAGTGCCTGATATCCGTTCCATAAAACGATCCAAGGCCAGCTTATGGTTATGGTAAGCGGTGTCTGGGTAATTATGCGGCGGCTGACCGTTGGCGGTCATTCTGACGACTGCTTTGGTAAACAGGTACTGCGAAGGAGTAGGGGCTTCGCGGCTGAAGCGGCAAAGCGGGCCGTAAACGCTCATGGTGACGCCTTCCACTATCCAGCCCAAGCAGTTGGCAATGGCGATCTGCTGAAAATCCAGTGCTTGCTGGGCGTTAAAGCGTTGGCTTCTGCCTGCACTTCTCCCTCTACCGGGCTCTTCTACTTCAAATGCCCGAGGCTCGCTAACGAGCAAGTAGAGCAAGGCCCCGAGCGAGTCAGGCGTGAGTTGTTGTACCCACGCTTTCATGTTTTCTAAGTCCTCCCCGTCGCGCGTTGCAATGACATACGCAATCGGCCCCGCATTTTGGCCGCCCGTCATGGCGTTGTAGAGTCGTTCAATGCCGGCTTGTCCTCGTGCTGCCAGTAGGCCGACGTTCAGCAGGGTCGTGGTAGCGAGGTAGCCCAGCCAGCTCATGCTTTCGTAAGCCTCTTCGTCGATCCATTCGGGCTTCACGTAGTTGTTGTCCACCATGGCCCGGTGGAGCATGGCGAGCCACAGGTCCAGGCTATCGACATCCAGCTCTACCGAGAGCCCACCCCCTGCGCCCTTGCCAATCACGACACGTGCGGCCATGCGCAACACGAACTTACCGTTCTGCATGCCCAGCGCGAAACCGAGTTTTCCCCCTAAGCCTGCTGCAAGCTCCATCGTCAGGGTAGCCGTGCCCAGACTGCGCCACCCAGTGAGTGACTGATTGGGGTTTGCCATGCTCATGTCGGAGAGCGCTGCGCGGCCGGGGAGGAGGCGTTCCAGGTTGGCGGGGGGCTCCCAGCTCAGCGAGCAACGGGTTTCGACGCCCAGCTTAGCCCCCGCGAAGGCTTCGATGGTCGCGCCCTCGGCTTCCCGTGTTGCCCAGTCAATCCCGGTAATACTGAGCCCGTCTTCGCCAAGCGAAAAGCCTGTCTCGGTTGCCAGTGCCAAGCTGGCCCCGGCAAAGCCTTTGGCCACGGCATCCACGATGACCACATAGCGGCCCAATTCACGCTGCTCGTTCACTTCATTCAAGGTGGCAACGACTTGCTGGGCCTGCTCTTCTCGGGGGAGTACCAGGCGCCCCAAGGGCAGCTCTCCCCGTGCCAGGCTGAAGGTACCCTTGGCCTCCCAGCGGTAGGCCACCGAGGCAGAGGTCTTGTTCGGGTTACTCTCATCCAGTTGCCAATGGCCATTGGAGGGCCTTTTAATGGCTAGCTCATCGCGCCGGGTGGTGGAAAGCTCATAGTTGCCCCCGCTGCTCATTTCCAGGTCAGCGTCGAAGAAGGTGAGTGTGGGTTGCTGAGCGACCACTTCCCATGGCGTATCGCGTTCATCCTCACTACGGGGTTCGTTAAGGTCGAATCGGGCCATGCCAACCAGGCGCATCATTTGTGCCTGAGCGCTGGCATCGAAGAGGCGCAACTGATCACGCCCCGGGCCTGTAAAGAGCACTTTCTGCAAGTCGGCTCCCCAGCGTTCCTTGCTGTTGCCGTTTAGAGAGGCGATGTCATGCCCTTGTTCCTCCAGGTAGGCAAAAAAACGCTCAGGCTGGAAGAATCCCAATGGCTCATCGTGCCACTCACCTCGATGCTCGATAGGCTCACATCCACGCCCGCGTAGCCACTGAGAAAGCGCCGTTTCCGGTGACTTCCATAGTCGAGCGGGCAATACACCATCCGCGTTCATCGTCGTGTCTAGCCGCTGCCGCTCGATGGGCGTCATGGCGGGCATCAACTGATACAGGCTGATGTGGCTAAGCGATTGATCTGCCTGAGGAGAGCTGAATTCTCTCAAGGGGAAGTCGCGACGCACCAGCAGTTCGATCCGACGCTTCTGATAACCTAGGGCATGACGGTCATCTTCGATATCGGTATGCCATACCAAAACGCGGCTGGGCTCCATTTTTTTGATGGCCGCATCCGCCTGCTGAAATAGATCACCTAATTCTTCCTGAATACTTTTATAGAGCTGCCGTTCCTGCTCGAACAAAAAGATAGGCAGCTTGGCTTGGCCTGCCGTACCGCTTTCCCACTCGCTGAGTTTTTCTTCGACCGCACGGTGCAGCTCAACGCTTTGCTTCAGAGTGCTGCAGTAGGTATCGAAGGCGCTGACGCCCCCAGCTAATGGTGGAGCGCCCTCCTCCGTGAACGATAGGGCCAGCTCAGGCGTGGCAATGCCTAGGGAAGCGAGCGTCAAGATGCTATTGAGGTAGTCGGTGTATTTGCTTTCTTGTTGCTCTGATAGTTGCTGTACGTGGCCCACGAAACGACACGCTTGCGCAGCCTCGTCAGGGGGCATGGATTCGCATAAGCGGATGAAGGTTTGATACTCGGCGAGCACCTCTTGCAGTGAAAAAGGCGTAGCTTCTCCTTCGCTGCCTGGGTTGAAATGGTATTCACGCTGCGCCGCCGCTCGGCACGTGCGGTAGGTTTCCAATGCTTCTGCAATCTCGGCTTCCCAAGGGCCGTAATAGCGTTCGCCTTCTACGCTGTAGCCCGCTTCCTGCGCGCGTTGCAAACCTGCTTGATAAAGGTCACGTAGTTCACTTTCCAGCCGCACCGCTTCGGCATTGGTCAGGTGACGCGCCAATTGATTCAGTAGTGCTGGCGTGGTCAACTGCCAAAGGCTTTCCAGAAAAGAGCGTTGGTGTGCGATTCGCTCCTCAAGTGTGGCTTCGTCATCGGTCGTGATGTCGATCAACTGCTCGAAACAAGATTGGTAACGCGCACGCTCGCTCTCGTCGAGAAAGTTTTCGGCTCTCGTAGGCAACAAGCACTCCATCAAGCCCGCTTCATCATTGAGCAGGCGAAGTCGCTCAATGGCGTCTTCCTCTTGCGTCCACGTCTTTAGTTGCTCGGCGGCCTCCAGCAAAATGTCGGAGACCTCTTCTGTCAGCAGCCAAAACGTTTGGGTGCCGGGTAGATACAAAATATCGGCCCAGCACTGCTCCTGACAGACATGCGTTGCGTTTTCACCAGCGCTTTCACCATCGGATTCGGGAGGTTCGAACACATTCACCACCACTGGGTTCAAATGGCGCTCTTGGGTTTGCTCGGCACTCATAACAGGCGCTCCAACTGCTGTACTTTTTGGCGTGTAGGAAGGTGGGAGTGGAGAATGTCGTCTAACTGCTCGTGCCGCCTATCGCTTTCATCTGTCATCAGCGGTAGCAGGCGTTTCAAATGATCAGAGCGGCTGATGCTTGCGTTCACCAGGGTGTTCATGCGAGCCAGCCATACAGCGGGTAAAGAGGTGAGTGGCGTCTCTGTCATACGGCTCAGCCACCACGCTTGCTGGCTCTCCTTCAGGGCGGTTTCCATATCGCTCGTCAGTGACCAGGTGGGGGTGGCAGGCTCTTCGGGTGTGCCCGGCTGCCAGAGGAGCCATTGGCCCTGTGGCGTGGGCGTGGCCATCTGGCCCAGGAGTAACGAGCACTGGGCGTAACAAGTTGGGGGTGCACTGGCCAGCAACGCACTCCAAACGGAGGGCTGCTGAAGGTTGATGAGCGATTTGCCACCCTGCGGGTCATCCAGCACAAATAACGTCTGAAGGTAGTTGGCGAGACTGAGTAGTGTCTGGTCAGGGGCAGGCTGGCACACCCACCCCAGGCGCTGATGACAGAGAGTTTGGGCATGTCGCCATGCGGCACTGCCCACGCTGAGTTCTAGCAGCCAAGGGCTGGCGTCCAGCAACGGCGATAAAGCGGTGCCTGCAAATAGGCTCGTAAAATCGCGCTTGCCCTCGCAGGCCAGTAGGGTTCGACTTTGTTCGGGAGCACGCCGTTGATCGAGCACCATATAGGCGGTTTGGCCCGACGTGAGGCTGCCCGTCAGCGTTTGGGCGTGGCGGGTGCGTTCCGCCAGTTGGCTCAACCAGCGAGACATGGGCAATCCTCACGACTGCACTGAGTGTCGTTGATCTTGCCGCACAGCGGCATGATGGCTGCTTCGCTGAGCTGGTAATCCTTTAGCTTGGGCAGCGAGGTAGGTGGTATGGCTTCATGCACTTCCGCCACCGCCCGCCCCGGCAATAGCGGGCCTTCCACCGCCTGCCCGGAGCCGTTGCCGGGGCTGCCGCCTGCGTTGACCCGTACCGAGGGGCCCACCAAGGTGATGCCGCCGCCGTCCAGCTTGAGAAAGCTGCCCCCGGCGTTCAGGGTGAGTTCGTCGCTGGCTTCCAGCACCACCTTGTGGCCTGCCTTGATGTGCAGCTCTCGGCCACTTTCACTGAGCCAGGCCTGCCCAGCCTTGA
>NZ_BMXO01000022.1:0-47260 GCF_014651795.1 Vreelandella hamiltonii | reverse complement strand
CCTCAGCGAGGAAGGCGTATTCTACGCATTCCGTGGTGTTTGTCAAGGGCTGTTTTCAGCGAGTGAAGCGAGCGATCAATCCAGCCAACAGATGACGCTAACTTCCTGACAAACCGAAGGTTTTTCAACCTTCTTCACCGCTGGTAACGCTTAGCGTCCCCGGCAGCGGATGCGTACTTTACGGATTCGCTGCCGGGTTGGCAAGGGCTATTTTGAAAAAGTTTTCAAAAAGTTCAAGCAAGCGTCACACGGGCGTAACGTTTCTTGCCGGCCTGGATGACGTACACCTTACCGGTGGCCAGCATGGCATCTTGAGCAACGACCTCGCCATCGACCTTGACGCTGCCATTTTTCAGCATGTCCTTGGCCTGGGCGCTGTTCTTTGTCAGGCCGGAGCGATTCAGAACAGCGGCGATGGGCGCTTGCTCGCTGCCTTCGAAATCCACCGTCACTTCCGGAAGGTCTTCCGGCAGCTCACCCTCGGCCAGCTGGTTGCCCGCCGACTTGTGCGCATTCGCGGCTGCTTCATCACCGTGGTAACGGGCGATGAGCTCACGCGCCAGCTCCATCTTCACATCCCGAGGATTGGCACCCTGCTCCACGCTGAGCTTCAGCGCGGCGATCTCTTCGTTGGTTTTCAACGAGAGCAATTCAAAGTAGCGCCACATCAAGCTGTCAGGCATGGAGACCAGCTTGTTGAACATCGACCCAGGCGCTTCGTCCACGCCGACGTAGTTGCCCAGCGATTTGGACATCTTCTGGACGCCGTCCAGCCCTTCCAGCAGCGGCATGGTAATGACGACCTGTGGCTCCTGGCCAAAATGCTTCTGGATTTCACGCCCCATCAGCAAGTTGAACTTCTGGTCGGTACCGCCCAGCTCGATGTCGGCTTCCAGCGCAACCGAATCGTAGCCCTGCACCAGCGGGTAGAGAAACTCATGGATGGCGATGGGCTGATTGGCCTTGTAACGCTTCTCGAAGTCGTCACGCTCCAGCATGCGGGCCACGGTGCTTTGGGCGGCCAGCTCGATCATCTTCGCGGCGGTCAGCTCACCGAACCATTCAGCATTGAAACGGACTTCGGTCTTTTCAGGATCGAGGATCTTGAAAACCTGCTCTTTATAGGTTTCCGCATTCGCTTTGACATCGGCTTCGGTCAGCGGCTTGCGGGTGACGTTCTTGCCGGTGGGATCACCGATCCGACCGGTGAAGTCACCAATCAGGAAGATCACCGTGTGCCCCAGGTCCTGGAACTGGCGCATTTTGGTGAGCAGCACGCTGTGGCCGAGGTGCAGGTCGGGGGCGGTAGGATCGAATCCAGCCTTGATGCGCAGCTTGCGGCCCGACGCCAGTTTCTTGCGCAGCTCGTCTTCTACCAGGATTTCATGCGTACCTCGCGACAGCAGCGCTAACGCCTGATCCACCTCACTCATTGCCTCTCTCCATGTACTATATGCCGTATATAGGCGATTAACCGTGATAGCGGGCGATATTACCACGCCCCAAGGCACTGGTTGAGCCTTCACCCCGTTTTGGATGCATGGCGATATGAAAACTTCACCTCTCGCGTTACCGACCTTGTATGTCGGGCTGATGTCGGGCACCAGCCTGGACGGCATCGATGCCGCCCTCGTCGAAATAACGCCCCATACCCCTCCGACCCTGATCGGCACCACGGCGGTTGCCATGCCCGATGCGCTGCATGGGCAGCTGCTGCATTTATGCCACTCGTCGTCGGTGACGTTTGCCGAGCTGGCCGCTGCCGAAGATGCCTTCTGCCGCTTGCAAGCACGGGCCGTCAACACCCTGTTGGCAGAGCATGGCGTCGCTCACCACCAGATAGCGGCCATCGGCAGCCACGGCCAGACCATCGAACATGCCCCCGAGGGGCACCAGGGCGGGCCACGCTATACCTGGCAACTGGACAACCCGAGCCTGCTGGCAGAACTGACCGGCTGCGCCGTCGTGGCGGATTTTCGCCGTCGTGACCTGGCCGCAGGAGGCCAGGCGGCGCCCCTGGCTCCGGCGTTTCATCAGGCACTGTTCGGAGCACGGGCAGGTGAACAGCTGGTGCTCAACCTGGGCGGCTTTGCCAACCTTACCTGGCTATCGAGCCAACCGGGGCAGGCGGTGGTGGGGTTCGATACGGGGCCGGCCAATGTGCTGCTGGATGCCTGGTTTGGCCAGCATCATGTCGGCCGATTTGACCAACAGGGTGCCTGGGCAGCCAGTGGCTGCGTGGACACCGCCCTGCTGGAGCGACTGCTGCAAGAGCCCTTCTTTCAGCAGCCACCGCCACGCAGCACGGGCCGTGAGCTCTTTCACCTGGATTGGCTACAGCGCCACCTCACCGGCCACGAAGCGCCCTGTGACATTCAGGCAACGCTGGCGGAACTCACGGTGGCCAGTATCGCGCAAGGCATCGCCCAACTGCCGCTGGGCGATCAAAAAGCGACCCTGCTGGTCTGCGGAGGAGGCGCCCATAACGGCCATTTGATGGAGAGGCTGGCGGCTCGCCTACCGCACATGGCGCTGGTATCACCGGCCACGCTGGGCTGGCCAGAAGACTGGATCGAAGCGGGTGCCTTTGCCTGGCTGGCCCATCAGCGCCTGCATGGGCTCCCCGGCAACCTGCCTTCCGTGACGGGTGCCAGCGGCCCGCGTGTACTGGGCGGTATTTACGCCGCCTGATTCCGCGCCGCTACTCCTTGACCGACAGCGTTCCCTTGGCTCGGGCCTGAGCATCGCCCAGTGTGACCACCCCCTCCTTGACCAACCGCGCCAAGGAGGCATCCAGCGTTTGCATGCCCAGCGCGCCACCGGTCTGAATGGCGGAGTAGATCTGAGCCACCTTGTCTTCGCGGATCAGGTTGCGCACCGCTGCCGTGGCAATCAGAATTTCGTGAGCGGCCACACGTCCGCCCCCCTGTCGCTTGAGGAGCGTCTGCGAGATGACCGCCTGCAGCGACTCGGACAGCATCGAGCGCACCATGGACTTCTCTTCCCCGGGGAACACGTCGATGATCCGGTCGATGGTCTTGGCCGCCGACGTGGTATGCAGGGTGCCAAACACCAGATGGCCGGTTTCGGCGGCGGTCAGCGCCAGCCGAATCGTCTCCAGGTCCCGCAGCTCGCCCACCAGAATCACGTCCGGGTCTTCCCGCAGCGCACTGCGCAGTGCGCCAGCAAAGCTGTGGGTGTCACGATGCACCTCGCGCTGATTGATCAGGCAGCGCTTGCTGGTATGCACAAACTCCACCGGGTCTTCGATGGTCAGGATATGCTCGAAGCGGTGGTCATTGATGTAATCGATCATGGCCGCCAGCGTCGTGCTCTTGCCCGACCCCGTTGGCCCTGTCACCAGCACCAATCCCCGCGGCAGCATGGCAAGACGCTCGAACACCTCACCCATGCCCAGGGTCTGCATCGACAGCACTTCATTGGGAATGGTACGGAACACCGCCCCGGCCCCCCGCGCCTGATTGAAGGCATTGACCCTGAAACGCGCAACGCCGGGCACCTCGTAAGAGAAGTCGGCTTCCAGATGCTCTTCATAGTCGCGGCGCTGACGATCGTTCATGATGTCGTAGATCAATCGCCGAACGTCACTGTTTTCCATGGCGGGCACATTAAGCCGACGGATATCGCCATCAACACGTATCATGGGAGGCAAGCCTGCAGAAAGATGCAGGTCGGACGCATTCTGCTTTGCCGAGAATGCCAGCAGTTCGGTAATATCCATCTCTCTTTTCCCAGCTGCGGTAAGGTGTTTGAGTATGACAGACAACGCGCTTCCCGAGTCACTGGCCGCTGCGCGCGAACGCCTGGGCCAGGCGCTCGTCCAGGCCGGGCGACCCGCGAACGGTGCAACGCTGCTGGCGGTGAGCAAAACCAAGCCCGCCAGCAGCGTGCGCCTGGCCTGGCAGCACGGCCAGCGGGCGTTTGGCGAAAACTACCTGCAGGAAGCGCTGGACAAGCAGGCGCAGTTGGCCGACCTGGAAGACATTGTCTGGCACTTCATTGGCCCGTTGCAATCCAACAAGACCCGGCCCGTGGCGGAACAGTTTGCTTGGGTGCACAGCGTCGACCGCCTCAAGATTGCCAAGCGCCTGAGCGAACAGCGCCCGGCCCACCTGCCACCGCTGAATGTCTGCCTGCAGGTCAATATCAGTCGCGAAGCCAGCAAATCCGGGGTACTGCCGGAAGATGCGCTGGCCCTGGCCCGGGAAATCGCGCCCCTGCCCAGCCTCGCCTTGCGGGGCCTCATGGCGATTCCTGCCCCGGCGGAAACGCAGGAAGCGCAGCGCAAACCGTTGGCTGAGCTACGGGCGCTGCTGGAAACGCTGCAGGCAGCCCTGCCCGACGCCCCTCTGGATACGCTCTCGATGGGCATGAGCGATGACCTCGAAGCCGCGATTCTGGAAGGTGCCACGCTGGTACGGCTGGGCACCGCCATTTTTGGCGCTCGGAGTTGACGGCAACCACCCGAACACGGCTTATTTTCTGCTGCACGTCGCAGCCATTTGCGAAAAAGGATCCCCCATGGCGAACAAGATCACCTTCATTGGCGCAGGCAACATGGCCAGCGCCATTATCGGCGGCCTGATCGACAGCGGTGTCGCGCCTGGCGACATCACCGCCACGGCCCCCAACGAGAGCGAGCTTTCAGCCCTGGCCTCGCGCCTGGGCATTCATACCCATACCGATAACAACGCGGCGGTGAGTGGCGCTGACGTGGTCGTCCTGGCCGTCAAGCCGCAAATCATGCGCGGCGTTTGTGAGGCCCTGCGCGATAGCGTCCAGCAGCAGGCACCGCTGGTCGTCTCGATTGCGGCAGGTCTGGACGCTGACACCATCGACCAGTGGCTCGGGGGTGGTAACGCCCTGGTACGCTGCATGCCCAACACGCCGTCCCTGGTCGGCATGGGCGCCAGCGGCCTCTACGCCAATCAGGCCGTCAGCGAGGCCCAGCGCGAACTGGCCACACAGATGATGGAAGCCGTGGGTATCGTCGAGTGGGTCGAAGAAGAGCACCTGCTGAATGCCGTCACCGCCGTGTCCGGCAGTGCACCGGCCTATTTCTTCCTGATGTTCGAAGCCATGGAAGCAGCCGCCGTGGCACAGGGGCTTTCGGCCGCCACGGCGCGCCGGCTGGCCATCCAGACCGCGCTGGGTGCCGCCACCATGGCCAAGCGCAGCGATAAAGACCCCGCCACGCTGAAAAAGAACGTGATGTCGCCGGGCGGCACCACCGAGCGAGCCATTGCCCACATGGAAGAGGCCGAACTGAGAACCATCATCGCCGATGCCATGCAAGCGTGCGCTCAGCGTGCCGATGCCATGGCCAAAGAGCTCAGCCAACACACATAATGCCTGCGTTACACACAGGATGACGTGCCTGATACGCCTTTAGCGTTTATTTTGCACACCAATACCAAGATCGAAGGAGAGGCAGCAATGGGAAGCCAACTGGGCAGCGCGGGGCTGATGCTCGTCAACACACTGATCAATATCTATCTGTTTCTGTTGATGCTGCGTTTCTTGCTGCAGGCGTCACGGGCCGATTACTACAACCCCCTGAGCCAGTCGGTGGTCAAGATCACCCAGCCGGTGGTAGGGCTGTTCCAGGGCTTCCTGGGCCCCGTGGCAGGTCGCTTCGACCTGGCCACCCTTGCGGCAGGGTTCGTCTTGAAGGTCGTCAGCATCGTGGCCATCTTCATGGTCATTGGTCTGGGCATGCCGCCGATTCCCGGCCTGTTGATTGCTGGGGTAGCGGCCCTGGCCAATGCCATCCTGAAGATTTACTTCTTTGCCATGATCGTCATGATCATCCTGAGCTGGGTGGCTCCCAATGCCAGTCATCCAGGCGCACTGCTGGTCATGCAGCTGGTAGAGCCCATCATGGCTCCCGTGCGCAAGGTCATCCCGCCGCTGGGCATGATCGACCTGTCGCCCATCGTGGTGTTCATCGCCATCAACCTGGTCGATGGGCTGGTGGTTGGCGCGCTGATCCGCGCGGCGGGAATCTCGGGCGCGCTGGTCGGCCTCTGAGGCTGGTCGTCGCGTCTTTTTGAGCAGGATTCATTTTGCAGGACTAGCGCTTTCGATGCCTGATTCAGACACTCTTGCTTTTGCTGACCGACCAGCGGACTCCGTGGGTCTGGTCACACCACACGTTGCTAAATTTGACACGCCGCTGCCGCTCGCCTGCGGCAAGACGCTGCCGGAATACGAGCTGATCTATGAAACCTACGGCACGCTCAACGCCGAGCGCTCCAACGCGGTACTGATCTGTCACGCGCTCTCCGGCCACCACCATGCGGCGGGCTACCACTCTGCCGAGGACCGCAAGCCCGGCTGGTGGGATGCCCATATCGGCCCGGGCAAATCCATCGACACCAACCGTTTCTTCGTGGTGTCGCTGAACAACCTAGGCGGCTGCCACGGCAGTACCGGCCCCGTCAGCCATAACCCAGACACCGGTCGCCAGTGGGGGCCTGACTTCCCCGTGATCACGGTCAACGACTGGGTGGCCAGTCAGGCGCGCCTGGCCGACCACCTGGGCATCGAGCGCTGGGCCGCGGCCGTGGGTGGCAGCCTGGGCGGCATGCAGGTGCTGCAGTGGAGCATCACGTACCCGGAGCGGGTGGCCAATGCGGTTATCATTGCCGCCACGCCCCGCCTGTCGGCCCAGAACATCGCCTTCAACGAGGTGGCTCGTCAGGCCATTCGCTCCGACCCGGAGTTCTTCGATGGCTGGTACGCAGAGCACGACACGGTGCCCAGGCGGGGCCTGAAGCTGGCGCGGATGGTCGGTCATATCACTTACCTCTCCGAAGACGCCATGGGCAGCAAGTTTGGCCGCGACCTGCGCAGCGACGACCTGAATTTCGGCTTCGATGTCGAGTTCCAGGTGGAGTCCTACCTGCGTTATCAGGGCGATACCTTCTCCACCGCCTTCGATGCCAATACCTATCTGCTGATGACCAAGGCGCTGGACTACTTCGACCCTGCCGCCCGCCACGGGGGCGACCTTGCCCAGGCGCTGGCCCCGGCCCAATGCCCTTTCCTGATCGTCAGCTTCACCACCGACTGGCGCTTCCCGCCCTCGCGTTCCCGTGAGCTGGTGGATGCCCTGACCCAGGCGGGCAAATCGGTCAGCTATGCCAATATCGACTCCCCTCACGGCCACGACGCCTTCCTGCTGCCTGAACCCCGCTACCACGCGCTGTTCAGTGCCTTCATGGGTCGCGTCGCTCGCGAGCTGAAGATCGACGCCGTCGCCAAGAAGGAGGCTCGTTAATGCGTACCGATCTGGAATTGATCTATGACTGGGTGCCCCACGGCGCCCGTATCCTCGACCTGGCCTGCGGCGACGGCACGCTGCTGGAGCGGCTGGCCAACGAGAAACAGGTCTCCGGTTACGGGCTGGAGATCGACCCGGAGGGCATCACCCAGTGTGTGGCCAAGGGGGTCAGCGTGATCGAACACAACCTGGACGACGGCCTGGCCAGCTTCGGCGACAACAGCTACGACCAGGTCATCATGACGCAGGCCTTGCAGGCACTGCGCCGCCCGGACAAGATGCTCGATGAGATGCTGCGGGTGGCGGAGGAAGGCATCATTACCTTCCCCAACTTTGCCTACTGGCGTCACCGCGTCCACCTAGGGGTGCGCGGTTACATGCCGGTATCGAAGTCGCTGCCCCACGCCTGGTACGACACGCCCAACATTCACCTGTCGACCTTCAATGACTTCGAGCATCTCTGTGGCGAGAAGGGGCTGGTGATCGTGGACCGCGCCGTGGGCGTAGGCGACCACAAAGGGCACTGGACATCCAAATGGTGGCCGAATCTGTTTGGCGAAATTGCCATTTTCAGGGTTCGCCGCCGCCCATCGTAGAGGAGAACCGCCATGGCGATGGCAAGACTGCGCCGCAGCCTCGCGCTGCTGACACTATCGGGTCTGCTGCTGATGTCGACCCAGGCCACGGCAGAACAGTGGGTCGAAGTGGGCGATTATGAAATTCACTACAGCGCCATCGCCACGCGGCACCTGAGCCCTGAAGTCGCTCAAGCCCACCGTATCCAGCGCAGCGCCGGGCACGGGCTGGTCAACGTGGCCGTGCGCCAGCGCCAGCCCGATGGCACGACGCGCCCAATCATGGCCAACGTCCAGGGCAGCGTCGGAGGACTGAATGACGCCGGGGAGTCTCTCGGCTTTCGCAATGTCCGCGACGGCGATGCCACCTACCACATTGCGCTGTTCACCCTGCGCCATGACGAACCCATGCGCTTCGACCTGGAAGTGCGCCACGACCGCAATGCGCCCCCGCAGCCGGTCAGCTTTATCCAGCGTTTCTACATCGAGCGTTAGGCCCGCACCGTCAGCGCCCGGTTCAAACGTGCAGTGAACGGCGCTGCGTCGCGCCACTCGAGACGAATGCCGTAGGCCAGCACATCGACGCCCGCCGCCATGGCCTCGGCCAGCGCGGTCGCATAAACGGAGTCGATGTGGGCCGCGGGAGCCACGTCCTCGATCCCTTCATGGGCGACGCAAAACAGCAGCACCGCCCGTTCGCCCTGCTGGGCCAGCGCCGTCAGGTGATGCAAATGCCGCGTGCCACGCTCACTGACCGAATCCGGGAAATAGCCGTGGCCATCGTCCTCCTTGAGCGTTACCTGCTTGACCTCGACATAGGCCGCCCCCTTCACCGGGTCGTCGAGGCGAAAATCGAGCCGCGCATCGGCTACTTTTACCTCACGCGTCAGCGTGGCGTAGCCTGCCAGAGGGGGGATGTCTCCCGCCTGTATGGCCGACTCGACCAACCGATTGGCCCGCCCGGTGTGCACCGAGGCCAGCGCCAGCGCGCCGTCCGGCTGGGGCAGCGCAATCCACTCCCAGGTCCAGGCCAGCTTGCGTTTGGGGTTGTCGCTGGGCGATAGCCATACCCGAGCCCCCGGCACGTTGACCGCCTTCATCGAACCGGTATTGGGGCAGTGCGCCACCACCTCTTCGCCGCTGTCCAGCCGCACATCGGCCAGAAAACGCTTGTAGCGGCGCAGCAGCGTACCCGGCACCAGCGTGGGGTAGTGCATCATAAGCGACCTACGAAGCGGGCCAGGCGCTCCATGGCTTCCTGAAGCCTGGGCACTTCATTGGTGAACGCGATTCGCACATGGTGCTCTCCGCCCTGGACGGCAAAGTCGATCCCCGGAGTGATGGCCACGTTCTCCTCTTGCAGCAGGCGTTCGCAAAAGGCCTGGCTGTCGCGGCTGTAGCGAGAAATATCCAACCATACATAAAACGCCCCCTGGGGTGGCAGGTCCGGCGCCAGCCCCAGCGCCGCCAGGCCATCCAGCAACACCTGACGCCGCTGCTTGAGGGTGGCCCGACGGGTTTCGAGAATATCGCGACACTCCGGCGTGAAGGCCGCCAGCGCCGCATACTGGGAGGGCGTCGGCGCAGCCAGAAACACGTTCTGCGCCAGCCGCGTGAGTGGCTCGACCGCCTGCTCGGGCGCCACCAGCCACCCCAGCCGCCAGCCCGTCATGCCGAAGTACTTGGAAAAGCTGTTCACCACAAACGCATTCTCCGACAGCGACAGAGCCGACAGCGGGGCATCGTCGTAATTCAGCCCCTGATAGATTTCGTCGACGATGAGATCGCCGCCCTTGGCGGCCACCGTCTGCATGACCTCCCTTAGCGCGGTAGCGCTGAGCGTATGCCCGGTGGGGTTGGAAGGCGTGGCCAGCATCGCCAGCCGCGTATCGGGCTGCCAGTGACGTTCGACCAGCGGTGCGGTCAGTTGCCAGCCGCTGTCACGGCCCACCGGTACGCTGTCGATGTGGGCACCGGCCAGCGCCATGAAGTGGCGATTGCACGGGTAATTGGGGTCGGCCATCAGCACGCGCTGACCGCTTTCCACCAGCAGCTGGCTGGCCAGCAGCAGAGCACCGGACGCGCCGGGGGTCACCAGAATCCGCGCCGGGTCCACCGTTGCCCCAAAGTGCTGGGCATAATGGTCGGCAATCGCTTCACGCAGTGAGGCCAGCCCCGCCGCCGGTGTATAGCGTGTACGGCCTTCCGCCAGCGCCTGCTGCCCTGCCGCCACGATGGGGGCTGGCGTGGCAAAATCGGGCTCTCCTACCTCCAGGTGGATGACATCATGACCCGCCGCCTCACGCGCCTGCGCCATTTCCAATAAGTGCATCACGCGAAAAGGTGCGACGTGTTCCACACGCGTATTCCAGGCCATAACGGTTCCTTTTCCTAGCAGTAGTCAAAACATGACCCATGGCGTACAAGATGTAGGACCATGGTCGAAAACGGACTATTATGCTTGCATCGCATCTAATTTTCAGCTAAACAAGCACCCCTTTGGCGTGCGATCGTGACACACGCACATGGTCGATCAGCAGTCACAACGTTCAGTAGTCACAACGTAAGGGGCACTCCCATGCCAGTAGCGGAAAAGAAATCGGAAGCGTCCAAGTCCTTCATCCCGTACGAGCCGGCACCGGGTGAAGAGTATATGAACGAGAAGCAGCTCGCGCACTTCCGCCAGCTGCTTCTGGACTGGAAACAGGACCTCATGGAAGAGGTGGATCGTACCGTACGCCACCTGCAGGAAGACGCCAATAACTACGCCGACCCCGCCGACCGCGCGACCCAGGAAGAAGGCTTCAGCCTGGAATTGCGCACTCGGGATCGTGAGCGCAAGTTGCTAAAAAAGATCAACGAAACCATCGAAAAGATCGATGAAGACGACTATGGCTTCTGCGAGGCCTGCGGGGTCGAGATCGGTATTCGCCGCCTCGAAGCACGCCCGACGGCCACGCTGTGCGTCGACTGCAAAACGCTGGCCGAGCTGAAAGAGAAGCAGCTGGGCGGTTGACACCGCGGCCACCGCAACATGAGTGACGGCCGCTGACGGGCACCCTTGAGGTGCCCGTTTTTGTTTGTCATCTTGTGTCTTTCCACGCTTGTGCTCTTTGATTGCCAGAAACGGGTTGCCATGACCGCTACCGCTTCCTATCGCGGGCGTTTTGCCCCTACGCCCTCCGGCCCTTTGCATCTTGGCTCACTGGTGGCCGCCCTGGGTAGCTATCTGGACGCCCGTGCCGCCGGTGGCCAGTGGCTGGTGCGCATAGAAGACATCGACCCGCCACGCTGCCCAGACGGCGCCGACCTCACTATCCTGCAGCAGCTGGAAAGGTTCGGCTTGTATTGGGACGAAGCGGTCTGCTGGCAGCACACCCGCTCAGACGCCTATCAGCGGGCGCTGGAGCAGCTGATCACCCAGCGCCTCGCCTACCCCTGCAGCTGTTCGAGAAAGCAGTGGCAGGATTTCGACGTCTATCCTGGCTGGTGCCGAGACGGCGTGCGCGACGCAACCAAACCTATTGCCTGGCGGCTGCGCAGCGACCTCGGCCAGCGCCCTGTCGTCTGGCAGGACCGCCTGTTTGGTCGCCAGCAGTTCGACCCGGCGGCGCTGGGCGACGTGGTGCTCAAGCGCAAGGATGCCTTGTGGGCCTATCAGCTGGCGGTCGTGGTCGATGATGCAGACCAGGCCATCACCGATATCGTGCGCGGCTACGACCTGCTCGACAACACCCCCTGGCAGCGCCAGCTGCAAGCGGCACTGGGCTATGCCACGCCGCGCTACTTGCACCTGCCGCTGGTGGTATCTGCGGATGGTCAGAAGCTCTCCAAGCAGAACCTGGCCCCGCCGCTGGCCGATGCACCAGACGCCGTGCGCCGCCAGCTGCACCAGGCGCTCACGCTGCTCGACCAGGCGCCCCCGGCAACCCTGGCAAGCGAGCCAGTCGACACTCAGCTGCAGTGGGCCATTGCCCACTGGTCGCCCGAGCGCCTGACGCCCCACGCCCATCGGCCCACGCCCGAGGAGCCCTGACATGTACGTTTACCGCATCATGCTGTTTCTGGTGTTTGGCGGCTATCTGCTATCGCCTCTGTTCATGAACGGCTGGGGCGACCCGGACACGGCCTGGTATCGCCCTTTCGCCATCTGGGGTGGCCTGATCGCCCTGACCCTATGGCTCGAACAGAAGAGGAAGCTGGATGAGCGTTGAGCTAGCGGGGGTTACCCTGCTGGGCCTGGGCTATCTTGGCCTGCTGCTGGCCTGCGGCATGGCCGTCGAGCGCGGCTGGGTCCCTATCCGGGTCACGCGTCACCCCATGGTCTACACCCTGGCGCTAGGGGTCTATGCCAGCGCCTGGGCGGTCTACGGCAGCGTCGAGATGGCTTCCAAAGCCGGTTTCGGCTACCTGGCCTACTACCTGGGCGCAGCCGGTGCCTTCTTGCTGGCACCGGTACTGCTGGTGCCCATCCAGCGCATCACCCGCACTTACCAGCTCTCCTCTCTGGCCGACCTGTTTGCGTTCCGCTATCGGTCACGCTGGGCCGGTACGCTGGTCACGCTGCTGAGCCTGGCGGCCGTCCTGCCCTTGCTGGGCATTCAGGTGCAGACCCTCAGCGACACCATTGCGCTGCTCTCGGGCAGCCATTACAGCGGGGCCGTCACGCTGCTGCTCTGTGCCGCTATCGCTGCCTGCGCGGTGCGGTTTGGCGCCCGCCACAGCCACCGCCAGCGCCACGATACGCTGCTGACCGTGATTGCCTTCGAATCGGTGATCAAGCTGCTGGCCATGCTGGGGCTTGGCGTGATTGCGCTGTGGTGGGTGTTCGATGGCCCCCAGGACCTGCAGCGCTGGCTGGAAGGCCCGGGGGCCGCCGTGCAGGCCGCTACCCCGCAGCTGGACGCGCCCCAATGGAGAACCCTGCTGCTGCTGTTTTTTGCCGCCGCCTTCCTGATGCCGCACCTGTTTCAGATCACCTTCGCCGAAAGCCTCTCACGGCACACCCTGCTTCAGGCCAGCTGGTCATTGCCGCTGTTTCTGCTGCTGATGGCGCTGCCCGTCCCGCTGATCTTATGGGCAGCCCAATCGACTCAGCCCGACGTTCCCGTCGCGGCCTACGCCGCCTATCTGATGACCGAGCACTGGTGGGTCGGTGCGCTGGCTTTCATCGGCGGCCTGGCCGCAGCCAGCGGTACCATGATGATGATTGCGCTGGCGCTGTCAGGCATGGTGCTGAATCACCTGGTGCTCGTAGCCCGGCCGCCGGAAGCGCGCAGCGACCTCTATGGCTGGCTGCTGTGGCTACGTCGCGCGCTGGTGGTCGCGGTGATTGCCGGAGGCTGGCTGTTCGCCGAAAGCCTGGGCCGCTATCACTCCCTCACCAGCCTGGGGCTGGCCGCCTTCGTGGGCATGGCCCAGTGCCTGCCGGGCATGCTGGCACTGCTCTACTGGCCCGGCGCCAATCGCAAGGGCACCCTGGCGGGATTGGTCGGCGGCATCGTCATCTGGCTGTGGGGGCTGTGGCTGCCCCTGCTGCTCAACACCCCGCTGCCCGCCCTGCCCTTCACCCCGCTGATGAGCGCCGATGACCCTGCCTGGTTCAGCGTCACGCTGATCTCGCTGGCCATCAATATCGTTCTGCTGATGGTGGTATCGCTGTTCACGCGCATGTCCGAAGGCGAAAGCTCGTCTGCCGAGGCCTGCTCGGTGGACGCGGTCATCCGTTCCAAGCGCCTGCCGCTGGAGGCCGCCACCGCCGGTGATTTCACCGCACACCTGGCCCAGGCGCTGGGCGAGGAAGCCGCTGGCCGTGAGGTCAGTCGCGCCCTGAAGGCGCTCAACCTGACACATCAGGAGCGCCGCCCCTACGCACTGCGCCGCCTGCGTGATCGTATCCAGGCCAACTTGTCCGGGCTCATGGGGCCTTCGGTGGCGCGCGACATCGTGGACCGCTACCTGCCCTATCGCCACGACGATGCGCCGGTCACCGACGACATTCACTTCGTCGAAAGCCGCCTGGAAGCCTACCGTTCACGGCTGACCGGGCTGGCCCGCGAACTGGACGGTTTGCGCCGCCACCACCGCCAGACGCTGGCGTATCTCCCCGTCGGGCTTTGCGTACTGGGTGACGACGACGAACTCCTGATGTGGAATCAGGCGCTGTCGCAGCTCTCGGGTATCAGTGGAGACAGCGTGATCGGCTCACGCCGCGACAGCCTGCCCGCACCCTGGCCGGAACTGCTGGGCAGCGTACTGGAAGCAGACCAGACCCCGCTTTACAAACAGGCCGTCTCACTGCACGGCAAGGATTACTTTCTCACCCTGCATAAAGCGGTTCTGAGTGGCCATGACAGCCGTGGCGGCAGCGTAGTGCTGGTCGAAGACCACACCGAAATGAAGTGGCTGGAAGAGGAACTCGTGCACGCCGCGCGCCTGGCCTCGATTGGCCAACTGGCTGCCGGCGTGGCCCATGAGATCGGCAATCCGATTACCGGCATCTCATCGTTGGCCCAAAACCTGCGCTACGACACCGAAGACCCAGCACTGCTGGAAACCGCCGACCAGATCCAACAGCTGACCCAACGCGTAACCCGCATCGTCAACTCGCTGGTCGGCTTTGCCCATGGCGGCCGAGCGGCCCTGCCCCAGCCCGCCGCTCCGGTCGCCCTGGCCAGCGTCAGCGACGATGCCTTGCACTTGATCCATCTGGCCCGCTCAGGGGAGGATGTGCGCTTTACCAATGCGTGCGCGGATGACATTGTGGTGCGTGGTGACGCCCAGCGACTGACCCAGGTGATGGTCAACCTGCTGAGCAATGCCAAGGATGCCTGTGCCCCGCAAGGCAGCGTGGTGATCGAGGCTGGCCACCAGGCCAACCACGCCTGGTGGCGCGTGACCGACGACGGTCACGGCATCGACGACAGCGTCAAACACCGGTTGTTCGAACCGTTCACCACCACGAAACCGGCAGGCGAAGGTACCGGGCTTGGGTTATCGTTGGCGTATCAAATCATCAATGAACACCAAGGCAACATAGAAGTGGCTTCGCCACCTCCCGGACAGCCTCGCGGCACGGCCATCACGCTATGGCTCCCGCTTTACCGACAGGATGATCACTTGCCCCATGCCCCGGATACTGATTGTTGAAGATGAAGCGATTATTCGCAGCGCCCTCAAGCGCCTGCTGGAGCGGCATGACTATCGCGTCAGCGAGGCCGCCAGCGTCGAGGAAGCCCGCGAGCTCCCCCCCAGCGACTTCGATCTGGTGATCAGCGATCTGCGCCTGCCAGGGGAACCGGGCACGGCGCTGATCGCCCTGGCCGCCCCGGCCCCGGTGCTCATCATGACCAGCTATGCCAGCATGCGCTCGGCGGTGGATGCCTTGAAGCAGGGCGCCGTGGATTACGTGGCCAAGCCCTTTGACCATACCGAACTGCTGGAAACCGTCGAGCGCATTCTGCACAAGCAATCCATGCAGCAAGGTACTCCCCCGGACATTACCGACGATGGCGGTGGCAGGCAGACGATGATCGGTGATTGCAGCGCCATGCAGCAGGTCTATACGCGCATTCGCAAAACGGCGCCCGCCGATGTCACCGTGCTGATCCAGGGCGAGTCCGGCACCGGCAAGGAGCTGGTCGCCCGCGCCATTCATCAACAAAGCAAGCGTGCCAAGGCACCGTTGATCTGCGTGAACTGCGCGGCGATCCCCGAAACGCTGATCGAGTCCGAGCTGTTTGGCCATGAAAAGGGAGCCTTTACCGGCGCCAGCGCCGCCCGCACCGGGTTGGTGGAAGCCGCGGACGGCGGGACGCTGTTTCTGGATGAAATTGGTGAACTGCCGCTGGACGCCCAGGCCAGGCTCTTGCGGGTGCTGCAAGAGGGCGAAATCCGCAAGATTGGCTCGGTCGAAACACGCCACGTGGATGTGCGCCTGATTGCCGCCACCCACCGGGACCTGCGTGCCCTCTCCAAGAGCGGCGAATTCCGGCTCGACCTCTACTACCGCCTGAACGTCATGCAGATTGCGCTGCCGCCGCTGCGGGAGCGCGAGGATGACGTGCTGAAGATTGCCGACATTCTGCTGGAGAAAGCTTGCAAGCGACATGAGCGGCCGGGGCTGCGGCTTTCACGGGCGGCACGCCAGGACCTGCGCGACTACCCATGGCCCGGTAACGTGCGCGAGCTGGAAAATGCTCTGGAGCGCGGTGTCATTCTGGCCGAGGGGCATCTGATCCACCCTGACGACCTGGGCCTTGGTCCAGTGACCAATCGCCCGGTGCCGCCCCCCACCGCCAGCGTCACACCCACGGGTCCTGCCAGCGACGGCGAACCGGAACCCAACGAGGACGACCTCTCTCTGGAGGACTATTTTCAGCACTTCGTGCTGGAGCATCAGGACCAGATGAGCGAAACGGAGCTGGCCCAGAAGCTGGGCATCAGCCGCAAGAACCTCTGGGAAAGGCGTCAACGGCTAGGGATTCCCCGTAAAAAAACGACACGCCGATAAACTTAAGTCGATAATAAGACTAACGTCCAATAGATTGATTTGCATAAGAATTATCCAAAAACCGTTACCCCTTCACTGTTACCTTCCCACACAACGACTCGGCAAAAAGGGCAATTTCGGGGTAACACTTCCTGTGCGGATAAGTTCCCCGATCCGCCTGAAAATTGCCAAGCGTATGAAAACTAAAAGTTATCTGATAGGTGGCACAGCGAGTGCAATATTACTCAGCAAGAAGAACAAACTGGGCCACGCGGCAGTCGCCAACAAAAACAACATGACGCCGCCCCGACCTGAGCCACAACAAGAACAACAGGGCCAGGCAGAGATAACGGTACTAACAAGAACAACAGGCTTGAGTCTCACTACTTGTAAGCACAGGGTTTGCAAACACGGCGCAGCCCCTGATGCGACAACAAAAACAACAGCAATCTACAAGTGCCCAAAAAGGACGCGACGTACACAACAAGCTGCACCCAAACAACAATAACAGCAGCATAGGTGTACACCCCCGGAGCCAATAACAATTCGCCGGGAGAGAAAAGTTCGCGGTTGGATTATTGTTTTGAATACGAGGCGGTCGGAATCAGAGTGGTTCTTACGCCTACCGACTGCGGTGCGTATTCAGGGCGATGTGCCATCATGAATAAAAACAGCAGCATGGATGCTGATTGTCTGCTTAGTAGGGGGAGGCTCATGTAGCCTCCCCTTTCCGCATTTGTCACCTGTTACCGTCCAAACGCCGCCTCGGCGCTTTGCAAGCTATCGGGGGTCGGATACACTCAACGCCTTGATCGATACCCCTGCGAGTCGATATCGCCGCATGTTTAAAGGATTTACCCGTTTATTACATAGTCCGGGAGAGCACTTGAAATCACTGCTCGATTCCCCAGAGAGCGCTGACAACGCGCTCAGCCCACGCATTATTCCGCGCTCCGAGCACCCCGTTTCTCGTAAGCAAATCAGTGAAGCCGCGCTGAAGGTGCTCTATCGCCTCAATGGTGCTGGCTACGATGCCTACCTGGTGGGTGGCTGCATTCGTGATGCGCTGCTGGGCAAGATGCCCAAGGATTTCGACGTGGCCACCAACGCCACGCCGGAGCAAGTGCGTGACCTGTTTCGCAACTCACGTCTGATCGGCCGTCGCTTCCGTATCGTGCATGTGCGCTTTGGTCGTGAGGTCATCGAGGTGACTACCTTCCGCGGCAAGCCGCAGGACGAGCACGGCGATCACATTGCCCATCAGTCCGACGATGGCTTGCTGCTGCGCGACAACGTATGGGGCAGTATCGAGGAGGATGCGCTACGGCGTGACTTCACGGTCAATGCGCTCTATTACAACATTGCCGACTTCACCATTCACGACTTCGCCAACGGCGCGCAGGACATCGATTCACGCACTCTGCGCCTGATCGGAGACCCTGCCACGCGCTATCGGGAAGACCCGGTGCGCATGCTGCGGGCGGTCCGCTTTGCTGCCAAGCTCGACTTCACCATCGAATCGGCCACCGAAGCGCCGATGTACGACCTGGCGCCGCTGCTGCTGAACATTCCTCCGGCACGCTTGTTCGACGAAGTACTCAAGCTGTTCATGTCCGGCCATGGGCTGATTACCTTCCGCCTGCTGAGCCACTACAACCTGTTCGGCATGCTCTTCCCGGAAGCCGAAGAGGCCATGGCCGATGCCGCCTGGGCAGAGGAGTTGATCGAGCAGGCGCTGATCAATACCGACAAACGCATTGCCGAAGACCGCCCGGTCACACCGGCCTTTTTGCTGGCGGCGTTTCTCTGGGCACCGGCGGTACATCGCCAGGCTGAGCTCGAACGCGAGGGCATGCCTTCAGTACCCGCACTGCAAACCGCCGCCCAGCAGGTCGTTTCTCGTCAGTTGCAGCATACGTCGATTCCCAAGCGCTTCGGTATTCCCATGCGGGAAATCTGGGAGCTGCAATCGCGCCTGCCCATGCGGCGGGGCAAGCGCGCCTTCCAGACCCGCGAGCACCCACGTTTTCGGGCAGCCTACGACCTGCTGTTGCTCCGTGAGCAGGCGGGCGAGATCCCGCGTGGCCTGGGCGACTGGTGGACGGCCTTCCAAAAAGGGGACGAGCACGAACAGCTGCGCCTGCTGCAAAAAGTCGGCAGCGACCCGGCAAGCCAGGGCGACCGGCGGCGCAAGAAAAAGCGTAAATCTCGCAAGGGCGAAGCGTGAGCCCGGTACGCGCCTATATTGGCCTGGGCAGCAATCTGGACGACCCCAAGGGGCAGCTCACTCGGGCCCTGGAGGCGCTGGCAACGCTGCCCCTGTGCCAGATGCTGGGCCACTCTTCGCTCTACGCCACCCCGCCGATAGGCCCCCAGGACCAGCCTGACTTCATCAATGCCGTGGCCTGCCTGGAAACCCGCCTCTCGCCGCTGGCTCTGCTGGATCAGCTACAGGCGCTCGAGCAGCGCCATCGGCGGCGGCGCTTGCGCCACTGGGGCCCCCGCACCCTGGACCTGGACCTGCTGCTCTACGGGTCGCAGCACTGCCAGTGGCCGCGCTTGACCGTGCCCCATGCACAGATGCATCTGCGCGCCTTCGTACTGGTGCCACTGGCGGAGCTTGCCGGCACGCTGGATCAACCACTCACCTTGCATGGGCAGCCGCTCGATCACTGGGCATCGACCCTCCCGCTGGACGACATCCGCCGCTTACCCAACACGGCCACCCTCTCGACTGCTACCGTCTGACACAAATCTCGACACCATGCCCGCATTCAGGTAACAATTGCCGGTTACACCCCTTCGCACACGCAGGGATGCCGCGATAATAATGGTCGAGCAGCGCTGACGTTCAGCCATGCCATCGACCCCATGAAGAAACAACGAGAGCACGCCATGAAAACCGTTACCCTGAGCACGCTGCAAGCCTATAAGCGCGCCGGCGAAACGTTCAGTTGCCTGACCGCCTACGATGCCTCTTTTGCCCATGCCGCCAGCGCCGCTGGTGTCGATGTGCTGCTGGTCGGTGATTCGTTGGGCATGGTGCTGCAAGGTCACAGCAGCACGCTCCCCGTCACCATCGACGACATCTGTTACCACACCCGCTGTGCCGCGCGGGGCAAGGGTCACAGCCTGCTCATGGTCGACCTGCCCTTCATGAGCAATGCCACCACCACGCAACTGCTGCAGGATGGCGCGGCGCTGATGCGCGCCGGTGCCGAGCTGGTCAAGGTGGAAGGCGAAGCCTGGATGGCCGACGGCATTCGCGAGCTGACACGCCGGGGCGTTCCGGTATGCGCCCACCTGGGCCTGACCCCGCAAACCGTCTATCAGTTGGGCGGCTACAAGGTGCAGGGCCGCGAAGCCGAACAGGCGGCGCAGATCATCGAGGATGCCAAGGTGCTGGTAGAGGCCGGTGCCTCGGTCATTTTGCTCGAGTGTGTGCCTGCCAGCCTTGGCAAAGCCGTCACCGAGGCGCTGGATGTGCCCGTCATCGGCATTGGCGCAGGGCCGGACACCGATGGTCAGATTCTGGTGATGCACGATGTACTGGGGGTTACCCATGGCCGCACGCCGCGTTTCGTGAAGAATTTCATGAGCGAGGCCAGCTCCATTCAAGGGGCCTTCGAAGCGTACCATCAGGCGGTCAAGCACCGCACCTTCCCCGCCACGGAACACTGCTTCTAAGCGAGTCATTGCGAATTTCCTATGCGCACTTTGCGAGATATCAACGAACTACGCGCCATGCTGCGCGAATATCGGCGCCAGGGGCAGCGTATTGCGCTAGTGCCCACCATGGGCAACCTGCATGCCGGTCACCTGGCCCTGGTGGCCACTGCCCGGCAGCACGCGGACGTGGTGGTCTCCAGCCTGTTCGTCAACCCGATGCAGTTTGGCCCGGGTGAAGACCTGGATGCCTACCCGCGCACCTTCGAGGCGGACCAGGCCCAGCTCACCGAGGCAGGCTGCCATGTTCTGTTCGCCCCCACGGTGAGTGCGCTCTACCCCAATGGCCTGACGGCACAAACCCGTGTCCACGTACCGGTGGTAGGCGAAGGACTATGCGGCGGGTCACGCCCTGGGCACTTCGATGGCGTCTCGACGGTGGTCAGCATGCTGTTCAACCTGGTTCAGCCCGATGTCGCCTGCTTTGGCGAAAAGGACTATCAGCAGCTGGCGGTGATCCGCAAGCTGGTCGCCGACCTGCACATGCCCATCGAGATTCTGGGCGTGCCCATCGTGCGTGCCGAGGACGGTCTGGCCCTGTCATCACGCAATGGCTACCTCAGTGCCGAAGAGCGCGCCCAGGCACCTGCGCTATATCGCACGCTGTGCGCATTACGCGAGGCGCTGGTGCAAGGCGAGCCTATCGAACAGGTACTACAACGCGGCAAGGCTGCGCTGTATGATGCCGGCTTTACGCCCGACTATCTGGAGCTGCGTGACCCCGAACTCGGCCCGGTCACGCCGTCCACCCACCAGGCCGTTCTGCTGGCAGCTGCCAAACTCGGCCCGGCAAGGCTTATCGACAACATCAGTGTGCAGCTACCCAAAGCTGCCCAGGGCTAGCCGTCGGGCTGGCTCGTCATCCAGGAGTTTTCATGCACACCATCATGCTCAAGGCCAAGCTGCACATGGCCCGCGTCACCCACGCCGTGCTCAACTACGAAGGCTCCTGTGCCATCGACGGCGAGCTGCTGGACATGGCCGGGATCCGCGAAAACGAACAGATCCAGATCTACAACGTGGAGAACGGCGAGCGCTTCACCACCTACGCCATTCGCGGCGAGGAAGGCTCACGGCTGATCTCCATCAACGGCGCGGCGGCGCATCTGGCCTCGCCTGGGCACCGCATCATAATCTGCAGCTACGCCCACTACTCCGAAGCCGAAGTGGAGCAGCACCAGCCCGCGCTGGTCTACCTGCAGGAAGGCAACCACGTCAGCCACACCAGCAATGCCATTCCGGTACAGCTGGCGTAAGACGCAAGCGTTGCAAACACGCCGTTTCCAGCGGGCCGTTGATCGGCCCGTTTTTATTTGCAAAAAAAGCGTATTGCCGCAACGCACAACCTTCCCCTATGCTGGTAGCCAAGCCTGACACGACACGCAGTAACGACGCTAACAACAAGAGATAGGCGGCTCGTCTATCTGCGATGCATCTATCTGCGATGAATTTACCTGCGATGAATTTATCTGCGATAGAAACGATGCAACACTCACTCAAGGAGTCAATGTATGCAAGACGTGGTCATTGTGGCGGCTCGCCGCACTGCTGTAGGCTCATTTGGCGGTTCACTTGCCGGTATTCCTGCCAGCGACCTGGGCGCGCTGGTCATCAAAGACATCATGGCATCGACGGGCGTGGCTCCTGAACAGATCGATGAAGTGCTGCTGGGTCAGGTACTGACCGCAGGCGTCGGCCAAAACCCCGCTCGCCAGGCCGCCATCAAGGCAGGCCTGCCAGAGAGCGTGCCAGCCATGACCATCAACAAGGTCTGTGGCTCCGGCCTCAAGGCGCTGCACCTGGCCACTCAGGCCATTCGCTGTGGCGATGCCGAGATCATTCTGGCAGGCGGCCAGGAAAACATGTCGGCCTCCCCGCACATCCTGCCGAATTCGCGTAACGGCCAGCGCATGGGCGACTGGAAAGCCATCGACTCCATGGTCCACGACGGCCTGTGGGACGCGTTCAACAACTACCACATGGGCATCACTGCCGAAAACCTGGCCGAAAAATACGCCATCACCCGGGAAGAGATGGACGAATTTGCCGCCGCTTCGCAGCAAAAAGCCGCGGCTGCCATCAAAGAGGGCAAGTTCAAAGGCCAGATCGTGCCGGTGGAAGTCCCCCAGCGCAAAGGCGACCCGGTGGTTTTTGATACTGACGAAAACCCGCGCGAAGTGTCTGCCGAAAAGCTGGGTGGCATGCGCCCTGCCTTCAAGAAAGATGGCACCGTGACAGCAGGCAACGCTTCATCGCTCAACGACGGTGCTGCCGTGGTCATGCTGTGCTCCGCTGAAAAAGCCAAAGAGCTGGGCCTGGAGCCGCTGGCACGCATTGCCGCATATGCCAATGCAGGGGTCGACCCGGCCATCATGGGCATTGGCCCGGCACCGGCCACCCGCCGCTGCCTGGAAAAAGCGGGCTGGAGCCTGGATGACCTGGACCTGGTCGAAGCCAACGAAGCCTTCGCGGCTCAGGCGCTGTCGGTCAACAAGGAGCTGGGCTGGGATACCTCGAAGGTCAACGTGAACGGCGGCGCCATTGCCATTGGCCACCCCATTGGTGCCTCCGGCTGCCGCGTGCTGGTCACGCTGCTCCACGAAATGATCGCCCGCGATGCCAAGAAAGGCTTGGCCACGCTATGTATCGGTGGTGGGCAAGGGGTGGCGCTGGCCATCGAGCGCCCCTGATACCGCGCTCTCGCGCCGTGATGACTGCCCCCGCACACGCGGGGGCATTTTTTTGCCTGACGGCTAGCGGTGCTTTTCCCCCACGATGCGCGCGGGGGTGCGCCATACCAGCAGCATCCCCAGCAGGAACAGCCCTGCCGATGCCCACATGGTCACCGGCAGGCTGGTGCTGTCCACCACCTGACCGCCAACCATGGCGCCCAGGCCAATCGACATATTGAAGACAAACGCCATCAGCGCCGTGGCGGCTTCGGTATTGGGAGCCGTGCGCAGAATCCAGGTCTGGATACTGACCGAGACACTGCCAAACACGGCGCCCCACAGCATCAGCAGCAGCACACCGCTGGTCGGTTGCACGCCCAGCAGCGGAAACAGCCCGACTACCACCAGCAGCAGGCTGGGGATGACCAACACCGCCCGATAAGGATGGCGCCCGGCAAAGGCTCCAGCGGCGATATTGCCCAGAATGCCTGCCGCCCCATAGAGCAGCAGCAGGCTGCCTACATGCCGCTGGGCCACGCCGCTGATCTCCTGCAGGATCGGACTGATAAAGGTGTACGCCACGAAGTGCCCGACCACCACCAGCCCAGTGGTCAGCACGGCGACCCGAACGCCTCGGTTTTGCAGCTGCTGCGCCAGCATGCGCAAGCGCACCGGCTCCCGGGGTGGAAGCGGCGGCAACCACACCCATAGCGCCACGGCGGTGAGCAGGCTCAAGCCGCCAAGGGCACCGAAGGCCACCCGCCAGTGGCTGGCATCCCCCAGCAGTGTCCCCAAAGGCACGCCCAGCACCGAGGCTGCCGCCACGCCCCCGAAGATGATGGTCATGGCACGGGCCACCTGATGCGCTGGCACCAGGCGCGGCGCAATGCTGCCAGCAATGGCCCAGAAACCGCCAATACTCATCCCCACCAGCACCCTGGCGGCCAGGAGAAAGATAAAGGTCGTGGCCAAGGCCGACAGCAGGCTGCCAATGACCATCACCACCATCATCAGCGTCAGCATGATGCGGCGGTCCAGACGGCCGACGGCCACCGGCAGCAAGGGGGCAGAAAACGCCGCTATCACTCCCGGCACGGTCACCATCAGCCCGGCCATGCCGGGGGTCACGCCCATGTCTGCGGCAACCTGCGAGAGCAGCCCAATGGGCAGCTGCTCGGCGGTTACCAGTAAAAAGATGCCGATCATCACGGCGACCACCGCCCACCAGCGCGGTGACTCCTGCTGCTCCATGCTGCTTCCTCTGTATGGGTCTATCAAAATACGTGGGGCTTCAAATATGCGGGGCTACCAAACGACACCGCCCCCACAGCCAGGGGCTGCAGGGGCGGTGGTCATACGCGGGTGGCCGATTAGCCTGCGATATCCGCCTCGGCAGCGGCAAACGCGGCCTTCTCTTCCTCGGTGATCTCTTTGATCGAGAGCTTCACGCGGTTGCGGTTGTCGATATCCAGCACCTTCACGACGACGTCGTCACCTTCGTTGAGGAAATCGCGCACGTTGTTGACGCGCTCGGCGACGATTTGCGAGATATGCACCAGGCCATCGGTACCCGGCATGATGTTCACGAAAGCACCGAAGTCGGCGATGCGCACGACCTTGCCCTGATAGAGCTTGCCGATTTCCGCTTCTGCCGTGATGGCCAGTACGGTATCGATGGCCTTCTTGGCCGCAGCCTTGTCTTCGGCATAGATGCGCACGGTGCCGTCGTCATCGAGGTCAATGGACGCGCCGGTGTCTTCGCAAATCTTGCGGATGGTAGCGCCGCCCTTGCCGATGACGTCACGGATCTTGTCCGGATCGATCTTGATGGTGGCCATGGAAGGCGCATTCTCGGAGACGTCGGTACGGCTTTGGCTGATCACGGCGTTCATCTGCGCCAGGATACCGATACGCGCATCGTGAGCCTGCTGCAGCGCGGTTTCCATGATCTCTTCGTTGATGCCTTCAATCTTGATGTCCATCTGCAGGGCAGTAACACCCTCTTCAGAACCCGCTACCTTGAAGTCCATGTCGCCCAGATGGTCTTCGTCACCCAGGATGTCGGTCAGGACCGCGTAGCCGTCTTCGTCCTTGACGAGACCCATGGCAATACCCGCCACCGGGGCTTTCAGCGGAACGCCTGCATCCATCAGCGCCAGCGAGGAGCCACAGACCGAGGCCATGGAGCTGGAACCATTGGATTCGGTGATTTCCGACACCACGCGAATGGTGTAGGGGAAATCTTCTTCGGAGGGCAGCATGGCCTGGACGCCACGACGAGCCAAACGGCCGTGACCGATTTCACGACGCTTCGGGCCACCCATGAAGCCTGCTTCACCCACCGAGTAGGGAGGGAAGTTGTAGTGCAGCATGAAGCGGTCTTTCCGCTCGCCTTCCAGCGACTCGATCAGCTGCGAGTCGCGCAGCGTGCCCAGTGTCGCCACGGCGATGGCCTGGGTTTCACCACGGGTGAAGATGGCCGAGCCGTGAGTCTTGGGCAGCACGCCGACTTCAATGGCCAGCGGGCGCACGGTGACGTTGTCGCGGCCATCTATGCGCGGCTCGCCCTTGACGACGCGAGAGCGCACCACGCGCTTCTCCAGCGCCGCAAAGGCCCCCTTGACGTCATCGGCACTGAACTTGCCTTCCGAGGAGTCGCCTTCTTCAGCCACCAGCTGGGCCAAAGCAGCCTCTTTCAGCTCGGCCAGCGCATCCTGACGCGCCATCTTGTCGGTAATGCGGTACGCATCGCCCACTTTGGCTTCGAATGCATCGGCCATGGCGGTTTTCAGCGCCACGTTTTCGGCGGGCGGCTGCCAGTCCCAGCGCGGCTTGCCTGCTTCAGCGGCCAGTTCCTTGATGGCGTTGACCGCCACCTGCATCTCCTGGTGGCCGAACAGTACGGCACCCAGCATTTCGTCTTCCAGCAGCTCCTGAGCTTCCGACTCCACCATCAGCACGGCGTTTTCGGTACCGGCCACCACCATGTCCAGCTCGGAGGTGGTCAGCTCTTCGACGGTGGGGTTCAGGAAGTAGCCCTGCTCTTCGTTGAAGCCAACGCGCGCAGCGCCAATCGGGCCATTGAACGGAACGCCTGAGATGCTCAGCGCTGCCGAGGTGCCCAGCATGGCCGCAATATCCGGGTCATGGTTGCGGTCAGTCGACAGAACGGTACAGATCACCTGCACTTCGTTCATGAAGCCCTTGGGGAACAGCGGGCGAATGGGGCGGTCGATCAGCCGTGACGTGAGGGTCTCTTTCTCGGTGGGGCGACCTTCACGCTTGAAGAAGCCGCCAGGAATCTTGCCGACCGCGTAGGTCTTTTCCTGGTAGTGCACCGAAAGCGGGAAGAAGGATTGGGCGGGATTGACGTCTTTCTTCGCCACCACCGTACACAGTACGACGGTCTCGTCCATGGTGACCATGACGGCACCAGTGGCCTGGCGAGCGATACGCCCAGTTTCGAGGGTGACGGTGCTACGACCGTATTGGAACGTTTTTTTGACCGGATTCACGGCGACTTCCTTTAACATTAATAGCTACTTGTCTTTTCGCTTGGGTCGTTTTGACTCGCCACCATTCTAGGCGTTGACGCGGCTGACGGCTACCTCAAACAAAAAAACGGGCAGCTCGCAAGGAGCTGCCCGTTTTGAATCGTTGCCGTTACTGCTTAGCGACGCAGACCCAGTTTCTGGATCAGAGACTGATAGCGCTCGAAATCCTTACGCTTCAGGTAGTCCAGCAGCTTACGACGCTGGTTTACCATGCGGATCAGACCACGACGAGAGTGGTGATCCTGCTTGTTGGTCTTGAAGTGGTCCTGCAGGCCATTGATGTTGGCGCTCAGCAGTGCAACCTGCACTTCAGGGGAACCGGTGTCGTTGTCGCCGCGGCCGTATTCGTTGACGATTTCGGCCTTTTTCTCAGCGGTTAATGCCATCTGTCTCTCCAGTAAGCAATATGCCTAAAAATGAATGGGTGAGACCACGCATATTTGCAGTCTCAAGCTGCTATTTTCGCGCAAATCGCCGCATCCTTGCAACGTTTTCACGGCGAAATTACGAACGAGCGACCGTACTCAACAGTCGCTTGGGAGCCACTTCCTGCGGCCCTTTTACAACGCCAAGGCCGATAAAGGTCTCGGCGTGATAAAGTCGTGCCAGCGCATCCGCTGCCAACTCGCCACTGGCCAGCTGCACCGACTGCCCGTGAGCCAGCCTGTCATAGGCAGCATCGTCCACGCTGAGCGATGGCAGATGATCCACCAGCACATCGACGGGCATCAGTTCCGCCTCGCGATGGGCCTGACTTGCCAGCGCTTCCAGCGCCTCCAGGGTCCACATGGCGTCGCCACCGAAGGGGCCGGTCTTGAGCCTGCGCAGTTGACTGATGTGGGCACCACACCCCAGCGCCAGGCCAATGTCTTCGGCCAGGGTTCGGATGTAGGTTCCCTTGCTGCAACTGACTTCCAGCTCGAAGGCATGACCCTCGAACGCCAGCAGGCGCGCATCATACACGCTAACCCGCCGTGCTGCACGTTCAACCTGCTTGCCCTCGCGCGCCAGCTCGTAGAGCTTCTTGCCCTGGTGCTTCAACGCCGAATACATGGGCGGCACCTGGTCGATCTCGCCACGAAAGCGGACCAGCACGGCCTCCACATCCTCGGCGGTGAGGCTTGGCACCTCACGCCGCTCGATGACGTTACCCTCGGCATCGCCGGTGTCGGTGATCACGCCCAGTTCGACCCGGGTGCGATACATCTTGTCGGCTTCCAGCAGGTGTGCGGAAAACTTGGTGGCCTCCCCCAGGCAAATGGGCAGCAAGCCAGTTGCCATGGGGTCCAGCGTGCCGGTATGCCCGGCTTTCTGCGCCTCGAACAGACGGCGCACACGCTGGAGTGCATGGTTGCTGGAAATACCCTTGGGCTTGTCCAGCAGCACCACGCCATTCACCGGTAATCCGCGACGGCGACGAGCCATTAGCGCGTCTCCTCACCCTGGGCGTCGGTGTCGTCCTCGTCATCTGATTGGCGGGCACGGTCGGTAGAGACCGCCTCGTCGATCAGCGATGAGAGGTGCTGGCCACGCACCACGCTTTCATCGTAATGAAAACGCAGCTCAGGCACGTGGCGCAGCTTGATGCGCTTGGCAATCTGGCTTCTCAGAAACCCAGAGGCGCGCTTGAGCACCTGCAGGTTTTCCTTGATACGCTCGGGCTCCTGTTCACCCAGCAGGGTGACATAGATATCGGCGTAGCCCAGGTCACGGCTGACGGCAGCGCCGCTCACCGTGATCATGCCAAGACGCGGGTCTTTTACTTCCCGCTGGATCAGTACCGCCAGCTCCTTCTGGAGCTGGTCGGCTACCCGGTCGGTACGCTTGAATTCGCGCATGTTGACTCCTCGCTGCCTTACAGGCTGCGCTCGACCTTCACTTGGTCAAAGACTTCGATCTTGTCGCCGACCTGAACATCGTTGTAGTTCTTCACGCCGATGCCACACTCCATGCCGTTACGCACTTCCTGTACGTCGTCCTTGAAGCGGCGCAGCGATTCGAGTTCGCCTTCGTAGATGACCACGTTGTCACGCAGAACGCGGATACGCTTGCTGCGGGAAACCGTGCCTTCGACGACCATACAGCCGGCCACCGCACCGATCTTCGGCGCGCGGAAGACATCGCGTACTTCGGCCACACCCACGATCTCTTCTTTCCACTCGGGGGCAAGCATACCGCTCATCGCCTGCTTGACCTCGTCGATCAGCTGGTAGATGACGCTGTAGTAGCGCAGATCCAGACCTTCACGCTCGATGATCTCACGGGCTGCGGCATCGGCACGTACGTTGAAGCCGACCACGATGGCTTCAGACGCCAGCGCCAGGTTGGCGTCGGTTCCGGTGATACCACCCACGCCGGAGGAGACCACCGCCACTTGCACTTCGTCGGTGGAGAGCTCTTCCAGAGCGCCCTTGATGGCTTCCAGTGACCCCTGAACGTCGGCTTTGAGGACGATGTTGACCTTGGCCACTTCGTCCTGGCCCATCTGGCTGAACATGTTCTCCAGCTTGGCTTTCTGCTGACGCGCCAGGCGCACTTCGCGGTATTTGCCCTGACGGAAGTTGGCCACTTCACGGGCTTTCTTCTCGTCGGCCACGACCATGAAGTCGTCACCCGCATCCGGCGTGCCGTCGAGACCCTGGATCTCGACCGGCATGGCGGGGCCAGCGGTATCGACCTGTTGACCCAGCTCATTGGTCAGCGCACGAACGCGACCATAGTGCAGGCCTGCCAGCACGATATCACCCTTCTTCAGCGTACCGTTCTGAACCAGCACGGTAGCCACCGGGCCACGGCCTTTGTCCAGGCGAGACTCGACAACGACACCTTTGCCAGGCGCCGACGGAACGGCCGTCAGCTCAAGCACTTCGGAGGCCAGCTGGATCGCTTCCAGCAGGTCTTCCATGCCTTCGCCGGTTTTGGCGGACACGTGAACAAACTGCGTGTCACCGCCCCACTCTTCGGAGATCACGCCGTGCTGTGACAGCTCGTTACGAATGCGGTCGAAGTCCGCGCCCGTTTTATCGATCTTGTTCACCGCCACGACCATGGGCACTTCAGCCGCTTTGGAGTGCTCGATCGCTTCAACGGTTTGCGGCATCACGCCATCGTCGGCGGCCACGACCAGGATGACCACGTCGGTGGCTTTGGCACCACGAGCACGCATGGCGGTAAACGCCGCGTGACCAGGGGTATCCAGGAAGGTGACGCCGCCGTGGTTGTCTTCCACGTGGTAAGCACCGATGTGCTGGGTAATACCGCCCGCTTCGCCAGTGGCGACCTTGGCACGACGGATGTAGTCCAGCAGCGAGGTCTTGCCGTGGTCAACGTGACCCATGACCGTCACCACGGGTGAGCGGGTGATCTCTTCGCCTTCGTAGGAGATGCCTTCCAGCATTTCCGTTTCCAGCGCGTCGTCCTTCACCAGCTTGACCTTGTGGCCCATCTCTTCCACGACGATCGCCGCAGTATCCTGGTCGATGGTCTGGTTGATGGTCACCGCCGCGCCCATGGTGAACATGGCCTTGATGACTTCGTTGGCCTTGATCGACATCTTGTCGGCCAGCTCGGCAACGCTGATCGATTCAGGGATCGAGACTTCACGCACGATCGGCTGAGTCGGCTTCTGGAAGCCGTGCTTGCCGTTGCCGCTCTGGCTTGCGCCGCCACGACGGCCACCACGGCGCTCGGCACGCTTGACCTTCTTGCCGCCACCGCCACGCTTGCGCTCTTCGCGATCACCGCGATCGTCGTCATCGTCGCGGCCTTTTTTCTTGGCAGCCGTCTTCTTGGGCGGTGCCGTGCGACGGTCGGTACGGCCTTCCTTCGGCGGTGCAGGCGGCAGGTCTTCACCCGTCGGTGCATCGTCGATTTCCAGGTCAGGCACGTCGATGTCCGGCACTTCTGCCGCCTTGGCCTTGGCTTGCTCTTCCGCTGCCTTGCGTGCAGCGTCTTCAGCCACCTTGGCTTTTGCGGCTACGGCTTTCTCTTCCGCCGCCTGGGCTTCCTGCGCCTTGCGCTCGGCTTCCGCTTCGGCCATGTCGCCTACCAGCTGGCGCGGGCCAGAGTGCTGGGGCTCGGCAGCCTTGGGCTTCTCTTCTTCACGCTTGACGTAGGTCTTCTTCTTGCGCACCTGAACTTCGATGGTTTTACCGCGCTCGCCGGTCTTGATGCGGCTACGGGTTTTACGCGTCAGGGTGATGCGGTTCTTGCTCGGCTCGTTGTCGCTGCCGCCGTGGCTCTTCTTCAGAAAGCTCAGCAGCGTCTGCTTGTCTTCTTCAGATACGGCGTCGCTTTCCGAGGCGTGCTGCAAACCGGCTTCTTTCATCTGTTCCAATAGGCGGGGCACATCGCGGCCCACCTTCACTGCAAAATCTTTAACTGTCATATCCGACATAGTGACCCTCCTCAGCCCGTGACCTGTTTACTGTGTGTTCGAATCCGATGTGTCGTCGGTTTCGAACCAGGGCGCACGGGCAGTCATGATCAGTGCCGCTGCGCGCGCTTCGTCCAACTCCTCGATATCGACCAGATCGTCGACAGACTGCTCGGCGAGATCTTCCATTGTGACAATGCCGCGGCTGGCGAGAATGAAGGCCAGGTGGCGCTCCATACCGTCCATTTCCAGCAGGTCATCCGCTGGCTGGGCACCGTCCAGCGCTTCTTCCGAGGCAATCGCCATCGTCAGCAGCTCGTCTTTTGCGCGTGCACGCAGCTCTTCCACCAGCTCTTCGTCGAACTCTTCGATTTCGAGCATCTCTTCCAGCGGCACGTAAGCAACTTCTTCCAGGGTGGTGAACCCTTCTTCTACCAGCAGGCGGGCAACGTCTTCGTCCACTTCCAGGTGCTGAACGAAAGAGTCCACCAGGCTGTCGATCTCCTGCTCGCGCTTGGATTCCGCCTCGTCTTCGGTCATGACGTTGATACGCCAGCCAGTCAACTCGGACGCCAGGCGCACGTTCTGGCCGCTGCGACCAATGGCCTGGGCCAGGTTGTCCTGGGCGACCGCCACGTCCATCGCGTGGGCGTCTTCGTCCACCAGAATAGACGCCACATCGGCAGGCGCCATGGCATTGATGACCAGTTGCGCCGGGTTGTCATCCCACAGCACGATATCGACGCGCTCGTTCTGCAGCTCGGAAGAGACCGCCTGCACCCGAGAACCACGCATACCCACACAAGCGCCCACCGGGTCGATACGGCGGTCGTTGGTTTTCACCGCGATCTTGGCCCGAGAGCCGGGGTCGCGAGCCGCCCCCTTGATTTCGATCAGCTGCTCGGCAATTTCCGGCACCTCGATCTTGAACAGTTCGATGATGAACTCCGGGCAGGTACGCGACAGCTGCAGCTGTGCACCACGGGCATCCGGGTCCACCTTGACCAGCAGCGCACGCACTCGCTCGTTCATGCGGTAGCGCTCGCCGTGAATCATCTCGTTGCGCGGCAGGAACGCTTCGGCGTTCTCGCCCAGGTCGATGATCAGGCCGTCACGGGTGGTCTTCTTGACGATACCGGCCACCAGCTCGCCTTCACGGTCTGCGTATTGACGCACGACTTCAGCGCGCTCGGCTTCGCGCACTTTCTGGACGATGACCTGTTTGGCGGTTTGTGCGGCAATGCGGCCGAACATGGCGTTTTCGATCTTCTGCTCGACCACATCGCCCAACGCCAGCGGCGGATCCCGCTGCTCGGCGATGCTCTGCTTGATTTCGTAGTCGGGCGTCTCGAACTCGTCGTCTTCCACGACGGTCCAGTAGCGGAAGGTGTCGTAGTCGCCGGTTTTACGGTCGATACGCACCCGCACATTGGCTTCTTCGTGCTCGAAACGCTTGCGCGACGCGCTGGCCAGCGCGGCTTCAACCGCTTCGAAAATTACATCACGGGGGACGCCTTTTTCGTTGGAGATCGCGTCCACGACCATTAAGATTTCTTTACTCATGCGTATGCCTCGCCAGAAAACCTGTCCTTTTGTGCGTCGACCCGGCATCTACCGGAAGCCGCCACCCGTTATTCTTCGAACTGCGGGACAACGTGCGCAGCATCAATACTTTCAATGGGAAAGCAGTACTCTTCGCCTTCCATTTGCAGCAGCACTTCGTCTCCTTCGACCCCAGCCAACAACCCCTGGAACTTGCGTCGGCCATCGAAAGCGAGGCGTAGCTTCAGCGCCACCTGATGGCCCTGGTAGCGAGTGAAGTGATCCAGAGAATAAAGGGGGCGTGCCATACCGGGTGACGAGACCTCCAGGCGATACTCGCCAGGAATCGGATCTTCCACATCCATCACGGCACTGACTTGACGGCTGATATCGGCGCAGTCTTCCACGCTGACGCCGCTCTCACGCTCGATATAAATGACCAGCCGCGAATGCTTGCCCTGGGAAACATGCTCGATGCCCCAAAGCTCGAAGCCCATGGCGGCAACGATGGGTTCGATCAGCGCATGAAGCGCAGCGTGTTTTGTGGCCACAGACAAAGCTCCTATAGCCGTTGCATCAGGCGCCTGGCCAGGAGTCTTGATAAAAGCCAGGAGGCTGATTGGCATTACCTGGGAATGTGTCTCTGGCTACTGAACAACGTCCGCGCGTGAGACACTCTTGGCTCGCAAAAAAGCTACTAACAAAAAGCCCCTTCACAGGAAGGGGCTTTTCGAAAGAAACCTGTAATACCATTTTAGCAACATGTTGCGATCTTTTCGCTGCCTTGAAACAAATTGCGAACTGCTTCACGACACTGCAATGTTGCTAAATAAATGGTAGCGGGGACCGGATTTGAACCGATGACCTTCGGGTTATGAGCCCGACGAGCTACCAGACTGCTCCACCCCGCATCAATCTAGGTCGACGATAATAGACACTTAAACTACTTACGTCAAGTGCTGTTTTCGTCTCAGGTGCCAACCCTGACTTTCTTTGGCAAATACTCTGGGAAGCTGGCGAGCCAGCGAAACAGATGGTGCCGAAGGCGGGACTTGAACCCGCACGACCATACGGTCACTACCCCCTCAAGATAGCGTGTCTACCAATTCCACCACTTCGGCATCAGGGGAGGCCAAAGAAAACGCGGCTGATTACTCTCCGCTTTCCTCAAGCACTGGCGCGGTATTATCCATACTTGCAGGGCTGTCGTCAAGCGTAGGAATGCTGCGCTGCTGCTCGATCAAGCGTGCGTCGGGAATGCCCGCTTCCGGTGCCTGGCCTGCCTGGGTAGCAAAGTACGCCAGCGCCATGGAGGTGACGAAAAAGCCCGCCGCCAGCACACCCGTGGTGCGAGAAAGGAAGTTACCGCTACCCCGCGAACCAAACACCGTTTGCGATGCGCCGCCACCGAAGGCAGCCCCCGCTTCAGCGCCTTTACCCTGCTGAAGCAGGATGAGTACCACCAGGGCGACCGCAATCACCACATGAACCATAAGAATTGCAACTTGCATGGCGTTATCCTGCTGACTGACAAATGGCGTAGAAATCGTCGGTTTTAAGCGAGGCACCGCCCACCAAACCGCCGTCGATATCCGGCTGAGCAAGCAGCTCTGCCGCATTACTTGCATTCATGCTGCCGCCGTAAAGCAGTTTCAACTGCTCCGCCAGCGACGCATCGAACCCTGCCTGGTAGGCACGAATACCTGCCATGACTTCCTGAGCCTGCTCCGGCGAGGCCGTGCGCCCGGTACCAATGGCCCAAACAGGCTCGTAGGCAATCACCACCTGACGACGCTGTTCTGGTTCCAGTCGCGCCATGGCGTAGCCTACCTGGCGCAAGACCACGTCCATGGTCTGGCCGGCATCACGCTCCTCGAGGGTCTCGCCGACACACAGAATCGGCGTCAAGCCGACATCCAGAGCGGCCACCAGGCGATTGAATACCTGCTCGTCGCTTTCACGGTAGAGCTGACGGCGCTCGGAGTGGCCCACCAGCACGTAGCCAACGCCAAATTCCTTGAGCATGCGACCACTGACTTCACCGGTATGCGCCCCGGCGTGCTGAGGATTGAGCGTTTGCGCCCCCAGCTTCAGCGGCGTATCACCAAACGCCTGACGCGCCATGTCCAGGTAAGGAAAGGGCGGAATAATCACCACCTCGACACCTTCCGGTAGCGTGGCAGAAGCAAACGTTTTACCAAACGACTCGATCAATGCCGCCGAACCGTTCATTTTCCAGTTACCGGCAATCAAGGGCGTGCGCATGGGTGATCCTCAATCCAGGTGGAGCGAAATGGTATAGGAGCCGCCTTGTCAAGACAACCGCTGTGACGCGTCCTGCGTTATTTGCTGGCGTCGTCACCGAGCAGCGCCTGGACCTGCTGGGCCAGCCGATTGGCCAGGCGGTCGACATCCAGATGGGCACGGCCTTCCACCATGACCCGAATCAGCGGTTCCGTCCCCGAGGCGCGCAGCAGCACGCGTCCCTGGTCGCCCAACTCGGCTTCCAGCGCCGCCACGGCTTCCTGCAAGGGTGGAGCTGCCATCACCTGGCGAGCATCGGAGCCGGCCGGTAGCCGCACGTTGACCAGCGACTGGGGGACTTTTTCGAGCCCCTTGAGCAGGGCCGGCAGCGGCTTCTGCTCGCGAACCATCAAGGCCAGCACCTGCAGCGCGGACACGATGCCGTCGCCGGTGCTCTGCACATGACCACACACGATATGCCCCGAAGCCTCGCCCCCCAGTTCCCAACCGTTGGCGGCCATCATCTCCATGACGAAGCGGTCGCCCACTTTGGCGCGCTGGAAGGGAATACCCAGCCGCTCCAGCGCCATGGCCAGCCCAAAATTGCTCATCAGGGTGCCCACCACGCCACCTTCCAGCAGGCCACGCTCGAAACGGTCACGGGCGATCAGATAGAGAATGTCATCGCCATCCACTTCTCGGCCATCGGCATCCACCAGCAGCACACGGTCGCCGTCGCCATCGAAGGCGACGCCCAGGTCGGCCCCCTGCTGAATGACCGCGGCGCGTAGCGCAGCGGGATGGGTGGACCCCACCTGTTGGTTGATATTCAATCCGTCGGGAGACGCCCCAATCACGCTGACATCGGCCCCCAGCTCGCGGAATACGCTGGGGGCGATATGGTAAGTGGCCCCATGAGCGCAATCCAGCACTACTTTCAGGCCATGCAGGCTCAGCCTGTCCGGCAGCGTAGATTTACAGAACTCGATATAGCGGCCCGCCGCATCGTCGATCCGCGTCGCCTTGCCCAGTTGCACGGCCTCGGCCGTGGTCAGCGGCGCTTCCAGCATGGCTTCGATACGGTCTTCGATCTCATCGGGCAACTTCTTGCCTTCGGCAGAGAAAAACTTGATGCCGTTGTCATCGAAGGGGTTGTGCGAGGCTGAAATGACGATCCCGGCATCCGCGCGGAAGGTGCGCGTCAGGTAGGCAATACCCGGCGTGGGCATCGGCCCCAACAGCGCCACATCCACCCCAGCAGCAGACAGCCCCGCTTCCAGCGCCGACTCGAACATATAGCCGGAAATACGCGTATCCTTGCCGATCAACACCCGGGTGCGGCCCTTTTCGCGACGCAACACCTGCCCGGCGGCCCAACCCAGTTTGAGCATGAAATCAGCCGTAATCGGCGCCTGTCCTACCGTGCCACGAATACCATCGGTACCAAAATAACGACGCGTCATGTCAAGACTCCTTCTTCACGAGCGGCTCACAGCCTTCTTGCAGCACGGCCCAGGCCATATTCACGGCATCCACCGTGGGCCCTACATCGTGCACCCGAATCACTTTGGCTCCGCGCTCCACCGCCATGGCAGCTAGCGCCAGCCCTCCCGCCAGGCGCTCTTCCACAGGACGGCCCAGCACCTTACCAATCATGCTCTTGCGCGACATGCCCACCAGCAGCGGCAAGCCCAGCTCGTTCAGCGAGGCCATGTGCTTCAACAGCTGCAGGTTATGCTCGACGGTTTTGCCAAAGCCAAAACCGGGGTCCAGCAGCAGCCGATGACGACGCAGCCCCACCGCTTCGCAGGCCGCGATCCGCTCCGCCAGGTAGGCCGCCACGGCCTGCTCCACCGGCACATCGTAGCCAGGCGAGTGCTGCATATCCTGCGGCTCACCCTGGCGATGCATCAGACATACCGGCAGGCCACTACTGGCCGCCGCCATCAGAGCGCCATCGCGCTCCAGGGCACGCACATCGTTGATCATGCCCGCTCCCAGCGCGCTCACCTCACGCATGACCAGGGCGCTGCTGGTGTCCACCGACACCAGCGCATCCAGCTCACGCACCAGCGCCTCTACCACCGGAGCCACCCGGTCCAGCTCCTGCTGTTCGGTGACCGGCGTGGCACCTGGGCGGGTCGACTCTCCCCCCACATCGATCATCGCCGCGCCTTCCGCCAGCATGCGCTCGGCATGGCGCAGCGCATCATCGAGGGCCACATGCTGCCCACCGTCGGAAAACGAGTCCGGGGTAACGTTCAATATGCCCATCACCCGTGGAAACGAGAGATCGAGCGAATGGCGACCACAGCGCAGGTGAAACGCATCTTCCGGGACGTGCGGAGCCGAGATAGGGTCAACGATCGGGTTCATCTTGCCGCCTGAAATCAAAAAAATTCACTGTCATTGGCCACAGGATAACAAAAAGGCGCCCCGCTGGGGCGCCTTTGCTGGTTGGCGTGATGGCCTGGCTCAAGAGCCCGCCGACCCACCCAACGGGTCCGAAGGGCGACGACGCGGCTCGTCATCGTCTTCTTCGCTATCGCCTTCCGAGGCGGCTTCAGGCTCTTCTGGTTTCGCTTCCGGCTTGTCGCCACCTACCGGAGAGCCGCCACCCGAAGAGTCGCCGTCACCCCAGCCTTCCGGCGGGCGGGGGTCACGCCCTTCCATGATGTCTTTCAGCTGATGCGCATCGATGGTCTCGTACTTCATCAGCGCTTCGGCCATGGCATCCAGCTTGTCGCGGTTGTCATGCAAAATCTGGCGAGCCTGTTCGTAGCACTCGTCGATGATCTTGCGCACTTCCTTATCGAGGCGCGTGGTGGTTTCGCCGGACCTCAGCTTGCCGCCACCCTGACCCGGGCCACCAAGGAACTGGTGAGACTCGTCCTCGTCGTACATGATCGGACCCATTTCGTCCGAAAGCCCCCACTTGGCCACCATGTTATGGGCCAGCTCCGTGGCGCGCTTGATGTCGTTGGAAGCACCCGTGGTGACACCGTTGGGCCCAAGCGTCATCTCTTCGGCAATACGACCACCGAACAGTGAGCAGAGCTGGCTGATGATCTGCTGGCGCGACAGGCTGTAACGATCCTCTTCCGGCAGGAACATCGTCACACCCAGAGCGCGGCCACGGGGAATAATCGTGACCTTGTAGACCGGGTCGTGCTCGGGCATGACCAGACCAATGATCGCGTGACCTGCCTCGTGGTAAGCGGTATTGAGCTTCTCTTTATCGGACATGACCATGGATTTGCGCTCGGCGCCCATCATGATCTTGTCCTTGGCCAGCTCAAGCTCTTCCATGCCTACCAGGCGCTTGTTACGACGCGCCGCAAACAGGGCAGCCTCGTTCACCAGGTTGGCCAGGTCGGCACCGGAGAAACCAGGCGTACCACGGGCAATCAGCTGCGGCTTCACGTCATCTGCCAGCGGCACCTTGCGCAGGTGAACGCCCAGAATATGCTCACGGCCACGGATATCCGGCAAGCCCACGGTTACCTGACGGTCGAAGCGGCCCGGGCGCAGCAGCGCGGGGTCGAGTACGTCCGGACGGTTGGTGGCCGCAATCACGATGATGCCTTCGTTGGCCTCGAAGCCGTCCATCTCGACCAGCAGCTGGTTCAGCGTCTGCTCGCGCTCATCGTTACCGCCACCCATGCCGGTGCCACGCGAGCGACCCACGGCATCGATCTCGTCGATGAAGATGATGCAGGGCGCCTGCTTCTTGGCCTGCTCGAACATATCGCGCACGCGGGACGCACCCACGCCCACGAACATCTCGACGAAGTCGGAACCCGAGATGGAGAAGAACGGTACCTTGGCCTCACCGGCAATGGACTTGGCCAACAGCGTCTTACCGGTACCGGGAGGACCGACCATCAGCACACCACGGGGAATGGTGCCCCCCAGACGCTGGAATTTGCTAGGGTCGCGCAGGAAGTCGACCAGCTCTTCCACCTCTTCCTTGGCCTCGTCACAGCCCGCCACGTCAGCAAAGGTGGTCTTGATCTGGTCTTGTGAGAGCAGCTTGGCCTTCGACTTGCCGAAGCTCATCGGGCCACCCTTGCCGCCACCGGCACCGCCTTGCATCTGGCGCATGAAGAACATGAAGATCGCCAGGATCAGCAGGATCGGGAAACTGGCAATCAGCAGCCGTGTCCAGATGCTTTGCTGCTCCGGCGCCTTGCCGACCACCGTGACATTGTTGCTCAGCAGGTCGTCGATCAGCTTGGGATCTTCTGCGGCAGGGCGGATGGTCTGAAACTGCGAACCATCGGTCCGCTCACCGGTGATGGTATACCCATCGATGGTGACGCTGCGGATCTGCTGATTTTGCACCTGCTGCACAAACTGGGAGTAGTTGGTGCTTTGCGGCGCGCTTTCCGTACTGAAATTGTTGAACACTGTCAGCAGAACGGCCGCGATGACCAACCACAGAATCAGGTTCTTCGCCATATCGTTCAAGGGGCTACCCTCATTACAAGAATCCGTCAGTTAACCGTTAATACTCAGACCTTACACTAGAGTTTAACGTTCAACCATTGCCAAAGCGCATAACGCCCTGGGCCATCTGTGTCACGCTCGTCCAATGTGCATAATGTGACACACCTTACGCCTGCCTGTCTGGCAATCGTGGTGATAAATCGTCGCTATCGTGGCCATGCACGCGGTCACTTGCTAACCGCGAAAGCCTTCGGCCAGAAAATAGACTTCTCGTGAACGGGCCCGTGAAGCATCCGGCTTACGGGTCACGACGCGCTGAAAGCTGCCGCGCAGCTCCTTCAAATAGGTGTCGAAGCCCTCCCCCTGAAATACTTTGACCAGAAAACGCCCCTTGGGCGAGAGCGTTTCACGCGCCAGCTCCAGAGCAAGCTCGACAAGGTACATGGCCTGTGGCTGGTCGATGGCGGCCATCCCACTCATATTGGGGGCCATGTCGGACATAACAAGGTCTACCGGTCGATTTCCCAACCGCTCGAGAATCGCATTGAGTACACGCTCTTCGGTGAAATCGCCCTGAATGAAGTCGACCCCTGCCAGGGCGTCCATCTCCAGAATGTCGGAGGCGATCACGACACCTTCCGGGCCAACCTTTTCGGCGGCGATCTGACTCCATCCGCCGGGCGCTGCCCCCAGGTCGATCACCGTCATGCCATTGCGAAACAGCTTGTCCTTCTCATCCAGCTCCAGCAGTTTGTAGCTTGCCCGGGAGCGGTAGCCATCCTGCCAGCTCTGTTTCACGTACTGGTCGTCGAAATGTTCTTTCTTCCAGTTGTTGCTGGTTTTGCTCACTGAATGTTTACGGCTTGGAGGCTTTTGCTGCATAGGGGCATCTGACGCTGGAATAAGAGATGGGCGCATTGACGGGATTGCTTTCACTTGACGGCATTTCACCGTAAGATGGAACGTTAAGCGCTAACCGGGATACCGCAAGATACCATGAGCTTGTCACAGGCACAAAAGAAAGCATTTCGTAGCATTGGCCACCATTTGAACCCCGTGGTCACCGTTTCTGAGAACGGCGTCTCCGAAAACCTGCTCGCAGAACTCAGCCGCGCGCTCAACGACCACGAGCTGATCAAAGTGAAGCTCGCCCTGCCCGAGCGGGATGATCGCGCCGCGATGATCAACGAGCTGCTGGCTGACAGCAAGGCCGAACTGGTGCAAACCATCGGCAAGATGGCGCTGCTGTACCGTCGCAACCCCAAGGCCAACCCCAAGCTCTCCAACGTGACCCGCTTCGAGAACCACCACGGGCGGCACTGACGCAGGAGCGTTTGGCTGAGCGGACGCTTGGCTGAGCGGACGCTTGGCTGAACGGATCTGGCGCCCATCATAAAACAGCGCCAGACGAAAAGGCCCGATGCAGGAAACTGCACCGGGCCTTTTTCATGGCGCTAGCGGAACGTGATCAGAGGTGCTCGACACTCTCGATTTCGTACTCCACGTCGCCACCGGGGGTTTTCACCACCACCACGTCGCCCTCTTCCTTGCCGATCAGCGCGCGGGCAATGGGCGATGTCACGGAAATGCGCCCGGCCTTGATGTCCGCTTCGTCTTCACCCACGATGCGGTACGTCACGCTGGCGTCGCTGTCCAGGTTCAGCAGTGACACGGTGACGCCAAAGATCACCTTGCCGGTTTTCGGCAGCTTGGTGACGTCGATCACCTGGGCACCGGAGAGTTTGCTCTCGATTTCCTGAATACGGCCTTCGATGAAGCCTTGCTGTTCGCGCGCAGCGTGGTACTCGGCGTTCTCCTTGAGATCGCCGTGCTCACGCGCTTCGGCGATGGCGGCAATCACCTGAGGGCGAGCTTCGCTCTTCAGATGGTTGAGCTCATCGCGAAGGCTCTTCTCTCCCGCAACCGTCATCGGGACCTTGTTCATTGCGTTGCTCCTGCGTGCAGATCCTGAAGGCGCCGCACCGTAATCTCCCTACCGTACTCCACCGCCATGCAAACAGCATTAGCGCCCGCCAAGGTGGTCGCATAGGGCACCTTGCGCGCGAGAGCAGTACGGCGAATGATCGAAGAGTCGTTGATTGCCTGACGACCTTCGGTGGTATTCACGATGTAGGCGATTTCGTCGTTCTTCAGCAGATCGACGATATGGGGACGGCCTTCATTGACTTTGTTGACGCGCTCCACGGGCAGCCCGGCGGCTTCGAGGGCCGCTGCGGTACCGCGTGTTGCACATAGCGTGAAGCCCAATGTTAGCAGAGAACGGGCCACTTCGATAATCCCCTGCTTGTCCGGCTCGCGCACCGACAGGAATGCCTTGCGGTCGCCTTCCAGCGCCGGAATCGCCTCACCCGCGCCCAGCTGCGCCTTGAAGAAGGCTTCGGCGAAGGTATCGCCGGAGCCCATGACTTCACCGGTGGACTTCATTTCCGGCGAGAGGATCGGGTCCACGCCCTGGAACTTGTTGAACGGGAAAACGGCTTCCTTGACGCTATAGAAGTGCGGCACGATTTCACGCTCGAAGCCCTGTTCCGCCAGAGTCTTGCCGGCCATGCAGCGGGCGGCAATCTGGGCCAGCGAGGTGCCGATGCACTTGGAAACGAAAGGCACGGTACGCGAAGCACGCGGGTTGACCTCGATCACGTAGATCTCGCCATCCTGCCAGGCCAGCTGTACGTTCATCAGGCCTTTCACGCCCAGCTCGACGGCCATTTTCTTGACCTGTGCGCGCATCTCGTCCTGCACGTCGGCGGGCAGCGAGTAGGGTGGCAGCGCACAGGCAGAGTCGCCAGAGTGAACGCCTGCCTGCTCGACGTGCTGCATGATGCCGCCGATGACCACCTGCTGACCATCGGAGACCGCGTCGATGTCTACTTCCACTGCCGCACTGAGGAAGTGATCCAGCAGCACCGGCGAGTCGTTGGAGACCTTGACCGCGTTGGTCATGTAGTTTTCGAGCTCGGAGGCGTCGTAGACGATCTCCATGGCACGGCCACCCAGCACATAGCTGGGACGCACGACCAGCGGGTAGCCGATCTTCTCGGCCCTGGTGAAGGCTTCTTCGAAGCTGCGGGCCGTGGCGTTGGGCGGCTGCTTCAGGCCGAGTTTGTCGATCATCACCTGGAAGCGCTCGCGGTCTTCGGCGCGGTCGATGGCATCCGGCGTGGTACCGATGATCGGCACGCCTGCCGCTTCCAGCTCACGAGCCAGCTTCAGCGGCGTTTGGCCGCCGAACTGGACGATGACGCCCACCGGCTTCTCCTTGTCGGCGATTTCCAGCACGTCTTCCAGCGTCACCGGCTCGAAGTAGAGGCGGTCGGAGGTGTCGTAGTCGGTGGAGACGGTTTCCGGGTTGCAGTTGACCATGATGGTTTCATAGCCGTCGTCGCGCATGGCGAAGGCGGCGTGCACGCAGCAGTAGTCGAACTCGATACCCTGGCCGATACGGTTCGGGCCACCGCCCAGCACCATGATCTTCTGGCGATCCGACACGTCCGCTTCGCACTCCTCTTCATAGGTGGAGTACATGTAGGCGGTATCGGAAGCAAACTCGGCGGCACAGGTGTCGACGCGCTTGTAGACCGGGCGAATGCCTGCTGCCTGGCGCGTTTTGCGGAACTCCTTCTCGGAGACGCCCAGCAGCTTCGCCAGCCGCGCATCGGAGAAGCCCTTGCGCTTGAGCTGGAACAGCTCACGTGCCGAGAACTCTGCCAGGGCGCGCTTGGATACGGCGGCTTCGGTGAGAATCAGGTCTTCCATTTGCACCAGGAACCAACGGTCGATGTTGGTCAGCGCAAAGATCTCATCCACGCTCATGCCCGCCCGCATGGCGTCGGCGACGAAGAAGATGCGCTCGGCACCCGCTGCCTGCAGCTCGCCCTTGATCTGGGCCATGGCTTCGTCGGTGAACTCGGTGATGATCGGATCGAGGCCGTCGTTGCCGGTTTCCATGCCGCGCAGCGCTTTCTGCAGCGACTCCTGGAAGGTACGCCCAATGGCCATCACCTCGCCCACCGACTTCATCTGGGTGGTCAGGCGGTCGTTGGCCTGGGGGAACTTCTCGAAGGTGAAACGCGGAATCTTGGTGACCACGTAATCGATGGAGGGCTCGAACGAGGCCGGGGTCTGGCCGCCGGTGATGTCGTTCTGCAGCTCGTCCAGGGTGTAGCCCACCGCCAGCTTGGCAGCTATCTTGGCAATCGGGAAACCGGTGGCCTTGGACGCCAGCGCCGAGGAGCGCGACACCCGCGGGTTCATCTCGATCACCACCATGCGACCGGTTTTCGGGTCCATACCGAACTGCACGTTCGAGCCCCCGGTTTCCACGCCGATCTCGCGCAGCACGGCCAGAGAGGCGTCGCGCATGATCTGGTACTCTTTATCGGTCAGCGTCTGGGCAGGCGCGACGGTAATCGAGTCACCGGTGTGCACGCCCATGGGGTCGAAGTTTTCGATGGCGCAGACGATGATGCAGTTGTCGTTGCGGTCACGCACCACTTCCATCTCGTACTCTTTCCAGCCCAGCAGCGACTCGTCGATGAGCAGCTCGTGGTTGTTGGAAAGCTCGAACCCACGGGTACAGATCTCTTCGAACTCTTCCTTGTTGTACGCCACGCCGCCGCCGGAGCCGCCCATGGTGTAGGAAGGACGAATGATGGTCGGAAAGCCCAGCTCCGCCTGAATCTCCCAGGCCTCGTCCATGGTGTGCGCCACTTTGGCCTTGGGGCACTCCAGGCCGATGTTCTTCATCGCCTTGTCGAACAGGTCGCGGTCTTCGGCCTTGTTGATGGCATCGGCGTTGGCACCGATCATCTCGACGCCGTACTTGGCCAGCACGCCGTGCTTGTCGAGGTCCAGCGCGCAGTTCAGCGCCGTCTGGCCGCCCATGGTGGGCAGAATCACATCCGGGCGCTCGGCTTCGATGATCTTCTCTACCGCCTGCCAGGTGATCGGCTCGATGTAGGTGGCATCGGCCATGGCCGGGTCGGTCATGATGGTGGCCGGGTTGGAGTTCACCAGAATGACCCGGTAGCCCTCCTCGCGCAGCGCTTTACAAGCCTGGGCGCCGGAGTAGTCGAATTCGCAGGCCTGGCCGATGACGATCGGACCAGCGCCAATGATGAGAATGCTGTTGATATCGGTACGCTTAGGCATAACGGTTCCCGCAAAAAGTGGTGACGATGAGCATCGAGGCGACGTAACTGGGCAATGAGCGGCAGCGCGGCTGACTTAGCGGCGCGCCTGCATCATCGCGATGAAGCGATCGAACAGCGGCGCTACATCGCGCGGGCCGGGGCTGGCTTCCGGGTGCCCCTGGAAGCTGAAGGCCGGGCGGTCGGTGCGCTCGATTCCCTGCAAGGTGCCGTCGAACAGCGAACGGTGCGTGGCGCGCACGTTGCTGGGCAGGGAAGCTTCATCGGCGGCAAAGCCATGGTTCTGGCTGGTGATCATCACCGTACCGGTGTCCAGGTCTTGAACCGGGTGGTTGGCGCCGTGGTGGCCGTGGCCCATCTTGACGGTTTTCGCGCCAGAGGCCAGCGCCAGCAGCTGGTGGCCCAGGCAGATACCAAACACCGGGGTGTCGGTTTCCAGCACTTCCTGGATCGCCTTGATGGCGTAATCGCAGGGCTCGGGGTCGCCGGGGCCGTTGGCCAGGAAGACACCGTCCGGGTTCATGGCCAGCACGTCTGCTGCAGGGGTTTGCGCAGGCACCACCGTCAAGCGGCAGCCACGGGCCGCCAGCATGCGCAGGATGTTGAATTTCACGCCGTAATCGAAGGCCACCACATGGTAGGGGCGCTCACCCTGGCTGGCATCCGCGTAACCTTCGCCCAGGGTCCACTCGCCTTCCGACCACTCATAGGCCTCCTTGCAGGAGACTTCTTTCGCCAGATCCATGCCCTTCAGGCCCGGAAACGCCTTCGCCGCCGCCAGCGCACGCTCGACGGCATCATCACATTCGGCCTCGGCACCTGCCAGAATCGCCCCGTTCTGGGCGCCCTTGTCACGCAGAATGCGCGTCAGGCGGCGGGTATCGATATCGGCAATGCCCAGCACATTCTGGCTGACCAGATAATCGGCAAGGCTCTGTTCGGAACGGAAGCTGCTGGCCAGCAGGGGGAGATCACGAATCACCAGGCCCGCCGCCGCAATGGACGCGGACTCGATGTCTTCGGAATTGATGCCGGTATTGCCGATATGCGGGTAGGTCAGGGTGACGATCTGGCGGGTATAAGAGGGGTCGGTGAGAATTTCCTGATAGCCGGTCATGGCTGTATTGAACACCACCTCACCGCTCGTGATTCCCTCCGCGCCGATGGCCGTTCCATGAAACACACTGCCATCTTCCAGGGCCAATATCGCGGGTTTGCTCAATGCGGGGTTATTCAAAACACGTTCTCCCATGCTGGTGGGAGCCTGTGGGCGCAGGCTCGGCGATCCGGTTACGGCGTTTGCGCACAAACGTCGGGTCGTAAAAAAGCGGGACGAAGCCGACAATAAAAAAATCGGTTTCATCCCGCTTGTTGTTCTCTTTCCGTGGCCTTCATAACGGTGTTGGCCATGGCGCAGCATGTCGCTGACTACTTTTCCCACTTGACGACCAGTGCAACAAGCGCGGTGCTCTCTCGACAGCCGTGTGTTCGACTGCCGATATGGTGCTGCTTTTTGCAGCCACTGGGCCAAAATTTTTGGAATGTTACAGCATTTAGCGCACCAGAGCCAGCGTTTTATGCCGACCTTGGTCTAACAAAAGCCCACGGCTCAGCTCAGCGCCAGCACGTCCTGCATGTCATAACGGCCATGCGGCTGAGCGGCTACCCAGCGTGCCGCCCGCACGGCCCCTTTGGCGAAGGTCATGCGGCTGGACGCCTTGTGGGTAATTTCGATGCGCTCGCCTTCGGTGGCGAACATCACCGTGTGCTCACCGACGATATCGCCTGCCCGCACGGTAGCAAAACCGATCTCTTTATCGGTACGCGGGCCGCACTGCCCCACGCGCTCGAAAACGCCGTGCTCCTTCAAGGTGCGCCCCAGGCTCTCCGCCACCACTTCGCCCATCTTGATGGCCGTTCCGGACGGCGCATCGACCTTATGGCGGTGGTGAGACTCGATCACTTCGATGTCGTAGCCTTCGTCGCCCAACGCCTTGGCCGCCGTTTCCAGCAGCTTCAGGGTCAGGTTCACGCCGACGCTCATGTTGGGTGCAAATACCATCGCTACGCGGTCGCGGTAGCTGTCCAGCGCGGCCAGCTCGTCATCGTTCATGCCGGTCGTGCCGATCACGATGCGCTTGCCGTGCTCGGCACAAAACGCCAGGTTCGCCAGCGTCACCTGGGGTGCCGTGAAGTCGATCAGCACGTCGAAGTCGTCCACGATGGCCGCCAACGAGTCCACCGCCACCACTCCCCGCTTGCCTACGCCTGCCAGCTCACCGATATCCGCCCCCGCCAGCGAACTGCCCGGCTCGACGATTCCCCCGGCCAGTTGGGCACCGGCATCCTGTTCTATGGCGTTGACTAACGTGCGGCCCATACGGCCAGCTACGCCCACAATGGCAATTCGGGTCATGGGAACTCCTGTGCGTGTGCCGTTCGGCATCAGCGAGAAACAAAAAAGGTGGCCGCGATTATAGCAGACCACCTGACGGGATGCGGTGCTGACGGAAGCACGGCAGATGGCGCTCAGTTCTCCCAGACGATCTCCAGCGGCTCATCTTTCGCCATGCGCACCAGATGGCTTTCCACCACGCCTTCCAGCTGGTCCAGATGCTCTTCTTCGAGGGTTTCGATGGCGACGATCAGGCGCTCGGGCTCCGCGTGCATCAGGCAGGTGCCGCTGGCAAACACGATCCTGGCATGCTGCTCGCCCTGCTCCACCTCCAGCTTGTGGGCCCAGTGCTTGCACAACCGGTTGATCAATCGTGCCCCGGACGGGGTGGCAATCTCGGCGCGAGATAACGGCATACGCTCTACTCCTGTTCGATGACGGCTCAGCTCCCAAGCCTAAAGCCCGCCCTGCCAACCGCCAAGTGACCAATGAGAATTTGCTGCAACGATACGTTCGCTTTCCTGCAAGCGCTGCCGACGCTTCGCGCCTCGGCGACCCATGGCCTCCGTGGTCATCCGGCTATATTCCTTTTTCGTTAGGCTGGCGGCAAACATCTTCGTTTGAGCCATTCTGACCCAACCCACCATTAGCTGCCTATTGACGTCCTCCCCGCCCTAAAGGACGGGGATTCCAACTTCTTGAGGGCAACGTCCTGCCCCGAGGCTGAGGATATTCCGGGCCGCATTCACGTCCCGGTCGT
>NZ_BMXO01000021.1:0-77625 GCF_014651795.1 Vreelandella hamiltonii | reverse complement strand
GCCGGCGGATGAAGTTACTACACCCTGAACTGGTGCAGCCCGCCTACCGGAAGAACTCGCTGTGGAGTCCAAGCTACTTTGCGGGAAGTGTCGGAGGCGCCCCCCCTGAGCATGGTCAAGCAGTATATTGAGCAACAATCGAGGCCGGACCAGGGGCGCTCTCGCGCCCCTCGCTATCCATCCTCGCACTAGAATGTTCGATAACCACTTCTCCAGGCGCAGCACACGACTGATCCAGGCGTTGAAGTGTCGCCACCAGCCTCCGGGCTCTTCACTCAGCACCGCCAGTTGCCCTTCCTGCTGCCACTGCCAGACCAGCTGCCCTTGCGCATCCAGCGACACCTTCAGTGCTTGCCAGGCAGAGGCGTCAGCCTGATGATTCACGCGCAGCTTCCGCTTGCTGCTTCTGGCGACGTTTGGCCCGGTACCAGCGCAGCGTGGCAATGGTCAGCGCCACGCCCACCATGGCCGCCAGCACGCCCCCCTGCCAGGGCCGGGCGGCGTCGCCCATCACGGTTTCCAGGGTGATAATGAGCGTTAGCCCCAACGCCTGTGAGCCAATCGCCAGGGCGCGCAGGCGGTCAAAGGAAGTTTGCGACATCGACCTCTCCATGATGTGTTGCATGCATGATATGGTGAATCAGTGTAACTGCTTAATGGACAAACTGATGAATGCCATTGCACTTGGTCCGCTGCTAATCTCGACGCCACGTCTCTACGCCTTGGGTGTGGCGCTCATGCTGCTGGTGAGCAGCCGTTATCTGCTGGGGCTGAGTAGCCAGCAGCACACGCGCTGGTTCAACGGCTTGCTGCTGGTATGGCTGGTCGGCGCTCGTGCCGTGTTCGTCATTCTACACTGGGAGAGCTACAGTCAGGCACCGCTGGATGCCCTCAAGCTGTGGCAGCCGGGTTTCAATGCCCTTGGCGGCCTGGTAGCGGGCCTGATATGGACCGCCTGGGCACTGCGTGAACGGCTGCTGGCCATGCTTGGCGGCCTGGCCATGACCGTGGGCGCGGCCAGCCTGTGGCTGGTCCTGGTCACTCTGGCGCCGCTGGGGCCCACCTTTGCGGTGGCCTCCGTGCCGGACATCACCCTGGAAGACCTGGACGGCAACCCGGTGAATCTGGCCGCCCTGGATACGCAAGGTAACCTGCTGATGGTCAACCTGTGGGCCACCTGGTGCCCGCCCTGCCTCCGCGAAATGCCGCTGCTGGAAGCCGCGGACCAGCGGGAGGGTGTCAGCGTGGTGGTGGTCAACCAGGGCGAAGACCTGCTGCCCATCGTGCGCTACCTGGATGAACAGCAGCTGGTGTTTCGTTATGCACTGCGCGACCCCCGACAGCAGCTGATGGCGGAGTTCGCGGCCCCCGGCCTGCCCACGACCGTACTGTTCGACGCCCAGGGGCGTACCCTGGACGTGCATGTGGGTGAACTCACCCGTGCTCACCTGGAGCGCTGGCTGAACGATTGACCATGATAGCCCTTAATCCCCTCGCTGCTTTGCGTTAGAATCCCCCGCCCTGTCTGCCACCGAGGCTCATTCCGGTGGCGAGCGACCCGATTTTGACGACTTCCTCGAGGCATCATGAGCGATTTTTCTCCCGGCCAGCGCTGGATTAGCGACGGCGAGGCCGAGCTTGGGCTTGGCACCGTGCTTAACTGCGACGCCCGTAGCGTTACCATCTTGTTCAGTGCCAGCCAGGAAACCCGCACCTACAACACCCGCCAGGCGCCCCTCACCCGAGTCATGTTCGGCAGCGGTGACCGGGTCCTGTCAGCCGACGGCTGGCAGATGATCGTGGACGACAGCAAAGAGAGCCGTGGCCTGATCACCTATATCGGTGAAGACAGCGACGGCAACCTGCGCGAACTGCCCGAAGCACGCCTGGCCGACACCATGCAGTTCGACCAGGCCCGTGACCGCCTGCTGACCGGCCAGGTCGATCGCAACGACTGGTTCGACCTGCGTTTTCGTACCCTGCATCACTTTCAGCGTATTGAACAGCACAGCGCCCTGGGGTTTGCCGGGCCGCGCATCGACCTGATTCCCCACCAACTCTATATTGCCGACGAAGTCGCACGCCGCCACGCCCCCAGGGTGCTGCTGGCCGATGAAGTGGGGCTTGGCAAGACCATTGAAGCAGGCTTGATCCTCCATCGCCTGCTGTTGGCAGGCCGCGTAGAGCGCGCGCTGATTCTGGTACCCGACAGCCTGACCCACCAGTGGCTGGTGGAGCTGTTGCGCCGCTTCTCGCTGAGCGTCACGCTGCTCGACGAGCATCAGAGCCAGGCCCACGGCAGCGCCAATCCGTTCGAGAGCGCCCAGCTGGTGCTGGCCAGCCAGGGCTGGCTGTTTGCCAATCGTCACCGTCAGGAGCAGGCCCTGGCCAGCCGCTTCGACCTGCTGATCGTCGACGAGGCGCATCACCTGGATTGGCATCCGGAGACCAGCGGCCCCGGCTACCTGTGCGTGGAGCAGCTGGCCGCCGAGATTCCCGGCCTGCTGCTGCTCACCGCCACCCCCGAGCAGATGGGCCAGGAGAGCCACTTTGCCCGGCTACGCCTGCTGGACCCGGAGCGCTACCACGACATCGAGCGCTTCAAGGATGAAGAGCAGCACTACGTCGCCGTGGCCAGCGCCATCGATGCGCTGGAAGAACTTCCCCAGACACCCAGCGCCCGCGAGCGCGTGGCCACCATCGCCGACGACCGCGACAGCCAGGCCCTGCTGGCGACGCTGTGCAACGCCGAGGCCAGCTCTGAACAGCAGGACGCGGCCCGAGCCCAACTGCGCGATGCGCTGCTCGACCGTCACGGCACCGGGCGCGTCATGTTCCGCAACAGCCGACGCCACGTGGGCGGCTTCCCGGAGCGGCGGCTGCACCTGACCAAGCTGGAGCTGCCCTCCGCCTATCGCCGAGTGCTGCGCCGCCTGGAGCGCGACGAGGACTATCTGGACGAGCTGCTCATCGAAACCGGCATGGACCACCCGGACGTACTGATCTACCCGGATGCCATGTACCGCGAGCTGAGCAATGACCCGCTGAACGGTGAACCCTGGTGGCATATCGACCCCCGGGTCAACTGGCTGCTGGAAAAGCTCAGCGACGACAGCGAAGACGGTTTTGCCAACGACAAGGTGCTGGTCATTGCCCACCACCGCGAGACCGCCGAAGGGCTGGCCGAAGGCCTGCGTGTGCTGGGCGGCTACCAGGCGCCAGTCTTCCACGAAGGGCTGTCGCTGGTGGAGCGCGACCGCGCCGCTGCCGCCTTCGCCGACGAGGAAGATGGCTGCCAGGTGCTGGTGTGCTCCGAGATCGGCTCCGAAGGCCGCAACTTCCAGTTCTGTCGTCATCTGGTGATGTTCGACATGCCCCAGCACCCGGACCAGCTGGAGCAGCGGATTGGCCGCCTCGACCGGATTGGCCAACACCACGCCATCGAGCTGCACGTGCCCAGCTTCATCGGCAGCCCGGGGGAACGGCTACAGCGCTGGTACGACGAAGGCATGGCCGCTTTCAGCGCCCCCCACGGCATTGGCAGCGACCTGTTCGACGCCTTTGGCGACGCGCTGGCCGATGCGCTGCTCGACGATGAAGCGCTCACCGAGATCATCGACGAAACCCACGCAATGTTCACCGCCAAACTGGCCGAGCGCGACGCGGGCCGCAACCGGTTGCTGGAGCTGAACGCCTGCCGCCCGACCCAGGCGCAACAGGTCATTGATGCGGTACGTGAGCTGGATGAAGACCCGGCACTGCCCCGCTACGTGGAGCGTGCGCTGGATGTCTTTGGGGTCGATAGCCAGGAAATTGGCAATGGCCTGCTGCACCTGCAGCCCAGCCAGCACATGCTGGACGGACTGCCGGGGCTGGTCAAAGGGGAAGAGGGTTTCTCTGCTACCTATAGCCGTGGCCAGGCCCTGGCGCGGGATGACGTGCAACGCCTCTCCTGGGAGCACACGCTGCTGCGCGAGATGATGGGCCGCATTCTGGATGGCACCATGGGTAATACCGCCCTGGCGCTGCTGCGCCATCCGGCCATTCCCAGCGGACGACTGATGGCCGAGCTGATCTTCCGCACCCACTGCCCTGCGCCTAAAGTGCTGCACCTGAACCGCTTTTTGCCCCCCACGGCCGTTCGGGTGCTGCTGGATGAGTCCGGTGCCAATCTGACCAGCAAGATCTCCTTTACCGGACTGGGCAAAAACCTGCAGAAGGTCAACAAGTCGCTGGCCCGAGACCTGATCAAGAGCCGTCATGACCAGTTGCGGGACCTGCTGACTCAGGGGGAGAGCGAGGCCGAACGGGAGCTACCCAGCATCGTGGAAGCCGCCGAGACGCGCATGCGTGCTCAGCTGGATGCCGAGCTGGCCCGCCTGACGGCGTTGGCAGAGCACAACCCGGCAGTGCGCAGCGAGGAGCTGGAAGCCCTCAAGCAGGAGCGCCGGGCGCTCAGCGATGCCATCGAAAACACTCGCCTGCGGCTCGACTCGGCGCGGGTCATCATCACCGTTGACCCGAACGCCTAGAGAACGCCTAGCCCAGCGGCTTGCTGGCGGCTAGAAAATGGCCACCAGCGCTTTCGATAGCGTCGGGTACTGAAAGCTGAATCCCTCCTCGAGCAGTCGTGCCGGTCGCATATCCGCGCCGGTCAATAGCAGCTGTGACATCTCGCCGAAGCCCGCCTTCAGCACGAAGGCAGGTACCGGGAAAATGGCGGGACGATGCAGTTGCCTGGCCAGCGCCTGGGTGAATTCGGCGTTGGTCACCGGGTGCGGTGCGCTGCCGTTGAAAACGCCCGACAGACCAGAGCCGTTGATCAAGAAGATAATGGCAGCCACCAGGTCGTCTCGATGGACCCAGGGCATGAACTGCTGACCATCGCCGAACCGCCCACCCAGCCCTAGCTTGAAAGGCGGCACCATTTTTTGCAGGGTGCCGCCGCCTGCCGCAAGCACCAGGCCTATGCGCAGAATGGCCAACCGAACCCCCAAAGCTTCCACCGGCTTGGCAGCGGCTTCCCACTGGGCACACAGCCGATGGGCAAACTCATCGTGGGGCGGGGTAGCCTCATTCACGACTTTGCTGCCCTGATCGCCGTAATACCCCATGGCCGAGCCACTGACCAGGACCGCAGGCAACGGCTGTCCGTTGGCCGCCAACTGCTCGCACAGCGCCACCAGCTGCTGGGTGCTGTCGACCCGCGAGCGAATCAGCCGCTCCTTTTGCTCGGCGCTCCAACGTTTGGCGGCTATCGACTCCCCTGCCAGGTTCACCAGCGCATCGGGGGGCGTATCGATAAATGCCTGCGCGCTGTCGCGAATATCACACTCGGGGGGCAGCTTTCCGCGTACCTTGTGGGGCGTGCGCGACACCACCTGCACGTCGTGCCCTTGGGCAATCAGCTGTGGACATAACCGCTGCCCCACGAATCCGCTGCCGCCGGTAATCAGTACTCGCATGGTATTCCCTCCTGAAGCTGGATAGCCCCTGCACTCCATCACCTATCCATGATCTATCCATCACCTATGGCAAAACGCCGTCGCTGGGTGCAGCGGGCGAGCCGACCATCCGTATTGCAACTTTTTAAATTGCACGACATCTATACATAATTGCTACAATAGAATCACTCTTCAACATGATGTCCACTTCGCGAGCCGCCATGCCCCAACACCTTGCTGCCCCCCTGTGCTGACTCCACACGACGCCGTGGCCATTATTGGCGCAGGCATATCAGGACTGGCCTGCGCCCACCTGCTGGCACAGCAAGGCGTAACGGTCAGCCTATTCAACAAGGCGCGAGGGCCGCACCGCGGCGACGCTTGATCTGGGCGCTCAGGCATTTACCGTGCGCGATGCCGACTTCGCCCAACAGCTCACCCAGTGGCAGCACGCAGGCTGCGTGGCCTCTTGGCCGACGTGCACTTATCAGGCTAGTGCATCCGGTTGGCAAACACACGATGACGGCCAGTTGCGTTATACCGGGGCTCCGCGCATGAGTGCGCTGACTCGGTATCTGATAGACGCCATCGCTCTTCATGCACACACGGCCCTCCTTTCGGAACCGCGTATCGTCGCGCTCGAAGCGGGTGGCGGATGGCGGATGGCATTTGAAAGACGCTGCAGGAAACCATCATGGGGCCTTCAGCCGCGTCGTCATCATCGCTGGCGATACGCCCAACCCGCCAAGCCAAACGGATAGGGATACCTATACAGCCAGCAAGGTATCGCACTATGCGGTGACAGCTGGAAAGGCAGCCGCGTCGAGGCTGCCTGGTTATCCGGCAATGGGCTGGGCAGGGCCTTAATAGGCCGGTCGGTCTAATGAATACCACGACAGGAGTACAGGAGCATGGAAGCCACAGAGGTTGTACCTAGCCGCCACAAGTTGTACAAAGGTGCCTATAATAGCGTGACGCTATCTCAGCGATTATCGGCTCATCGACGTAGCGACACGGCAATTACAGACAGACCCCTGCAATACCTGTTGCAGGCAACCAAGAGGCAATGGCGCCCATGAGCAACAAGGCGACCCACCCACCCGATACTCCGCTCTATCCGATTCGGGAAGTTTCCCGTCTGACGGGTGTGAACTCGGTCACCCTGCGCGCCTGGGAGCGACGCTACGGCTTGATTCGTCCGCAACGCACGCCAAAAGGGCACCGGCTTTACGCACAGGATGACATCAGTCGCATCGAACGTATTCTGCAATGGCTCAACCGTGGCGTGCCGGTCAGTCAGGTCGCCGACCTGCTGGACCAGCCGGAAACCGTGGAAACCCCCGCGCTGGATGCCGGCGACTGGGCCAGCCAACGGCAGCAGCTGCAAGCCATCATTGAGGCGGTCGACCTGCCGCAGCTCGAGGCGCTGTACCACCAAAGTCTGGCGCTCTACCCGCTCAGCGTGGCCATCAACGAGCTCTGGCAACCGGTCATCTTGAGCCTGGAAGCCAAATGGGCCGCTCAGCCGGACGACCTGGTGCGGCGCACTTTAGAATCCTTCCTGCGTAGCCAGGTGGGCATTCGCCTGCACTATGCCAACCAGGCTACCCGCGGCCCGCTGCTGCTGCTGAGCGCCATGCCTGATGACCCGGGCCCGCTCTGGGTGCTGATGTGTGCGCTGATGGCCAGCGAACAGGGCTACCGTGTACAGCTGCTCGACCATTCGCTGGCACTGGAAGATCTGCCCCAGGCAGTATCGCGCCTGCACTCTTCCATGGTGTTGCTCTCCAGCGGTCAGCGCGAAAACGACCACTACATTCGGGTCGACCTGCCCAAGGCGGCCGAGCGTTTGGGCGTACCGATCGGCGTGTGCGGCGAAGTCGCCCGGCTGCGTGAAACAGAGCTGCGCGACGGCCCGGTACACATGCTGGGCGATGACCTGCCTCAGGCCGTGGCGCGTTTGCGCCCGCTGCTACGCGAGTCAGGTATTCTTTAGCACTCAACAGGACACGCCACGGGAGTGCGCATGGATCTGCAGTTGGTTTGGCTACGCAGTGACCTGCGTATTCACGATAATTCTGCCTTGGCGGCGGCTGCCGCCAAAGGCCCGGTGGTGGCCGTCTTTTTACGCAGCGTAAAGCAGTGGCGCGCCCATGGTCACGGCGCTAACAAGCTCGATTTCTGGGCACGCGGTGTGCATTCCCTCAAGGAGTCCTTGAGCGGTCTCAACATCCCGCTATTGCATCGCGATATCGATAGCTTCGATGAAGCCCCCGATGTGCTGCTCGCGCTAGCTCAAGAGCACGGCGTAAAGCAGCTGCACTTCAATTACGAGTACCCGCTGAACGAACAGCGCCGTGACCAGGCCGTCCTGAAAGCCTTCAAACACGCGGGTATTACGGCACAGGGCCACCACGATGCCATTGCCTTTGCGCCAGGCAGCCTGCTGACCGGCAAGGGCGATTACTATGGCGTGTTCACCCCCTTCGCCAAGGCGTGGCACAAGCAGGTAACTCAGGAGCAGCTGGCACTACGCGATACGCCTCAGGCGCAATCGCCTCTGGACCTGCCCAGTGATCCACTGCTCGCCCTCCCCGAGCTCGAGGACTCCCCCGTGGATGGCCGCCAATGGCCTGCAGGCGAAAACGCGGCCAGCGATCACCTGGAGCGCTTTCTACGCTTTCGCGGGCGGCACTACCAACGACAGCGCGACTTCCCCAACGTACGTGGTACCAGTGAGCTTTCGCCTTACCTGGCGCTGGGCATGATCTCGTATCGCCAATGTTTACAAGCCGTGATGAGCGAAAACGAGGGGCATCTGGCGGACGGGGACGCCGGACTCACCACTTGGGTCAGCGAGCTGATCTGGCGAGAGTTTTACCAGCATGTGGCCGTGGGCTTTCCTCAGGTGTGCCGGCACCAACCCTTTCAGGAGCATACCCGCGATCTGGCTTGGCGTGACGACGATGAGGGGTTTGCAGCCTGGTGCGAAGGGCGCACTGGCTACCCCATCGTGGATGCGGCCATGCGCCAATTGGTGACGACCGGCTGGATGCACAACCGACTGCGCATGGTCACCGCCATGTTCTTGAGCAAGCATTTATTGATCGACTGGCGGCGTGGGGAAGCCTTTTTCATGCGCCATCTGGTCGATGGCGAATTTTGCGCCAACAACGGTGGCTGGCAGTGGGCGGCCTCCACGGGCACGGACGCTGCGCCCTACTTCCGTATCTTCAACCCCACCACCCAGTCAACGCGTTTCGACCCTGAAGGGGCCTTCATCGCCCACTGGCTACCAGAGCTGGCTTCCTTGCCCGCCAAGGCGCGTCATGCGCCACCACAGGACATGCTGAACCCGGTGGACTACCCGGCTCCCATCGTCGATCACAAGGCCGCCCGTCAACGTGCCCTGGACGCCTTCAAGGCCTTGTCGAAGTAGGCCAGATAAAAACCATACGAGGCATATACTGAAGAAGTTGTTTTCAACGATCCGCTCCATCACATTGAGGGTAGGCAAGCACTGGAACGCTATTTCGCCCTGGGTTCGTGAAGCCCCCTCTCACGGATCGCAACGACTTCCCCATGCCCATGCAGGTCAGTGCGGACGAGGCGGCCAGCGCCATCATTGCCGTGTTCGCGCTGCTGGGGCATCAGCACTTACATGCGCCGCTATCAACCCAGCGTCGTGAGCTGATCAGTTGGCCCCTTCCGCCAAGGGTGGCGGCAACCAGCGCTGCTCCAGCTCAGCGGCAGAGAGCGGCTTGGCAAAATAGAACCCTTGCACCAGGGTACAGCCCGCCTTGATCAGAAACTGGCACTGCGCCTGGGTTTCGACGCCTTCCGCGACGACGTCGAGCCCCATCCCCGCCGCCATGGCAAGAACGGCTGTGACGATTGCAGCATCGGCCTGATCATGGGGCAGATCGCGAATGAAGGCGCGGTCCAGTTTGATCTTGTCTACCGGCAGCCGTTTCAGGTAACCCAGCGACGAATAGCCCGTGCCGAAATCGTCAATGGCAATGGCATACCCCTGATCGCGTAACGCCTGCAATCGCGGCCCCATGTCACCGGCACGCTCGTCGAGCAGCACCGACTCGGTCAGCTCCAGGCCGATGTGGGCAGGCTTTAGCTGATAGCGCTCCAGGCAGGTCGCCAACTGCGTTTCCAGATCGCCCTGAAACAGCTGCAGTGCCGAAATATTGATCCACACCGTGACCTTGGGCATGCCGCTGTTCTGCCAATGGGCCTGCTGCGCGCAGGCTTTCTCGATGACCCAACTGCCCAGCTCGGCCATCAGGCCGTGGCGCTCGGCCAACGGAATGAAGTCTCCTGGTGAAATCATGCCGTCTTGCGGGTGGCGCCAACGCAGCAGCGCTTCCATGCCCATCAGCTCGCCGGTACCGGGATGATGCTGGGTCTGGTAGTGCAGCTCCAGCTGGTCTCCCGAGATCAGCGCCGCGCGCAGGTCACTCACCAACGCCAGTTGAGGGTTGTCCTGCTTGTCGAGCGCCGGCCGGAAACGCTGGCTATGGTTACGCCCCAGCCGCTTGGCGCTGTACAGCGCAGACTCCAGACGCTGGAACAGTACGCCGGAATCACGGCCATCTTCGGGTGCCCGGCAGCTACCGATGGTGAGCCCCAGGCGCAGCGACTGGTCGTTGATTTCAAAGGGGCGACCCATATGGTCGCGCAACGTCATGACCCACTTGTCATGGTCATCGAAGGTGGTGGTGCGAATGACCATGAACTCATCGCCACCTAGCCGACCCACGACACTGCCGGCCATGTAACTGGTCAAACGCTGCGCAAAGCGTGCCAGCAGGCGGTCCCCCTGCTCTACGCCCAGGCTGTCGTTGACCGATTTCAAGCCGTCTATATCGATCAGCGCAATATCCAGGCTCTCTCCCGCACGCAGGTGATGCAAGCGAGAGGCCATCAGGTCATGCAGGCGGCGGCGATTGGGCAGTCCGGTCAGGGGGTCTTCATAACCGATGCGGCGCAGGTCGCGCTCGCGGGCCTTCTGCGCCGAAATATCGGTAAACAGACTGATGAAATGGGTGATATTGCCGCGACGGTCGGTGACGGCACGCACCTTCAGCCATTCGGGGTACTCGTCGCCATGCTTGCGGCGGTTCCACATCTCGCCTTCCCAACGCCCGGTAGCCTTCAGCGTACTCCAGAAATTCTGATAGAAGGCTTTGTCGTGGCGCGGTGCGGCGAGGGTTTCCAGCTTGCGACCGACCATTTCCTGGCTTTCGTAGCCAGTAATGTCGGTAAAGGCGGGATTGACCATCAACACGCGATTCTGAACATCGCTAATCACGATCGCGTCTCCCGCCAATCCCATGGCATCCAGGGAAAGACGCAAACGAAGGCGCTGCTGACGCACCTGATTCCAGGCATCCCACAAGCCCAGCGAGACCAGGCTGGCCGCGACCATGCGCAGCGCGGCATCCGGGATCCAGACACAGGCAGGCAGCGCAGTCAGCGCCACCCAGACCAAAGGACGATTCATCGAGACAGGCAGCCACATGGCGTTTCTTGTTGTCCTATTCAGCAGTCACTACGTCGGCAACGGTATGGATGACATCATGCCGCCTTACCCCACCCCTGGATAGATCATATTACGTGAAGCATCCGTTGATTAGGCAATTTCGCGCATGGAGTGCCGCATCCGTACGCGACCATGGTCGTCATTGGCAGTCACGATGCGCCTTAAAAACACAGGATAAGACGCCTGCGGCGTGCATTCAGCGGTTTCGGGAAGTAGACTAGGCGCAACCACCATTTTTGACTTTCGGAACGATTCAGTGACCAAGCAACATTCCTTTGATCGCGAAGAACTGCTGGCCTGCTCACGCGGCGAGCTGTTTGGCCCTGGCAACGCACAGCTGCCTGCCCCCAACATGCTGATGCTTGACCGCATCATTCACATCCATGAAGAGGGCGGTGAGCACGGCAAGGGCGAATTGATCGCCGAGCTGGATATCACCCCTGACCTGTGGTTCTTTGACTGCCACTTCCCGGGCGACCCGGTCATGCCCGGCTGCCTGGGCCTGGATGCCATGTGGCAGCTGGTCGGTTTCTACCTCGGTTGGCTGGGTCACCCTGGCCGGGGCCGTGCCCTGGGCTGTGGCGACGTCAAGTTCAGCGGGCAGATTCTGCCCGATGCGAAAAAGGTAACGTACCGGATCAACGTGAAGCGCATCATTACCCGTCGGCTCATTCTGGGTATTGCCGATGGCACCGTATCCGTTGACGGGCGCGACATCTACCAGGCCAATGACCTGCGCGTTGGCCTATTCACCTCCACTGCGAATTTTTAACAGGAGGCTCCCATGCGACGAGTGGTAGTCACCGGCCTTGGCATCGTGTCCTGCCTGGGCAACGACCAGCAACAGGTCCTGGATGCGCTCAAGAGTGGGCGTAGCGGTATTCGGTTCAAGGAAGAGTACGCCGAGCGCGGTTTCAGAAGCCACGTGGCAGGCAGCGTCGATATCGACCTGGACGCACTGATCGATCGTAAGCTGCGCCGCTTCATGGGTGATGCAGCCGCCTATGCCTATGTCTCCATGGCCCAAGCCATCGAAGATTCAGGCCTGACCGAAGCGCAGGTTTCCAACGAGCGAACCGGCCTTATTGCCGGCTCTGGCGGCGCCTCCAGCGCCAACCAGGTGGAAGCCGCCGACGTCATGCGCGAGAAAGGCCTGCGCCGGGTCGGCCCTTACCGAGTCACCCGTACCATGGGCAGCACGGTGTCGGCGTGCCTGGCCACGCCGTTCAAGATCAAGGGCATCAACTACTCCATTTCTTCTGCCTGCGCCACGTCTGCTCACTGTATCGGCAGCGCCATGGAGCAGATCCAGCTAGGCAAGCAAGACGTCGTGTTTGCGGGCGGCGGTGAAGAAGAGCACTGGACGCTATCGTGCCTTTTCGATGCCATGGGGGCCTTGTCTACCCACTATAACGACACTCCTGAGCACGCTTCTCGCCCCTATGATCAGGCACGTGATGGCTTCGTCATCGCGGGCGGCGGCGGCATGCTGGTGCTGGAAGAGCTGGAACATGCCAAGGCACGCGGCGCCAAAATTTATGGCGAGCTGGTCGGCTACGGCGCAACCTCCGATGGCCATGACATGGTCGCGCCGTCTGGCGAAGGCGCCATGCGCTGCATGCGTCAGGCCATGGCGACTGTCGATGGCAGCATCGACTACATCAATACCCACGGCACCTCGACCCCCGTGGGCGATGTGGCCGAATTGAAGGCGATCCGTAGCGTCTTTGGCGACACAACGCCTGCCATGAGCTCTACCAAATCGTTGACGGGCCACTCGCTGGGTGCCACCGGCGTGCAAGAAGCGATCTACTCGCTGCTCATGATGCAGCACCGCTTCGTGGCGGCCTCGGCCAATGTCGAGCACCTGGACGAGCAAGCCGATGGTTTCGATATCGTGACCCAACGCCGCGATGACGCCACCATTGACCGCGTGCTGTCCAACAGCTTTGGCTTCGGCGGCACCAATGCCTGCCTGGTATTCCAGCGCTATAACGGCTGATCCGGTCTCAACGTCCAACACAAACGGCGCCCTTGGGCGCCGTTTGTGTTGGTGCAGCGTGTGCGCTGTTTGTCAGGGCACTGGCTTTAGAGCAGCGGCTTTTAAGGCCTGGGCACCTCGGAGATCTCGTGAAGCTGCCCTTCGATCCACGCCTCCACATCAGCCAATACTTCGTCCGGGGTACGCCCAGCGGTGTCGATGGGCGGGCCAATTCGCACACGCAGGACACCCGGGCGCTTGACCCACTGGCGACCCGGCCAACGCTCACCGGCATTGTGCGCCACCGGCAGCACCGGCACACCGGCACGACAGGCCACCACGCTACCGCTTTTGTTGTAGCGCTTGCGAACCCCTGGGTCGACACGGGTTCCTTCCGGAAAGATCAGCACTGAGAGCCCACTGTTCAAACGCTCCACCCCCTGCGTCAGCACCTGTTTCATGGCCCGAGCAGGCCTGGAGCGATCCAGGCTAATGGGGCGCAGCAGGCGCAGTCCCCAGCCAAACACAGGGATACGCAGCAGCTCTCGCTTGAGCACCGTACAGACCGGCGGCTTCATGACCTGCAGGAACAGCGTTTCCCACTCACACTGGTGGTTGGCCTGAATGACGCAGGGCCCCGCAGGAATATGTTCGCGCCCTTGAATCTCGTAACGTACCCCACAGGCCAGCCGAAACCAGACCATCAGGAAGTAGTTGTAGAGGTTCAACAGACGATAGCGCGCCGCGAGGGGAAGAAACGGTGCCACGGGCAGGAACAGCACACCAATCAGCAGCATGGCTGAAAAATAGCCCAGATAAAATACCAGGCTGCGTACCACATTCATCAAGCGGACTCTCCTGTTCCAGTACCGGTGACGGTCGGCTGAGTGCGGGTCAGGCACCAGGCATCCAGCATCCGCCCCACCTCGAGCCGCCAGGGCTTTTGGTGCACGCCAAAGACGTCCAGCACACGGCGACAGTTCAGCACCCGCCGCAGCTTGGCATCGTGATGGTGGTTCAACGCCTGCACCTCACCCAGCTCGACCTCTTCGCCACGCCCCTCGAGATGGGTGGCCAGCTGGGTGCGCACCATGGAGACGAACGTAAACGCACTGACCGGCTCGGTACCTGCCAGGTGATACGCCCCCCAGGCATCGGCCCCGCAGGCTTGCTGCTGAAGCATGCCCACCAGCGCCATGGCCACGGCATCCGCCGAGGTAGGGCAGAAAATCACGTCTTCGGCCGCACGCACGGGCTGGCCTGCTACAAAGCTGTCGATGACTTCATTGAGCCAGGCATGGCTACCTTCCAGGGCGAACAGCGGCCCCAGCCGCACGATCAAGTGGCGGTGATACTCCGCGCGAATACGGTCACCGGTCTGCACCAGGCGGCGCAAACACTCATCACGGGGGGCCGGCACGACATGCTCGTCGATCGGGATCTCGAACCCCTCTTCGTAGAGCTGGTCGGACACGCACCACACCAGGGCAATGCCAGCCGCCTGACAGGCGTCGACACACTGGTCCACCGCATCAGCATGGGCATAGACATCGGCTGGCGTCATGCTGAGGGGATGCGACAGAGGCGGAATGATCACCGCCTCCGGGGCGATGGCCGCCAGCTGGTCTGGAGAAACGCTCACGCCCTGCTCAATCACCAACTCGGTATCCGAGCGCCGACTTGCCTCACGGGCCAATGCCAGGCTCAAGCAGTGTCCTGCATTCAGTATTAGCAGCTTCAAGACAGACCCCTTTTCTCAACCCGGTAGGGTGGCGGCAACGCCCAGCACGGCATGGCGATCAGAACGGAATTTCGTCGTCAAAATCGTCGAAGTTACCGGGATCCGGAGCGCCGTAGCTGCTGTTTTGCTGATGCGCAGGCGGCTGCTGCTGAGGCGCCGCACCGCCACGCTGAGGCGCGGCGTTCTGTTGCGGAGCGTAGCCACCCTGCTGAGGTGCCTGCTGAGGCGGCTGCTGGTAATGCTGTTGCGGCGGCGCAGACTGGGCAGGCGCTTGCTGGGCATAGCCACCCTGCGGCGCCCCCCCCCCCTGGTAGTCACCACTGCGACCATCCAGCATCTGCATGTCGTTGGCGACGATTTCAGTGCTGTAACGGTCCTGGCCATTCTGGTCCTGCCATTTACGCGTCTGCAGACGACCTTCGATATAGACTTTGGAGCCTTTTTTCAGGTACTGCTGGGCAATTTCAGCCGTCTTGTTGAAGAGCACCACGCGGTGCCATTCGGTACGCTCCTGCCGCTGGCCGCTCTGGCGATCCATCCAGGTGTCCGAGGTGGCCAGGTTCAGGTTGGCGACCGCTGTACCGGAAGGGGTGAAACGCACTTCCGGATCCTGGCCCAGATTACCGATCAGAATAACTTTGTTGATACCGCGCGCCATAAGGTCGCTCCTTGTCGTAAACGGTGATGGTCTCTCATTGATCAGGGCCGCGGTGGCGGAATCAACCGGGCCAGTGCCGCCTGATCAAGCTCTTTACGATTGACTTTCAAATATACCAGGCGCTCTTCCGGCACGACCATGACATCTTCGACACCCGCCACATCGGCCAGGTGCTCCATGAGTAGGTCCATGGCATCGGCCTGGGTATCCTGCAACGCCACCACTTCACTGGAGAGCGGCGGCGGTGACGGCATGCCGCACATGGCCAGCCACCAGCACAGCGCCAGCACCGCACAGCCGATGAACACGGCGTCCAGCCCCCAAGTGTGCGCCAGCCCCCCCCCCAGGGTACCGCCCAAAAACGCGCCCAGGAACTGGCTGGTGGAGTAGACGCCCATGGCGGTGCCTTTTGCTCCGGCAGGCGCCAGTTTACTTAGCATGGATGGCAGCGTTGCCTCCAGCAAATTGAAGCCGGTAAAAAACACCAGCAGCCAGACAAACAGCCACTGCCCCTGGGAGAGCGGTAGCCCCAGCGCCGCCAAACTGAGCACGATGGCCCCAATGGCCAGCAGGCACATCAGTTTCATGCGCTGGCGCTTTTCGGCCACGATCACCAGCGGCACCATGGCGACAAACGACAGTCCCATGATGGCCAGATAGGCCAGTCCATGGTACTCCACCGCTACCCCGGCGTTCAGCAAGCGGAACGGCACGGCCACGAAAATGGCCATGAGCACCAGGTGCAGAGCAAAAATCGACACGTCCAGACGCCACAGGTCCGGGCGGGTAATAACACGCTTAAATTGCTGACGGTCCAGCCCGACATCCCGATGGCGCAGGCGCCTGGGCGCTGGCGGCACCCAGCGCCACAGCACCAGCAAGCCCACCAACGTGAGCAGTGCCGTGAACCAGAACAGGCTCGACAGCCCTCCCCATGACGCCAGCCAGGGGCCCAGCACCATGGCAACGGCAAAGGACACACCGATGGAGAGGCCAATGGTCGCCATGGCAACGGTGCGTACCTGCTCGCGGGTCTGGTCGGCCAGCAGCGCCATGATGGCCGCCGCAATGGCGCCGCTACCCTGCAGCGCGCGGCCGACGATCACCCCGCCAATGGTATCCGCCGTGGCGGCCACGACACTGCCTGCTGCAAAAATCAGCAGGCCCATGGCAATCACTCGCTTTCTACCTATCCGGTCCGACAGCCAGCCAAACGGAATCTGCAGAACCGCTTGAGTCAGGCCATACACGCCCAACGCCAAACCAACCAGTAACGGCGTCGCCCCTTCCAGCGTATCGGCATACAAGGCCAGCACCGGCAGCACCATGAAGAGTCCCAGCATGCGAGATGCGTAGAGACCGGCCAAGCCGCTGATGGCTCGGCGCTCGGCAGCCAGCAGCAGTGCAGAAACCTTGCGCATAGAACCCTTGTGTACGATGAGTGGGCCGAACGGCCTGAGATAACCGTCCATTCTAGCGCTTTGTCGGCACGCTGGAAACGCCAAGCATGAAATGCCCGCCACGCTGCAGCGAAGCGAGACAGTTTTGCCGGAAGGGGTACAGCAACCGTATAATTACGCTTTTGCCACGCGATTCGAGGTGTTGATGGACAGCATTCTGGTCAGGGGTGCCCGCACCCACAACCTCAAGCAGATCGATGTGGAGCTGCCCCGTGACAAGCTGATCGTGATTACCGGCCTGTCAGGCTCCGGCAAGTCGTCCTTGGCGTTCGATACGCTCTACGCCGAGGGCCAGCGGCGCTATGTGGAATCGCTCTCCACCTATGCGCGCCAGTTTCTATCGATGATGGAAAAGCCCGATGTGGATCACATCGAAGGGCTCTCTCCGGCCATCTCCATCGAGCAAAAATCCACCTCTCACAACCCTCGGTCGACGGTTGGCACGATTACCGAGATTTACGACTACCTGCGCCTGCTGTTTGCCCGTGCCGGCACCCCTCGCTGCCCAGAGCATGGCGAGGACCTGGAAGCTCAGACGATCTCCCAGATGGTCGATCAGGTCATGAACCTGGCGGAAGGCACCCGCTTGATGCTGCTGGCGCCGGTCGTCAAAGGCCGCAAGGGGGAGCATTTACAGCTGCTGTCCGAACTGCGCGCGCAGGGGTTCGTGCGCGTCCAGATCGATGGCCAGGTGCTGGAGTTGGACGACATAGCGCCGCTGGACAAGCGCAAGAAGCACGATATCAGCGTGGTCGTGGACCGTTTCAAGGTACGTGACGATATCGCCCAGCGCCTGGCGGAATCCTTCGAAACGGCCCTGAATCTGGCCGACGGCACCGCCATGGTGCATTTCATGGACGGCGAGCAGGATGACCTGGTCTTCTCGTCCCGCTTTGCCTGCCCCGTTTGCGGCTATTCGCTCTCCGAGTTGGAGCCGCGGATGTTTTCGTTCAACAACCCGGCAGGGGCGTGTCCTACCTGCGACGGCCTGGGCATCCAGCAGTACTTCGACCCGGAGAAACTGATCAGCCACCCCGAGCTTTCCTTGGCGGAAGGCGTGATCAAGGGCTGGGACCGGCGCAACATTTATTACTTTACTCAGCTACAGGCGCTGGCCAAGCATTACCGCTTCGAACTGGAAACGCCCTGGCAGGAGCTGGCCCGCCACGAGCGGGACATCATCCTCAACGGCAGTGGTGGCGAGCTGGTCCCCTTCGTTTACGTCGGCGACCGTGGCCGTAAAGTCACCCGTGAACATGCCTTCGAAGGGGTGCTGCCCAACATGCAGCGCCGCTACCGGGAAACCGAGTCCAGCATGGTACGCGACGATCTGGCCAAATACATTGCGGTTCAGCCCTGCACCGCCTGCCACGGCTCGCGGCTCCGCAAGGAGTCTCGCCATGTGTATGTCGATGACCGCAACATCGCGGATATCGTCCACCTGCCGATTGGCGAGGCATGGCGCTACTTTGGCGCGCTGGCGCTTCCCGGGCGCAAGGGAGAAATTGCCGACAAGATCGTCAACGAGATCCATGCTCGCCTGGAGTTCCTGGTCAACGTGGGGCTTGATTACCTGAACCTCGAACGCAGCGCCGACACGCTCTCCGGGGGTGAGGCGCAGCGTATCCGTCTGGCTAGCCAGATCGGCGCTGGCCTGGTGGGCGTCATGTACATCCTGGACGAGCCCTCCATCGGGCTGCACCAGCGGGACAACGACCGTCTGCTCAAAACGCTGGAGCGGCTGCGCGACCTGGGCAACACCGTGATCGTCGTCGAGCACGACGAAGATGCCATCCGCGCGGCGGACCACGTGCTGGATATCGGCCCCGGTGCAGGTGTCCATGGGGGCGAGATCGTCGCCCAGGGCACGCCGCAGCAGGTGATGGACAACCCGAACTCGCTGACCGGCCAGTATCTCTCTGGCAGCCGCGAAATTGCCGTCCCGCCTTACCGGATCCCGGGCAATCCCGAGAAGCAACTGGTGGTGCGCGGTGCCACCGGCAATAACCTGCAAAATGTCACCCTCAGCCTGCCACTGGGGCTGTTCATTGCCGTGACGGGCGTCTCCGGCTCCGGCAAGTCGACGCTGATCAACGGCACGCTGATGCCGATTGCTGCCCGTGAACTCAACCGGGCCACCACCCTGACACCGGCTCCCTACGAGAAGGTGGAAGGCCTGGACCAGCTCGACAAGGTCATCGACATCGACCAGAGCCCGATCGGCCGCACCCCGCGCTCCAACCCGGCCACCTATACCGGCATTTTCACGCCTATTCGTGAGCTGTTCGCCGGTACCCAGGAGGCTCGTTCCCGGGGGTACAAACCCGGGCGCTTCAGCTTCAACGTCAAGGGCGGCCGCTGCGAAGCCTGCCAGGGCGAAGGCATGATCAAGGTGGAGATGCACTTTCTGCCGGATATCTACGTCCCTTGTGACGTGTGCAAGGGCAAGCGCTACAATCGCGAAACCCTGGATATCCACTACAAAGGCAAGACCATCCACGAGGTATTGGAGATGACGGTGGAAGATGCGCTGGCCTTCTTCAGCCCCGTGCCCGCCATCGCCCGACGCCTGCAAACGCTCATGGATGTGGGGCTTTCCTACATCCGTTTGGGGCAAAGCGCCACGACGCTTTCCGGGGGCGAAGCTCAGCGGGTCAAGCTGGCGCGCGAGCTGGCCAAGCGTGACACCGGCAAAACCCTCTACATTCTGGATGAACCCACCACTGGCCTGCACTTCGAGGATATCCGCCAGCTGCTGACGGTGCTGCACCGACTGCGCGACCACGGCAATACCATCGTGGTGATCGAGCACAACCTGGATGTCATCAAGACGGCCGACTGGTTGATCGACCTGGGGCCGGAAGGCGGTTCCGGGGGCGGGCAGATCATTGCCGAAGGCACGCCGGAGCAGTTGGCCAAACAGACGGTATCGCACACCGGGCGCTTTCTGGCACCGTTACTCGAACGTGGCAGTCGTGCCACACGCTAGGCGCATCATGGCCGCTGCCCAAGCGTTTAGGCAGCGGCCAAAAAATTCAGGAAAAGGCGGCGCTGACTGCTTATAGTAAGCAGCGAGACTGCTTAACAATGGTTGCTTCCTGTGAGGAGACACACGCTGTGGAACAGGACAAAAGCTGTATTATCCGCCACTTTAGCCACTACTGCTCGCTCAACGATGACGAGAAAGCGCTGCTGGCCTCGCTGGAAGAGAGCCCCACCAACATCAAGGCGGGCACGGTGCTCTGGGAGATGGGCGCACCGGCTAATGAGTTCTGCACGCTGCGCAGCGGCACCATGTCACTATTCCGGATCTCGCAGCGCTGGCTACCGAAGGAGAGTTCGATGACTGCTACCTGACCGACAACGTCAGGCCGTTGCTGGAAGCTTGAACGCCCTATCTTTTAGACCTTCAACGATGATACCGCTTATGCCCGTCAAGAGCCGTACACTGCTGGCGATACTGGGGGGGAGCCTGCTGGGCAACGCCCAGCTCGTCCAGGCGGCCACGTTCAACGTGGAGCACGCCGAACCCCATGAACACTGGTCATCGATGGCGCTGTCACTGGGCGAAGAGCGCCATTTTCGTGCCGTCGAGACCCACAGCTACTCCGATGCCACCTTGAGCCTCAATACCACCCAAGGGGTATGCGACCTCCCCTGGCTGGAAATGCGCGTGACCCTGGCACAGCAGCAGGGCGAGAGCCGCGCCGTCAATCTGGTGCCTACCCGGCTGCGTATCGATGACCAACCCATCGTGGACACCATGGCCGAGTTCATCACCGAGCGCGGCGACGATGGCTTCTACGCGCACTTTTACCTGAGCGATCTCGACACACTGATGGCCCAGATGCGCACCGGTGAGCAGCTGTTCCTGGGCTTCGACCAAAACGAGCAGGAGCCCTGGTACATGACCTTCAGCCTCAACGGCGCAGACCGCGCCATCGCGCGTATGCAACAGCTGTGCGAGGACAGCACGACAGAAGGTTAATCTGATCGCGGCTCAGCGACTTCCACGCGATTGCGACCGCTGCGCTTGGCTCGGTACATGGCCACATCGGCCCGCGACATCAGCGTCTTGCAGCTATCGCCCGGCTGCCATATTGCCACACCGATACTCACGGTGATGGGCTGGTCCAACCCGCTGACATGCAGCGTGGCCACCAGGCTGCGCAGGCGTTCAGCCAGACCCATGGCCGCTTCTTCATCGGAGTGCGTCGCCAGCACGACGAACTCTTCGCCGCCCCAGCGGCCAAGATGGTCGCAGCCCCGCAGCGACGTTTCCACCAGCCGGGCCAGCGAGACCAGTACGTCATCCCCCACGCCATGCCCATAGGCGTCGTTGATCTGCTTGAAGTGATCCACATCAAACAGCAGCAGCGCAAATGCGGCGCCGTAGCGCTTGGCCGCCACCAACTCAGCATCGATAGCCTGCTCGATACGGTAGCGATTCCAGACCTGAGTCAATGGGTCAAAGTGGGCCAACTGCTCGAGCCGCTGGTTGGCTGTGGCCAGTGCCTTGCGCTCTTGCTCAAGGTGCATGTTGAGCGTACTGATCTCATAGGCAGAAATAGCCAGCGTCAAATCTTCCCCCAAGTCGATGGCCGCCAGGCGTTCGACACGCTGCCATGCTTCGCTTTTGCCGACCACGTCTTCACTCCACGCAGCCGAGGGGGGCGTCGGCTGCGTGGATGAGGCCACGGCAGCCGAGACAGGGCCCATGGCCCAATAGAGGGTTTCCACCTGCTCGGGCCGAAAGAACAACAGCCAGCCTCGCTGTGCTGGGCTGATGGAGAGCGGCACAGCCAGAATCCCACACTGCTCTGACATGTGGAGTGACGCTGTCAGCGGCTCCACCGCTACCTCACGGGTACACCACGGCCCCCCATGGCGATGCCCCCTGTCGATACGCTTCACCAGTTGGCACACCACCGTGGAGAGCGGCACCACACCGGCAGAACACACGCTGCCATTGAGCCACAGGGCAACCCCCTGAGCACGGAACAGCGCACACCAGGACGCAGCCTGCTCGTGAAGAATCTGCTGGGGGCTTTTGGGTTCTTGCTGGGCAGAGACCGACAGCACCAGGCTATCCTGCACGCGCTGCAGGTAACGTGCCTCCTGGCGAGCACGCAGCAACAACAACCGCTGCGTCGCCATTTGCACCAGTGTCCGCACCGCATCGCGCAAGGGCGGTGCCACGGGGTGGGCATGGGCCGAATGACAGAACAGCAGCCCCCACAGGCCAGCATCACTTTGCATGGCCACACTGAAGGCACTGTGTGCCCCCAGCCGCTGCAGATAGACGCGCCGCTCGGCAGCCGGCGCACGCAAGAAGCAGTTGCGCAGGTTGGCCGTGACGTCTGCGGGCACCAGGGGCTCGGTGTCGGCGGTGACGTCTTGAATCAAGCGCACCGGATGACGTTCGTAGGCATGCCGCAAGGCCAGTGGGAAATCGCTGGCCGGAAACCGTTGCCCGCGCAGCCCTGCCAAGCGCCCCGTACACTTTTCGGCCACGATGAGCCCATGCCAATCGCCGTCGAAATGGCACACCGAGACGCGCTCGTGCCCGGTCAACTCCTGAACGGCACCGACCAGGTAGTCCAGCAGTTCCTCCTGGTGCGTGGCTTCGGCCAGGCGCACCAGGCGCTCATTGAGGGTTCCCAGCAGGCGCTGCTTGCCCATCGGGGGCAATGGCTCTATTTCGACGACGACGTGTCGGTCTGTTCGATAGGCCTGGAGTTGAAAGCGCGTATCGACGGTGGCTCGGCGAAAAGTGAGCGGGCCGGATAGGCGGGGCTGCCCTTGCAGTTCATGGCGCAGCCGCTGGCTGAGCCGCTTGCCCAGCAGAGACGTCAGCGTAGGGGGCGGCTGCTCGTTGGTGGGTAACCCCAGTAATGCCGCCAGGTTGCGGCTGACGGCCTGAACCTGCCGCACGTCGGTATCCAGTACCAAGACAGCGCCAAAGGACTGCAGTCGAGAATGATGCGTCGACACGAAGATAGCCTCGAGATAGTGCTTTACCCCTCGACCTGCTGTTTGAGCAGCAGTTCAACGCGTCGGTTGGCAGCTCGCCCTTCCGAGGTAGCGTTACTTTCCATGGGTTGGGTGTCGGCATAGCCAACCGCCCGCATACGAGAAATGGCGATACCCTGACGCTCCAACTGGCGCACCACGGCAATGGCGCGACCCGTGGAAAGCTCCCAGTTAGAGGGAAAGCGCGGGGTGGCAATGGGCACGTTATCGGTATGCCCTTCCACCGATATTTGGCCTTCGAACGTTTGGAGTACTGACGTGAGACCTTCTAACACGATCAGGCCCTGAGGCGTTAGCACATCGCTACCACTGGAAAACAACAGGCTGTCGTCGATGCGCAGGGTGATGCCCTCACGACCCTGCGAGACACTGACCCCAGGAATATCCAGCCCCGCCATCTGCGACTGCACACCGTCGTGACGTGGATGAATACCGGTGGCCAATGAGGCCAACGGCATGGCCATGATGGCACTGGCCGGCCCCATGGCATCGCTCTCCCTCCCTTCGCCACCGCCAGGAGGCGTCAGCGCCAGCAAGAGCACGAACAGGGTAATCAGCAGCGTCAAGACGTCCAGGTAACTGGTCAGCCACCCTTCATCGTCCTCGCTTGCTGCCGCAGGCAGCTCCAGCGCATGCCGTGCATCCTGGTTGAGCATGGGGCTACCCTTTCTTCAGCGCTGGGTCGGCATCCGGGCGCGGCTTGACGCTCGCATCACGAATTTCATCGTGGTAGTTGGCCACGAACGAGTTCAGCGTTTCTTCGATGAACGACGGCAGGCGACGCTTGGTAATCAGTGAAATGCCTTCCAACACCATGTTCATGGTGATCAACCGCTCTTCGGTGCGCCGCTCCAGCTTGACGGCAATGGGTTTGAAGACCAGATTGGCCAGCAAAATACCGTAGAACGTGGTGAGCAGCGCCACGGCCATGCGCGGACCGATCACTTGCAGATCGCCCGCATCCATGACTTCCAGCATGTTGACCAACCCCACCAGCGTACCGATCATGCCGAAGGCCGGCGCATAGGTGGCCATGGTGCGGAAAATCTGCGCTTCGGCATGCTCACGCGCTTTCAGCCGTGCGATCCGCCAGCGCAGCATGTCGAAAATTTCATCTTCCTTGGTGTTGGCAATCACCAGTTGAATACCGGTGCGCAGAAACGGGTTGCGCGTATGCTCCAGCTCCCGCTCTACCGCTCGGACATCGCCCTTGAACCATAACCGCGACATGGCCACCAGCTCGCCGATATCATCGCGCACATAGGTGTTCTCGCGGCGGAATACCAGGCCTACCAGGCGCACTACTCGCAGTACCTCCTTCAAGGGGTAGCTGATGAACGTCGCCGCCAGGGTACCGGTAATGACGATGGCCAGACCAGGCAAGTTGATAAAGCTTTCTGGCGACTCTGCGGTAAAGAACAGCACGCTTATCAACAACAGCATGCTGGCAAATATGCCGATCAACGTAGAGGGGTTCATCAACGGCTCCTTGCCGGTTAACGTGAGAGGATAAGAAGGTCAATCGTGGTCGCTCAAGCGGGCACGAAGGCGGCTGACGGCCTGGCTATGCAGTTGCGATACCCGCGATTCGGTGACGCCCAGTACCGCCCCCACCTCTTTGAGGTTCATCTCTTCCTGGTAATACAGGGCCATCAGCAGTTTTTCACGCTCGGGCAACGCCTCGATCGCTTCGATCAGAGTGTGCCGCTGCTGCTCGTCGAGCAGTTGTTCGAAAGGACGATTGGCGCTGCCTTCGTCCCCGGCTGGCTCACCGCCATCGGCCACCAGTTCCTCGAAGGGCAGTAGCTGCCCGCTATTGGTGTCGTTGAGCAGCTGTTGATAGTCGCTCAGCGGCATCTCCAGCTCACGGGCAATTTCCACCTCTTCAGGGGGCCTGCCCAGCGTCTGCTCCAAACGGCGTACGGTTTCATCGACTGCGCGGGCAGAGCGGCGCACGCTGCGCGGCAGCCAGTCCCGAGTGCGCAGTTCATCCATCATGGCGCCCCGAATGCGTTGGCTGGCGAACGTGGCAAACGTCGCGCCCTGTGCGGCATCAAAGCGTCCTAGCGCCTCCAGCAAGCCCACCATGCCCGCTTGAATCAAATCATCCAGCTCGATACTGGCGGGCAACCTGACCTGCAGTGTCAAGGCCTGACGTCTCACCAGTGGCATGTATTGAGTTAACAGCTCACTCTGCTTGATCCTGCCTTGTGCTGTATACATCCTATTGCCTCACGGCTAAACGATCTTTACTGATAATTCACGATGACCTGAAGCCCCTGTACGCGCACGGGCCGTTGCCCCGGTGACAGCGCAAAGCGCAAATGAAGCGGCGCGTTGGCTTCCAGACCTGCCAGTGCCATGGTGCTGCCACGCATGCCACTCAGGGGCACGCATTGTGCAGGATGGCACAGCCAGGCGTTGACAGGCGCATGGGCCGGCGCCTCGAAACGCCATTGCACCCTCGCCAACGTCGCGTCGCCCAGCGGTATGCCCGCCGGAGGTCTGATGGCCTGGCTGCTGCTCGCCCGATCGCTCATGGCCACCATCACCGCGGGCATTTGACTGCTCCAGCTACCTGTCGCTGCCCGCGCCGATTCACCCACAACCAGCGATAACACCAGCACCCACGCGGCGCTGGAGAGAAACACGCTCCATGTCACTGTTGACCACTTTGCGGTGTTGATCAATGTTCGTAGCAACATCGTCTGTAGAGGCATTGCCGGTCCCTTGTCATGGGGTCATCAACGAGCCAGTAGCAACAGCTCTATTTGCAAATAGTGCGCAGCGGCATCACGCAGGTTGTTCAGCAAGCCCTGACGCGGGAGGTGCGGCTCGTGCAGGGCCAGCAGGCGGCGCGGCCCCCCTTGCTCACGCATCTGGCGTAGGGCACGGTACATGCTCGCGAAGGCCTCGGCGTCACTGCTCACCCATAGCGCCCAGTGAGGGTGATGCGCCAAGGCAGCCATCGACCCTGCCTCGGGGCTTGCCACCTTGACGTCCCACTCCTGAGGATCGCCCGCCCACTGGCGCCCCAACGATGCCCACTGCGCCAAGCGACCTTTGACCTTGTCGACGTGCAGGGCACCCGCTGAGCTCAACCCCACAATGACCAGTGTGCGTGTCGGGCGGGGGGCCGCTACGCTCGCTGCCGCACTTGCGACCTCCTTGGGAGCGGTTTCCGAAGCGTCCGTGCCAACGTTCGTTTGCGCCACTTCCTTGTCTGAAGTGGAAGTATCGACACTCGGCGCGTCGGCCGCAGGCTCGTCGGGTTGCTCGCCTCGCTGCTGGCGCTGCAAATCTGCCCATTTTCTCAGCCCGGCAGCCTGATCCTGGCCATTCATAGCACATCCTCGAGGCTGACACTGCCCAGTTGCCGAATGGCATCTCGGGCCATCAACACATGCAGCAGCGCGTCCAGCAGGGCCGTATCCCGGCGCTTGCGCTGGCTACCCAACAGCCGCACCAGATCCGTTCTCAGCGCCTGGCCTGGTTCATCATCGGCCAGGTCGAGGTGGCCTGCCACGGCCGCTGCACCGCTGGCCATCAACAGGCGCAGCTCACGACTCACTTCGCCACCGTCGCTTTCCTTGAGCTGTTGCCACGCTCGCTTGGTCAGTGCGGCCAGCCCATCGCTTTCGAGCTGAGTGACCAGCAGTGACAGTACATCGCTACCCAACCGGGCGGGTGTCAACCAATAGCGACGCGCGACGCGCTTGTCACTTTCAGGGTCACGGATGTCGCCCACCCAGGCCAGCAGAGCGTGGCCCGAGGCGGCCTGCACTTCGACATAGGCATTCCACAGCTGCATGCGCTGGCCGCGAAAACGCACCGTGACGCTGTGGGTCAGCGTACTCTCTTGAAACAGATTCTTCAGGGCGTAGCGCTCGCCCTGATAGTCTACTCGCTGGCTGGCATGCACCGCGCTGACCCAGGTCAAACGTTGGTCGTGCAGCCAGGTGAGCACGTCGGGTTCTGGCAGAGCGGGCAGCAGGTGTACTGCCATATCTTCTCCACACTCTTCCAGACGCGGCTGCCAGCCGGCAGGCTGACGGTGCTGAAGCCGCGTCAGGGCCAACCAACGGCCCTGCGCATCCAGCCGAACATCCGGCATCGTCCAGTCACAGCCACGCCCTTGGCGGCGTGGCGACCAGGCCAGCCCCATGGCGCGGCTATTGGCATCTGCCCCGGACAACAGCTCATCCACCCGCTGATCCTGAATGACCCCAGGCAGTGCGCCGATATCCCAGGCGGCTTCCAGCAGGTAAAAGTCATCCACCCGTTTGCGCAGTCGAGCCAGCACCGATGAGAGCCTGCGCCCTTGCCCCAGCACATCCCGCGACCAGCGTGGCAAGCTGAGCGGCGCCGAGGGTTCGGCCTGGTGCACGGCGCGGGGCTGTGCGGCCAACGCCTGAGCGATCAGCGCCTGAGGGTCGGCCACGGACATGTCTTCCGGCACCTGCTGGCCATGGGAGCCAAACAGCACACGCATGCCATGGCGCATGACGATATCCAACGCCGGGGCCAAGCGCCCCGCTTCATCCTGCTTGGTGATGATGCAGTCGTCCAGCGTCGCCCCAGCCGCCCTGGCTGCCTGGCGATAGCGCAACACGACCTCCTCCAGCGTTTCGGGCTGGCTGGCGGCATTCAACATCAGCACCAGACGCACGGTGGATTGCCCCCCCTGAAGGTGTGCAATCTGCTCGATCACCCGCTGATCGCGCTGGCTCATGCCGACGGTATCGATGATCACCCACTGCTTGCCCTGAAGCCGTCCCAGCAGCTCGTCAATGGGTTGCTCGACATCCAGCGCATACATGGGGGTATCCAGCAGTCGCGCATAGATCCGCAGCTGCTCGTGGGCACCAATTCGGAAGCTGTCGGTAGTCACCAACGCCACCGGGCGTGTGCCATGGCGCATCACAAAACGCGCCGCCAGCTTGGCCGTGGTGGTCGTCTTGCCGACCCCGGTAGGGCCTACCAGAGCCACGATGCCGGTCTGGTCGAAAAACGCCTCTTCCTGACGCAGTACACTCAACCGCGCCATGAGCTGTTCGCGTAGCCAGGTCATCAAGCGGTCGCTGGAGGCCGGTAACGATGCCAGCTCATCGGGCAAGGCCTCGACCACTTCCTGGCTCAGCTCATGGCTGAAACCAACGCGCAGCATCACCTGCTGCAAGTGCTCTGACGCGCTGGCCGCCCCTGGCGCGGGGTCGGGCTGTCGTCGCGACAGCAGCTCGCGCATTTCTTGCATTTCACGCAGCAGACGCTCGCTCATGGCTTCCAGCGGATCTGGCTGTTTGGGCAATGAAAACACCGGCACAGCGGGCTTTTCCTGGGTGGCCGGACTGGGAGCAGGATCGAACTGATCGACCGCATCGTCCGCCATGGCGAGAATCTCGACCCCGCCTTCGGTGCGCCGGTTGGCCACGATCAGGGCATCATCGCCAAGTACTTCTCGCACCTGGCGCATGACATCGCGGCTGTTGGCTCCGACAAAACGCCTAACGCTCATGCATCACCTGTTACCTATGTACGAAAGACGGATAGCCATCACGAGTGACATCAACGCCCGCCCACCAGCGTGGCGACTCGCAGCGTGCGATCATCGGGAATTTCTGCCTGCGACATGACCACCAGGTGGCGCATGCGACGGCGCAGAAAACGCGAGAGCACGGCACGCAGCGAGTGCTGCACCACCAGCACCGGGGCTTCACCACTGCCTTCATGACGCTCCAACGCTTGCTGCGCCTGATTCATGAGCGTATCCGCGAGTCCGGGCTCCATGGCGCCGTTGCCATTCATGGCCTGCAGCAGCACTTGCTCTAGTTGCGCATCCAGGCCCATGACATTCAGCGTCTCTTGCCCAGCGAACCACTGCTGGGTAATCGCGCGCCCCAGCGCAATCCGTACCAGCGCCGTCAGCTCGTTGGGATCCTTTTGCTGGCCTGCATGTTCGGCCAGGGTATCCAGCACGCTGCGCATATCACGAATCGACACATCCTCATCCAGCAGGTTCTGCAAGATACGCTGAAGCACCGTCAACGAGATGGATTTGGGCACCACTTCTTCGACCAGTGACTTTTGATCGTCGCCCAGCTTGTCGAGCAGTTTCTGCACTTCCTGGCGCCCCAGCATCTCGGGGGAGTGGCGGTGCAGCAGGTGGTTGAGGTGGGTTGCGATGACCGTGCTGGCATCCACGACCGTATAACCATACACCTGTGCGTGTTCACGTTGATTGGCGTCGATCCAGACCGCTGGCAAGCCAAAGGCCGGGTCCTGCGTCGGCGTGCCCTGTAGCTCGCCCGATACCTGGCCTGGGTCAATGGCCAACCACTTGCCTGGCTGTGCCTCGGCACGCCCGATCTCGGCGCCTTTCATGGAAAGCACATAGGTATTCGGCGGTAGCTCCAGGTTGTCGCGGATATGCACCACGGGCGGCAGAAAGCCCACTTCCTGGGCGAATTTCTTGCGCACGCTCTTGATGCGCCCCAGCAGCTCGCCTTTCTGGCGCGAGTCCACCAGGGGAATCAAGCGGTGCCCAACCTCGAGTCCCAGCGTATCGACGAGCTGGACATCCTCCCAGCTCGCCTCAGGGGTCTCCTGCAGCATGGGTGGCGGGGCAGCGGTCAGCTCTTGATTGACCAGCGTCTGGTTCTTGCGGCGAATCAGGTACCAGGCCAGACCGGCCAACAGGCTGGTGAACAGCAGAAATACAAAGTTGGGCATGCCTGGCACAAGGCCCAATAGCCCCATCACCATGGCCGCCAGAATCATGACTTGTGGGTTCACGAACAGCTGGCTGATCATCTGCTGACCAACGTCCTGTTCGGTATTCACCCGAGACACGGTCACGCCCGCCGCCGTGGAGATCACCAACGCAGGAATCTGGGCGACCAGACCGTCGCCAATGGTCAACAGCGTGTAGGTGCGCGCCGCATCGGCAAAGCCCATGTCGTGCTGCATCATGCCAATCAGCAGACCACCGATGATGTTGACCACCATGATGACCAGACCGGCCACTGCATCGCCACGCACGAACTTGCTGGCACCATCCATGGAGCCGTAAAAATCGGCTTCCTGTGCCACTTCCGCGCGACGTTTCTTGGCCTCGTCTTCGCCAATCAGGCCTGCGTTCAAGTCCGCATCGATGGCCATCTGCTTGCCCGGCATGGCGTCGAGCACAAAGCGCGCCCCCACTTCGGCAATACGGCCCGCACCTTTGGTGATGACCATGAAGTTGATGATCACGAGAATCAGGAAGACCACCAGACCAACGGCAAAATTGCCCCCCACCAGGAAAGTGCCAAACGCTTCGATGACCTTGCCTGCCGAATCGCCCCCCTGGTGCCCTTCCATCAACACTACGCGCGTAGAGGCAACGTTGAGCGAAAGGCGCAGCAGCGTGGTGAACAGCAGCACGGCAGGAAACGCGGCAAAATCCAGCGGTCGCTCGGCAAACATGCTGACCAGCAGCACCATGATGGCCAAGGCAATATTGAAGGTGAAGAGCAGATCGAGCGCGAACGGTGGCAAGGGCAGGATCATCATGCCCAGGATCATCAGGATCAGCAGCGGTCCGGCCAGCAGTTTCATGCTGACATCGTTGGACCAGTTACGCTGATTGAGTAGCTGACTAAAACTTTTCATGGCTGCGCCTCATTGCCATCGGCACGACGGCCGGGCGTATCCATTTCCGGTGGGACCGGCAGATTATCGGGGGTGGGGGGCACCTCGCCTCCTTGTTGTGCTACGTGCTTGAGACGGTAGGCCCAGGCCATGACTTCGGCCACTGCGGTATACAGCTCGGCCGGCACTTCCGCCTCCAGATCCACATGATGATACAGGGCACGCGCCAGCGGCGCTGCTTCCAATCGCGGCACGCCAGCCTCGGCGCCGATCTCACGGATTTTGGCAGCCACGGCATCGGCACCCTTGGCCACTAGCCTGGGCGCGCCCATTTTCCCTTCCTGATACCTCAAGGCCACGGCGTAGTGGGTCGGGTTGGTGATGATCACGTCCGCTTCGGGCACCTTGCTCATCATGCGCCCACGCGCCATGGCCTGCTGCTGTTGACGAATGCGCCCTTTGACATGGGGGTCGCCTTCCGAGTCCTTGTGCTCTCGCTTGACCTCTTCCTTGGTCATCCTGAGCTGCTTGGCGTTGTTCCATAGCTGGAAGGGGACATCGATCAGAATGACCACGATCAGGGAAAGCACGATCAGGCCGGCCGCCAGGGCCGCCATATTGAGTGCCGTGACCAAGGCTTGCTGGACAGGTTGATCCATCAACCCCAAATACCTGCCAATATTAAAATACAAAAAACTGAACGCAACGCTACCCACCAGAATGGATTTGGCTATCGCCTTGGCAAGCTCGGTCAACGACTGCATCGAAAACAGGCGTTTGATCCCTTTCACAGGGTTCAGCTTGGAGAATTTTGGCTTCATCGACTTGGAGGAAATCAGCCACCCGCCCAGTAACGCGGGGGCCATCAACGCAATCACCGCGAGCAGCAAAAAAAGCGGCAACATCGCGAAGAGCGTTCGCTGGCCCAGGTCGAGCGCATTGACCAGCATGGGGGTGGTTTCCATGGCCTGGCGCCGCTCGAACAGAAATGCTTGCTCCATGACAGCCCCCAGCTGGTCATAGAGCATTTGCCCCATGCTCCAGAGGCCAACCACGCCTCCCAGAAGAATCATGAAAGTCGTCAGCTCTCGGGACCGAGGAACCTGCCCCTCTTCACGGGCCTTGTCCCGCCGTCGGGGCGTCGCCTCTTCGGTCTTTTCCTGATCGCTGTCGTTATCTGCCATGCGGCCATCCGGCTGACGAGGGGACGATGAATCAAACTACGCCATACTATGCACTCAGCCGCCCCAAAGGACGGCTGAGCAGGTAGCTATTGTGCCAGATGCGACCACTTACAATGTGTCAATAACCCAGCATTAAAAGCCTAATTCATCCAATAAGTCGTCTACCTGATCCTGGCCGGTCACGATGTCAGGCGCGTTTTCTTTTACCTGAGGACCGTTCAGCAGATCTTCATTGCGCCGCGCATTCTCGTTTTTCCACTGATCGTTCGCCTTGCGCTGCATGGTTTCACGGGCTTCGGCACCCGGGACGTTGTCGATCAGCACCTGCACCAGCTGATGCTCGATCTCACGGATCACGTCCATCATCTTCTTGATGACCTGCCCCGTCAGATCCTGGAAGTCCTGTGCCATCATGATATCCAGCAGCTCTTTATTGGTCGCTGCGGTGATCTCGGGCACATCACTCAGGTAAGCTCGTGTCTCTTTAACCAACGACTTGGCCTCATCCAGCTCCTTGGGTGCCTCGAACCACTCGGCCCAACGCTTGTCCAGGGCTTCGGCACGCTCGGAGAGCTGATCCTGCAGCGGCTGGGCACGATCAATGGCATTCAAGGCCCTGTCTGCCGCTTGCTCGGTCATGGTGGCCACGTAGTGTAGACGGTCACGAGCGTCAGGTATTGCCTCTGCGGCCTTTTCGATCTCCTTATCCAACCCTAACTCACGCATGTTGTCACGCAGCATGCGGGTGAGCTTGCCAATCCGGACGATCAGGTCCTCAGCAGCCTCCTCAGAGAGTTTGGTAGCACCACCCTGCTCATTCTGGCTCATTATGTTGTCTCCTCGTTGACCGAGCACCAAAGCCCAGCTGCGTCATTTCCCCATCTTCTCGAAGATTTTATTCAGCTTCTCTTCCAGAGTGGCCGCAGTGAACGGCTTGACCACGTAACCATTGGCACCGGCCTGGGCTGCTGCAATGATGTTCTCTTTTTTGGCTTCGGCCGTCACCATTAGCACCGGCAAGTCTTTCAACGCTTCATCCTGGCGGATTTCCTTGAGCATCTCCAGGCCGTCGAGGTTGGGCATGTTCCAGTCGGAAACGACAAACTCAAAATTGCCTGCCCGCAGCTTGTTGAGGGCGTCCTGGCCATCTTCCGCTTCGTCCACATTCGTAAAACCCAGCTCTTTCAGCAGGCTACGCACAATGCGGCGCATCGTGGGGAAATCATCTACTACCAGGAAACTCATGTTCTTATCGGCCATTGGTCATCCTCTCACATCACAATATTTACAGGGGGACTGCTGATTCAGTCAGGGTTAAAACTCTTCCCACTCATCGTGGTGCTGTTGAGCAGCAACACGACGAGCTGGCGGGTTGGCGGCGGCCTTGGGCAGCGCCGACGTTGCCACGGACGCTGGCGCGTGAGTGCGCTCAGCCCGCGCATTGAGCACCTGAAAGACCGCAACGGCCTCTTCAAGGCGATTGGCCTGCTCCTCCAGCGAGGCTGCCGCTGCGGACGCCTGCTGAACGAGCGCGGCATTTTGTTGAGTCACTTGATCCATCTGGCCAACGGCCTGACTGACCTGCTCGATGCCATCACTCTGCTCTTGCGAGGCCGCCGATATCTCATCCATGATATCCGTGACACGCCGCACTGCCGTGACTACTTCCGTCATGGTCTGCCCTGCCTGCTCGACCAGCGAGGAGCCTTGCTGAATCTGGCTGACCGAGGCCTCGATGAGGGACTTGATCTCCTTGGCGGCGTCCGCACTGCGGCTGGCCAGATTACGTACTTCGCCAGCCACCACCGCGAAACCACGCCCCTGCTCACCCGCCCGCGCAGCTTCCACGGAAGCGTTCAACGCCAATATGTTGGTCTGGAAAGCAATCGAGTCGATCACACTGGTAATATCAGCCACTTTTTGCGAGCTGGTCGAAATACCGTGCATGGTTTGTACCACTTGTTCGACGACTTTCCCTCCCTGCTCGGCGGTAGTGGATGCATCTGCTGCCAACGTGCTTGCCTGGCGAGCATTGTCGGCATTCTGCTTCACGGTGGCCGTCATCTGTTCCATGCTGGCCGCAGTTTGCTCGATGGAGGCGGCCTGCTGCTCGGTGCGGGAGGACAGGTCTGCGTTGCCGCTGGCAATTTCTCGAGTGCCGTGATGGATTGCCTGACTGCCCTCACGCACCCTCGACACGGTGGCACTCAAGTTCTGCTGCATGGTGGCCATGGCAGCGAACAGTCGACCTATCTCGTTCTTACCCGCCTGGGGGAGCGGCTGGGTTAAATCGGCTTCGGCAATGCGTCCAAGGCGCGCAGCGGCATCGCTCAGCGGCCTGATCACCGTACGGCGCAGGCCAAGGTAGATGGCCAGTGTGACCAGCAGCGCGAGCCCAACAGCAGCGATACTGATCGTGGTAAAGAGATTACCTTGCGCCTGAGCGTCTTCACGTACGGTGCCCACGCGGCCAAAAGCATATTCGATAAACGCCGTGGTATTGGCAGCCAACTCGTCCAAGGGCTCGATCAACTCGCCGCGCAGGTGGTTGAAGGTAGAGATGTCCATGGTGTCGAAGCTGGCATGCTGCTCCTTGACCAACGCCAATACCCGCACGAAACTTTCATCCACCGCCCCCCCTAGCAACTCGCCCTCAGTGCTACGCGGTGTGGCCATGAAGTTCGTATAACGACGCTCGGCACGCTCCAGACGATTGGCAGCGATATCCACCTGCTCGTTGGATTGACGGGCCTGCCCCACCATCAGCAGGTTCGAAGCGGTTTCCAGCGCCAGCATGGCCTGGTTGAGCAGCGAGTCAGCGCGATTCAGCTCATTGAGCTGCTGATTGCCGATAAGATCCAGCGTGGCCAAATTGCTCTGTGCACTGCGGTCCGAGGCAATGCTCAAACCGGCAATCAGTAGAATCAAGCCCACAAAGCAGACTAGCGCGAAAATGACGGCCAGATGAATACTAAGGTTGCGCAGTAAACGTGTCATTGTTATGAATTTCCTTGGATCACTTGTCTTGTCTCTAAGGCCCTAGACGCGCTGAGCGCGTCCTGAGGCGGCTACCAGCGCCATCATTTTCGATGGAATCTCGTCCAGCGGCAGCACTTCCACTGCGCCGCCCACGGCAATGGCCTCCCGAGGCATGCCGAACACCACACAGGTCTCTTCGTTCTGGGCAATGGTCGGGGCCCCTGCCTGACGCATTTCCAGAAGCCCGGCAGCTCCGTCCTTGCCCATGCCGGTCAGGATCACACCGACCGCGTTTTTCCCGGCATGCTTGGCTGCGGAGTGGAACAAGACATCGACCGACGGGCGATGACGGTTCACCGGCGGGCCATCATTGAGCCGCGCCACATAGTTGGCGCCGCTGCGTACCAACTCCAGATGCTGGTCACCAGGGGCGATATAGGCATGGCCTGGCAGCACGCGCTCACCATCGGTGGCTTCCTTGACAGTGATGCGACACAGCCTGTCCAACCGCTCGGCAAACGAGCGGGTGAAACCGCCGGGCATGTGCTGAGTGATCAGAATCGCAGGCGCGTTGGCTGGCAACGGCTCCAGCACGGCGCGAATCGCTTCGGTGCCCCCCGTCGATGCGCCAATGATGATCAGTTTCTCACTGGAGATCATCGGCGCCTTGAGCTGGCTGGGAGGGGGGGTGTTCTTGTTGCGCGCCTGTCGCGGCCGAGAGCGGGCCGCCGCGCGCAATTTTTCAGCGATTTCGTTGGCGTACTCCATCATGCCGCTACGAATACCCAGGCTCGGCTTGGCAACGAAGTCCAGCGCGCCCAGCTCCAATGCCCGCAAAGTGATCTCGGAACCACTCTGGGTCAACGAGGAAACCATCAGCACCGGCATGGGGCGCAAGCGCATCAGGCGCTCGAGAAAATCCAGCCCGTCCATACGCGGCATCTCGACATCCAGCGTCAAGACGTCCGGGTTGTGCTGTTTGATAAGGTCACGGGCCGCAATGGGGTCGGGGGCCACCGCGACCACTTCCATATCAGGCTGCGAGTTGATGATTTCGGTCAACAGGTCACGAATCAGCGCCGAGTCATCGACGCACAACACTCTGATCTTGGCTGCGCTCAAAGCACGCCTCCTTTAACAGTCGCCATTTCGGCATTACTCCTGTGGGCCGTGGCCTCATCAGCAGCGTCACACACAACGATCATCGATTGGCAAGGGTGTAGACGGTTTGTCCACGAAGCTTGAAAGCATCACTGATGTAAGAGAAGTTTTCCGAGTGTCCAGCAAAGAGCAGGCCATCGGGCTTCATCAGTGGTGCAAACCGCTTGAGTATTTTCGCTTGTGTATCTTTATCGAAATAAATCATGATATTACGACAAAAAATGGCATCAAAGGGACCTTTGACAGGCCACTGCGGCGCCAGCAGGTTGAGCGGCATGAACTCTACCAGCGCAGACACTTCTGGCCGTACCCGCGCCAGCCCGATGTGGTTACCCGTGCCTTTCTGGAAAAATCGCTTCACGCGTGCTTCATCCAGCTTGCGTACCTGCTCCTGGGGATAAATACCGCGGCGCGCTTTGGCCAAGGCATCGGTGTCGATATCGGTGGCAATCACTTTGGCCTGTGACGCGCGGGCTCCCAGACTCTCCAGCAGCGTCATGGCAATCGAGTAGGGTTCTTCCCCCGTCGATGCTGCTGAGCACCAGATAGTGACCGGCTCCTGCTTGTGCTTGATATGCTCTGCCAACAGCGGAAAGTGGTGCGACTCTCGGAAAAAAGCCGTGAGGTTGGTGGTCAGCGCATTGGTGAACGCCTCCCACTCCTTGGCATCGGGTTGCCGCTCCAGCCGCGAAAGGTAGTCGGTAAAACGCGTCATGCCATGGTGCCGCAGCCGCTTGGCCAAGCGGCTATACACCATTTCGCATTTGTGCTCTGCCAGCACGATTCCAGCACGCTGATAAATCAGTTCACGGATGCGTGTGAAATCCGCATCGGTGAGCACCAGATCACGTTCAATCTGTCCGCTGGTTGCCCACTGTCCAGCGTCGACTCCCCGTTCGCGTTGGTCTGTCAAAATGTTTCCCACTCCTCTACAGAAGCCATTGGCCGTTTCTTGACCGGCACAGGCGGTGTGGCGCTGCGAGGTTGCGCAGTCACCTTCGGCAGCGCGGCTGCCTGCGACTGCTCACGTTGCGGCGGCACCTGACGATGGCCTGACAAGCGAAAGGCCTCGACCGATAACGCAAGAAGCTCGGCCTGCTGCTCCAGGGCCAGCGCTGCTTGTGCCGTTTCCTGAACACGCAGAGCGTTCTGCTGTGTCGCTTGATCCATTTCGGCCACCGCCTGATTGACCTCGGCGATACCGCTGCTCTGTTCTTGGGAGGCTGCCGAAATGTCGTGCATGATTTGCGTGACGCTACGGGCAGCCTCAGCCACTTCGCTGATCGCGACTTCGGCCCTTTCAACCAGGCCCGCCCCTTCGCCCACTTGCTGACTCGAGTCATCAATCAGGCCGCGAATTTCCTGAGCCGCATCGGAACTACGTCCCGCCAGCTTGCGTACCTCTTCGGCCACGACGGCAAACCCACGCCCATGCTCTCCCGCTCGTGCGGCTTCGACTGACGCATTGAGGGCCAGAATGTTGGTCTGGAAGGCAATGGAGTCAATGACGTTGATGATGTCGGTCATCTTCTGCGAACTTTGCGTGATTCGCTGCATGTTATCGACCAACTGCGTCATCAACTCACCCGTTTGTGACACCCTTGTTGCATTATTATCGGCCAGACGTCGTGCTTCTTGAGCGTTATCACTGTTTTGACGAACGGTAGTGGTCATTTCCTCCATGCTGGACGCCGTCTGTTGCAGCGATGCCGCCTGCTGCTCGGTACGTGATGAAAGCGCCTCGTTACCGCTGGCAATATCCTTGGCCGCTGGCGTGACGACATCAATGCCTGTCTTGACCTCGCCAATGATGCTGCTCAAGCTCTTGCGCATGGTGTCGAGAGCATCCATGAGCTGGCCTATTTCATCACGCCGTCTGGGCGGTACTCTGGCGGCAAGATTGCCGCCGGCAATCTGCAAGGTAAACCGCGAGGCTTGCTTCAGCGGTCGTGTAATGGAGCGCAGCGTCAGCAGGCTGATCACGATCAACAGTGCCAAGCCGGTGGCTAGCACACCGACCTGAGCGCTCAGCATGACGGTTTGTCCCCGCTCGGCCTCGGAGGCCATCACTTCCGCGGTTGCCTGCTTTTGGGCAATCAGTTCATTGACCAGGGAAGAGAGCGCCCGGCCATCCTCGTTCATGACACGGATCACGGCGTCCAGGCCGGTAAATGCCTGGTAGGTCTCTTCCGCTTGAAGCACACCCACTGCCTGGCGCATGCCATTATCCAGAAAGGCCTGCAGCTGTTCATCGAACTGGCTGGCCAGTGGCGTGGCATTCACCTCACGGCTGTAATAGGCCTGCCACACATCCGCCACCTGGGCAGCACTGGCTGCCACGGTATCCCCCATGTCGAAACGCTGGGTGATGAGCTGCATACGCTCGGGCTCGATCATCGACTGGCGCGTCTGAGCGATGGTCTGATCGATCTGTTGCAGCCGAATGACATCACGCAGGCCGTCGTTGTTCAGGCCCTCCAGGCGCTCACCCGCCACGTTCAAACCGTATAGCCCCAATCCACCGCTGGCGATCAGCAGGAGAGCCGCAATGCACACCATTCCTATCAGCTTGGCGCGAATGGTATCCAGACGCATACGCCGGACCCTGGCAACGAGCCCACGCTGGCGAACACGCCCTTTATCCAGATACAGGCGCTTGTTGCGCCCTTCACGAATATCGCTGTAGTGCTGCTCCGCTTGCTGAATGGCTTCGCGCGTCGCCTGCACACGCACGGAGGTGTAACCCACCACCTGATCGTTTTCCACGATCGGCGTAACGCTGGCATCTACCCAGTAATGGTCGCCACTCTTGCACCGGTTCTTGACCAGCCCCCGCCAGGTATCGCCACGTTTCAGGGTACTCCACAGGTTTCCGAAGGCGGCGGCGGGCATATCAGGGTGGCGGATCAGGTTGTGAGGCGCGCCCATCAGTTCATCATGACGGTAGCCACTAATCTCGATAAAGGCCGGATTAGCGTAGGTAATACGCCCCTTGAGATCGGTGCGAGAAACGAGGAAGTCGTCCTGGCTCAACTCGACTTCGCGCTGAGTAACTGGCTGGTTGTTACGCATCTTACTGCCTTATTGTTAATTTTAGGCGCTTGGCGCTGGTTCAGGGCATTGGCTGTGCAGAAACTGGTTGTGCTTAAAACGCTTCCCACTCTTCCTGGGACGCCTTCCTTGTCAGTGCAGGAGCGGCCGACGCAGAGACAGAAGGGCGCTTCATCGGCTGAGACAGCACAGGCGCGGTAGATGGGGGAGCGGCCCCTTCCGCCACACGAAAGCGCTCCACCGCTTCACGTAACCTTGCTGCTTCGCTTTCCAGCTCGTTGGCGCTGCGTGCCGCTTGCTGCACCAGCTGAGCGTTCTGCTGAACGACTTGATCCATCTGGGCAACCGCCTGGTTCACTTGCCCGATGCCGTTGCTTTGCTCTTCAGAAGCTGCCGCAATCTCATCCATGATGTCACTGACCCGCTGTACCGCGGTGACCAGATCCTGCATGGTCTGGCCCGCCTGATTGACGCGCTGGGTGCCCGCATCCACTTTACCCAATGACGTATCGATCAGTGTGCGAATCTCTTTGGCTGCATTGGCACTGCGGCTGGCCAGGCTGCGCACCTCCTGGGCCACGACGGCAAACCCCTTGCCATGTTCACCTGCCCGCGCGGCTTCTACCGAGGCATTGAGCGCGAGAATATTGGTCTGAAAAGCGATGTTATCGATCACCGTAATGATGTCCGCCACCTGGTGCGAGCTGGCGCTGATATCCTGCATGGTCTCGACGATTTGCCCCACTTCTTCCCCGCTACGCCGCGCGGTCAGGGTTGCATCGCCCGCCAACTGACTCGCCTGACGGGCATTGTCGGCATTATGGCTGACGGTGGAGGCGAGCTGCTCCATACTGGAAGCCGTCTCCTCAAGAGAAGAGGCTTGCTGCTCGGTACGCGAGGAGAGGTCATTATTGCCACTGGCAATCTGCTGGGAGCGCTCGAAGATGGTGGTCCCACTGCGCCGAACGACCCCCACCGTTTCCGAAAGCGCTGCCTGCATGTGCGCCATGGCGCTGTAGAGCTTGCCGATTTCACTCTTGCCTGGCGAGGTGATCTGCTGATTCAAATCGCCCTGAGCCATGCGTTCGAAGTAGCCCACCAGGCGATCCAGTGGACGCAAAACGTTGACCGTGACGCCCCACAATACGATGACAACAGTGGCAATCGTCATTAACACGATGGCAATGAGCGCCCAGCGGATACGCTCGGCAAAGGCCGTAAATGCCTGCTGCTGCGCTTGAGCGTCCGCCGTTGCCTGAACCAGCGTAGCGCCATGATGAAGCGCGTAAAGGCCAATACCACAGGCCAGCACGACCAGCAGTGAAAAGGTGGCCAACACCAACCCCCAACTAAGACGCACCGTCATATTACTCATCAGTTGACGCACTAGCTGTGTCACACGCATTACTCCAAACGCCACCATACCGGCGAGTGCTGTCCCTGGCGCCAAGGCGGGTTAGCTGGAACAACATGGGCACGCTCCCTGTGCCCATGTCAGGTATTAGCGATGGCTCGTGCTATCCACCAGCGCCATCTCCTCACTGGTCAGCAGTTTATCGATATCTACCAGCACCAACATCCGGTCATCCAAACTGCCCAAGCCGCTCAGGAAGTCGGAGGAGAGCGTCACCCCAAACTCAGGTGCAGGTTTGATCTGATCAGGCACGAGCGTCATCACATCGGAAACTCCGTCGACCACGATACCAACAATGCGATCGGCAACATTGACCACGATCACGACTGTCTGACCACCGTACTCCACATTCTCGAGATGGAACTTGATGCGCAGGTCGACGATGGGCACGATGACACCACGCAGATTCGTGACCCCTTTGATGAAATCGGGCGCGTTCGCAATGCGGGTCACGTTTTCATAGCCCCGAATTTCCTGAACCTTCAGGATATCGATGGCGTACTCTTCATCCCCGAGTGAAAACACCAGGAATTCGCGGTTTTCTGCTTCAGCAGCGGCTAACACTGCTTCGTTGGATGAGTGACTCATGACGGCTCAGCCTCTTTGTAATAAGAGAGATGGGGTTGATTAGCGGTTTTACCTGCTTCTTTTTTCGCCCGGCTCAAGCGATGCAAGCCGGTAATGTCGAGAATCAACGCAACGCTACCGTCCCCCAGGATGGTAGCGGCCGATACGCCCGGCACCTTGCGGTAATTATCTTCCAGATTCTTGACGACGACCTGCTGCTGGCCGATCAGCTCATCGACCAACATGGCATAGCGACGTCCTTCTCCCTGCACGATGACGGCAATGCTTTGGGTGGGGTCAGTGATGGCATTTTCGACGTCCAGTACTTCATGAATGGCGATGACCGGCAGATACTCGTCGCGCACCTTGAGTACCACGTCATCCCCTGCCATGGCGTACATGTCCCCTTTGGCGGGCTGTAGCGACTCCAACACGGTGGATAGCGGCAGAATGAACGTCTCATTGCCTACCTTGATGGACATGCCGTCCAGAATGGCCAGGGTCAGCGGCAACACGATGCGTGTATTGGTGCCTTCGCCTTTTTTCGACTGGATTTCGACACGTCCACCCATGCCCTGGATGTTACGTTTGACCACATCCATGCCAACGCCACGACCAGAGACATCGGTCACCTCCTTGGCAGTGGAGAAGCCGGGCGCAAAAATGAGCTGGAACACCTCTTCATCGGACATCGTATCCGACACGTTGAGGCCATTTTCACGCGCCTTGGCCAACAGCCGATCACGGTCCATGCCTGCACCGTCATCACGCACTTCGATCAGAATGTTCCCGCCCTGGTGGCGCGCCGAAAGCACCAGCTTGCCCACACGCGGTTTGCCCAGCGATTCACGCACATCCGGCATTTCCACACCGTGATCCAGGCTATTACGCACCAAGTGTGTCAGCGGGTCGGTGATGCGTTCTACCAGGCTCTTGTCCAGCTCGGTGGACTTGCCTTCGGTGATCAGCTCGATCTCTTTGCCCAGCTTGCTGGCCGTATCACGCACAACCCTTGGGAAGCGGCTGAATACGAACTCCATGGGAATCATGCGGATCGACATGACGGCTTCCTGGAGGTCACGGGCATTACGCTGCAGCAGGCTCATGCCGTTCTGCAAGGAACTGTTGCTGACCGATTGACCTTCCAGGTCACTCACCGTCTGATCCAGCATCGACTGAGTAATGATCAGCTCGCCGACAAGGTTGATGATCTGATCCACCTTATCGACCGATACACGGATCGACGAGCTTTCGGCAGCCGTCTTTTTGGGCGCTTGCTCTGCGGTTTTTTTGTTGGCGGTCTTTGCAGCAGCCGGCTTGTCAGGCGCAGGCGCTTTAGCGGCTGGGGCACTTTCCTGAGGCGCTGCATCGGCGCTTGACGCTGGAGGCCCGACGGGGTCAGCAGGCGCGCTGGCAGCCAGTGAGGTAATGTCGATCTGATCTGCTTCAATGATAAAACACATCACGGCTTCGATATCATCGGCGCTGACGCCGCCCTTCAGGACGACTTCGTAGCGCTTTTCATCACCCGACTGAGACTCTACGTCACCCAGCTGCTCCAACTCTTCTACCAGCAGCAGGCGGTCTTTCTCACCGACATTGAGAAGGGCCACCTTGAGGCGATGCTCGCCTGCCGGGCTCTCCTCTTCACTATCCCCTGCACCACTGTCGACAGAAGGAGTCGCCTTTTTGGCAGACGCTTCTTCTGCCTTGGGAGCGGCTGGCGCATCCAGCGTTTTGCCAATTTCTTCCAGCGCAATTTGCTGCAGTGTCTCGCAGATGCGCTCATAAGCTTCCTGGTTCGGCTCTTCCTCATTGCGATAGGCATTGAGTTGCTCATGCATGATGTCTTTAGCCTCCAGAAAGGTATCAACGAGGTCTGCACGCAGCGCAAGCTCGCCCTTGCGCGCGTGATCCAGCAGGTTTTCAAAAATATGCGTGGTTTTTTGCAGCACGCTGAAACCAAAGGTACCTGCACCTCCTTTGATGGAGTGCGCCGCGCGGAAAATAGCGTTCAGCTGCTCGCCATCCGGATTATCGACATCCAGTTCCAACAAGTGCTGCTCCATGTCCGCCAGCAGCTCCTCGGCTTCTTCAAAGAAGGTGTCAAAAAAATCCGCTATGTCCATGCACCGCTCCACTTGAACGTCATCATTATGTGGCAAGCCAGGCTCATGGGCTGTCGCTGGCTTGCGGTATGTTTTGTTGCAAAAGTTCTTCCGGCACACTCTCGGTCGAGGGCGGCATGCTAGGCGCTAAAACACCCGGATTACGTATAGCCTCGGCGATTTCCGGCAGCAGCACCACAAGTTCGATACGTCGATTGATGGGATCCGTCGGCGTAGTGTCCGCGAGCAGCACTCGGTCTGCAAAGCCAGATACGCGCAGCAGCTGATCTGGATCAAGCCCTCCCGCCACCAGCTCACGGCGTGATGCATTGGCACGGTCATTGGAAAGCTCCCAGTTACTGTAACCACGATATCCGCCTGCATATGGAACGCTGTCCGTATGCCCGCTGATACTCAAGTCATTCGGCAAATCATTGAGCAGCGGCGCCATGGTGCGTAACAAACTGCGCATGTAAGGGGCTACCTGATCGCTACCCAGCTCGAACATTGGCCGCTGCGCGGTATCCAGTAACTGAATACGCAGGCCTTCACGCGTCAGGTCGAAGCGCATCTGGTTACGATACTCACGCAGATCGGGATCACGCTCGATTGCCCGCTCTATACGCGTTTGCAAATCTTCAAAGAAACGACGCTCTTGTGCACTGGGCCGCGTTTGCTGCAAGACGCCGATCCGCGCATGCTCACCATCACTATGGGTGGGATCCGGCCCACCGCCCGGTATAACACGAGTGCTCCCCGAACGATCACCACCGGTAATCGCCGTGACCAGCGGCGTGCTGAAATACTCGGCAACGCCTCTGCGCGTCTCTTCACTGGATACACTAAGAATCCACATGACGAGGAACAGCGCCATCAACGCCGTCATGAAATCTGCCAGTGCGATTTTCCATGCCCCCCCATGGTGGGCATGGACCACCTTTTTGCGCCGGATGACGATCGGGCGCTTATCCCCTCCCTTGCTCATGCATTACCGCCCTTTTTGGCATCGCGCACGTACTCCTCCAGTTCAGAGAAGCTGGGGCGCTCGGTGCTATGCAACGCCTTGCGCCCAAACTCGACCGCCAACTGTGGAGCATAGCCGTGCAAGCTGGCCAACAGCGTCACGCGAATGCACTGAAGCATTTTTTCAGCTTCCTTGGCCTGGCGATCGGCATAACTGGCAATCGGACTGATGAAGCCATAGCCCATCAAAATACCGAGGAAGGTGCCCACCAACGCCATGGCGATCATTTGCCCCATCTGTTCTGCCGTAGCGTCCGCATAGGTCAACGCCTTGATAACCCCCATGACGGCTGCCACGATACCAAAAGCAGGCATGGCATCTCCCACTTTGGCAATCGCATCAATAGGGATGTGCGCCTCTTGCTCGAAGACTTCGATTTCGTGGAGCATCAGCTCATCGATTTCCATGGGTTCCATGCCACCGCTGACCATCAAGCGCAGGTAATCCGTCAGGAAGTCCATGATATGAGAGTCGGCCAGTACGTCAGGATGCTCTTGAAATAGCGGGCTCTCCTGGGGGTTATCAATATCGCGCTCGATCCCCAGCATGCCCTCTCGACGCACCTTGGACAGAATCTTGTACTGCAGAGCCATGAGTTCCATGTACAAGGCCTTGTTGTACTTCTTGGTACGCTTGAGCCTTGGCAAAATCTTGAACGTGGCCTTGATCGCCTTACCGTTGTTGGCCGCCAGGAACGCCCCCACGCCAGCGCCTCCAATTATCAGTAGCTCCAAGGGCTGATAGAGCGGCCCCAGGCTACCACCAGCCATCACATAGCCGCCAAAGACGCAGAACAAGACAACGACATAACCCAGGAGTATCAGCACAAGCAGTGTCCTTGCGATATGAGTGGTTTATCAACAGAGCCATACTCGACACCCAACCAAAAGATGTCGGCAGCCCTATCTAAAATGCAGCTTAGGTCTATCATACTCAGGTGACAGCACGGTTTAATGAGAAAGTATCAACGACTTTTACCGCTATCTATGCGTTAAAGCGCAGTTTATTGCTTTTATTCCCGGCCGCCACAGGTGTGACAATTTTATACGTTCAACGCCCTGATTTGCGTGTTTTGCCGGCCCGCGAGGGGGGCTGGCAAATACCACACACGTAGTCATGAACGGGACTATGGGCATGTGCCACAAAGCGGCCCTCACAACGAGTGCAAGTGGTCAATTGCAGCAGGTCGCTTTCGAAAAAACGCACCAGCGTCCACGCTCTCGTTAGACCCAACACCGACTCTGCACCCTCAAGCGATACCTGCTCTTCATATAACCGGTACGCTTTGACGAAAGCGTCGATACGTTCACACTCCGTACCTTCGAGCAAGCCAAGGTAAATATTATAAAACAGTGATGAGTGCACATTCGGCAGCCAAGTGACGAACCAGTCTGCCGAAAAAGGCAACATGCCTTTAGGTGGTGACATGCCGCGCACTTCCTTATAGAGCTTGATCAAACGGGTACGACTCAACTCCGTTTCCGTCTCCAGCACTTGTAGACGAGCACCCAGCTCGATCAGCTCAATGGCCAGCTGCACCTGATGCATTTCATCCACAAGGCTCTTTTGACTCACTTCGACTCTCCTGACGATAGTGAGGAAAAAGGCTCACAGGCAGATAGCAGTGAAGCATGCAATCCTGCCAACCCCTGATCTCGTGGGTTGTCAAGAATCTGACGCAGCCGCTCGCCGCTGGCGTGATTGAAGCGACAGACCAACTGGTTGCTGCGGGCCAGCTTGGTGAGTTGCCAGGCATTCAGTGAGACCAACAGATCTGCCAGCTCACCGTCAATTTTGAGACGAAACATGGCCGCCTCCCGATCTTCGCTCAACAGGCGCTGAGCAAGCAGAAGGTAAGCGAGGTTTATCTCTTGTATTTCATCAAGAAAGCTTGTTTGACTCATAGTGTCCCATCGAACGACCCGGGCGCGTCGTTGTGACCGTTATAGTGGCGCCATTGATGACTTTTTTCTTTACCTCGCATCATGGTTGCATACAACGATTGTATTGGCTACTTGCGCCTTTCACGCTGATTCAGCTCGCCGTCTGACAATTCGAACACCCACACCAACAGTTCCGCCACCACTTGATACAGGCTGGCTGGGATCTCAGCATCCAACTCCAACTGCATCAGCAAGGCAACGAGTTCAGGCGCATCGTGGACGTAGATACCCTGCCGCTGAGCTTCGGCCATGATTCTGTCAGCCAAATCACCGTACCCTTTTGCCACTACGCGCGGCGCCTGCTCCCCCTCCTTGTAGGCCAGCGCAACGGCTTGGCGCCGACGCTCACCGGGCAACATCGGAAGGCTCCTCAGGTGGAATATAGCGAGCGTTGACCTGCACTTTGGCAAAATCCAGCGCTTTCAAACGCTGCTCCAAGCGATCAAGCCCGCTATCGAGCCGCTCATACGTTTCCAGGCTACCAGCGGTCAAATCAATGCTCAGCACCTGTTTATGCAGCCAAAGCGCAACACTAAAGACCCCCAGCCCCGGCACATCGAGCTGCATTTCTGAGCGCCACTCAGACGGAGCGTCATCGGCTGGCTGCTTTTCATCATGTGTGTCACGCCCAGGCAGGTTAACGACGAGGGCCATGAAGATACCGGCCCATACGTCACCCTCCCAACGTAGTGTCGGGGTGACCAGCATTTCAAGCTGTTGACGCACTACTCCCTGCAAGCTGTCATGCACCACTTCTCTCACACTCCGAGAAGCCATTTCCTGCTCCGCAACTACCGTGGCCGGCTGAACGCTGGGGGCTTCCCGGCGTTCGGTCACAAAAGGCATGGCAGGCTGGTTAGACGCCGGGGCGGCAGGTGCCGAGGGCGCCGCCATGGCAGAAGAAACAACGGGAAGAGGCGACGACCGGTCTAACAGAGCAGCGGTGCCCTTGGCGGGCAATAGAGGAAGATCAGGCAAGATTGCCATGGTGCTGCCTGGGGGCAAGGGCGCCGCTAGCGACATACCAGCAGAAGTCTGTGGCACCATGCTTGAAACAAGAGGCAGCGCAGGGCGCGGCCCCGGCTGCATCTGTGGCTCACGCAACAGTTGCTGACGCGACATCTCGCCCTGAAACCAACGCTTGAGGTGCGATTCGTAAAATAACCCGCTGTCACGGATACTACCTTCCAGACGACTCGCCAACAGCGTGGTCGACGGCGACTCCTGAAGTGATAACAACGGGGCTGCCGGCCTGATGACGGCAGGAGGCGCAGGAAAGCGTAGCAACACATCGGCAATCGTACGTGCCGCAGGACTGAAGTGCGTTTGTGTTGAGCTGGGCGAGGCATTTGGCGTCGTATGGCCAGCGGGAGGCTGTCGAAGCTTGTCGGCAGCTCCGGGCAGGTGGCGCAGATCGCCCAGTAGCGGAGGCAGGGGCCTACCGTCAAGGCTTGCATCGCCTTGCAAGGCTCTTGGACCCTCCCCCGGAGAAACCGCCTGAACCGGCGAGCTCAGAGCACGCAGAGAGGACGCCTCAGCCTGCCGACCCAGCACCTGATGTAACAGTGTATCGATGAGCGGCGTAATGCCGCTCACGAGACACCCTCATCCTTTTCGGCATCCACAGGGAAAGCACTGTTCCCCTGCTGAGGGGCATAAGCGCGATGCAAATCTCGCTGCCGCTGCGTCACACTGATTAATTTACCGAGTTCATCTCGTCTGGCAACCAGGCGACGGCGAATGTCTACATCATGCTCCAGGATCTGCTCAAGCAACTCCGCTTTGCGCCGCTTGCTGTCATCATCCAACCGAACCACGCTGTCCAATTCACGCAACTTTTCCACCAGCATGACGTAGTTACTACGCTGCTCGATCAGCTCTGCCCATTGTTCTTTATCTGCAAGCTCATGCATATAGCGCACACTCGCCAGCAGCCTTGCATAGGCATCAATGAGCGCTTGCCTGGAGTTGTCATGAGCCGTTTCGGAAGCTGTCATATTGCCTCACGCACTTTGCCGTTGGCCGATTTCACGCCATGCAGAGGCAATATCCTCGAGCAGCCGCTCCGCCTGATCAAGGCTCTCTTCATCGTTGCGCAGGTTAGCAGCTAACAGCAAACGAGCAATATAGTCATACAGCGATGCCAGCTGCTCAGCAATCTCGCCGCCTTTTTCCTGATCCAGCGCGGCGGCCAAGCCATTATTGACGATATCCAGCGCCTTGGAGATGGATTTTCCTTTCTCCACGGTGTTGCCCGCCTGCATGTGAATGCGGGCTGCACGAATCGCCGCTTGGGCACCATCGAAAAGCATGACGATCAGTTGATGCGGGTCCGCCGACATGACGCCACTTTCCACGCCGACGCGGGCATAAGCGCCTGCCCCACGACCATAGGCCGCACCGCTGCGAGTATAGGTCATTAAAGGGCTCTCCTTGTAAAAGCAGCAGCCGACAAAGGGCGATACGCTGCTGGATAATTGAGACTTGGCATAATTGCTCGCTAACTGATATATCGGCGCCCTGTCAGCAGACTTTAATGAGTACCGACACTATTTCATTGACGACAGGTGACTTTCCAAAGGTGCGGTACGGGCTCAAGTAGAGACAGCAACTTCTCTCATCGGCTTACCAAGCCGCTCACGCACATCACCCCGCACGCTTCCAAGCAAGTTTTCACGCATGGGTGGCTCCGCCTGCTGGGTCAACGCCACTTCAAAAGGTGCTCCCGCGTCATCCAGGCGAACAATCCACCCCAGCTGTTCACTGGAAAAAAGCACGAGCGAGCCAATGGGTAACGTTTTGAAGTGCTCGATATAGCGCTTGATCCATCGCGCATCAAACTGATGAGGATGATTCAACAGGTGTCGATAGATCTGCTGGGCAGTTCGCGCCGGTCGGTCCGGCCGATCCCGCCTCATCGCTTCCACTACATCCACCACGGCACTCGCTTTAGCCAGCTCAGTGATATCGCTCCCGGTCAGCCCATCAGGATAGCCACTACCATCGAGGCGCTCGTTAATGCCACCAATGACCGCCTGCGCCACCGTGGCAGATAACCACTGGCAAGTCTTCAATCGAGCCATTAGCAGCGACACATGCTCACTCAACATGTGACGATGACGGGGCTCGAAATTGGGCGCCTTGAAGACCACCTGAGGTATCAGCGCTTTCCCCAGATCATGCACCAGACCACTGGCCACGACGGCCTTACGCACATCACGCGGCATATTTCCGCCCACAAGATCCAGCAGATGGACCGCCACGGCGATACCATGCCGCACCAGCAGTGGCTCCATGGACAAGCAGCGCGAAGCGAACAGCAGCGCCTCGCGATCCTCTTCATGAAGCTGCAGAATACGGTCGGCATTGCGCGATAGCTGTCGTGAGTCAACATCATGGCCTTGCTGAAGCATTAGCAGCTGAGCATCCAGATAGGCTGCCACTTTGACCACACGCCTTGCCGTTGGCGTCGCGTAACGACGAATGTCACGCCGCCCCACTTGCTCACCGTTTGGCACACGCTTGCTAGGCTGTGCGAACAGCGGAGAGGGCTGACGCTCCTCCTGGGCTTCCTTCTTGTAGCGAGCAGCCTCCCGCTCGATTTCGCATACGAAGTACCAGATCTGCCGCTCTTGCTCGGAGGTGCAGCCTGCAAAACGAAAGCCAACGCGTAACAGGTGACGCTCTGGATCCATTTTTTGATGGCGAGCGATAGCATGCACTTCGAACTGAGTACCGTCTGGAAATGCCAACACCAGACGCATGGGCTCCGATGACTCGGCTAGCACGCCGCTCGCTGTCAACGGCAGTTCAAGCTGACACCCATCCTGAGAGAGGTCTCGCAACTCGCCTGGCGCTCCTTCTTCGCCTGCGCCATAAACGGTCGCGGAGACCACCATGCCCATACGCAGCTCAGCGCGATATGACTCACGCCGCTGAAGCACATCTACGGAGTCCGGATATTCACTGCAGCATAAAAAACGCCCACCAGAACGGCGCGTTTCGGTGAGGGCAAGCAGCGGTGTACGCAACACCTTGCCTTGAGATTGCCCCCGCAGAAAGAAACGCTCGCCTTGCTCCAAGCGATACAGCAAATAGTCAACGGAAGACAAGTCCATTACCAGCGTCTCACCCTCGTGCTGCTCCATTAATACAATGGGCTCTGGACGCGCCTCCGGGGTATCAAGGCAAAGCGACACCCCACCACCCTCTATCATGGTATTCAGCAGAGAACTGATGGCGGATGGATTTGAAATACGTTCATACTCATCTTGCTGGACTGCCATGCGTGCCTCGCTTTCACAGCCGCGGTGGTCATGTGAACCCACCCTTGATATAAGGGAACCGAGCATAGCAGAAGCCCCAATGGCTCCGCATGCCGATTACTGCCTATCAGGCTTTTCTTTTTGTCTATACTGAAAAAGATAAAGTTTGTGAACATCTCGCCGATAACTCTGTTGGAGGCTATCCAACACCTGCATCGGCCTCTAAGTTTACGTTACCCAGCCTTGAATGGCTTAGCAAAGAGGAACGTTGTTTATGGGCCCACTGCCAATCGACCTAGCGGTCGCCACGTCAAGTATTCCCGGCTCACAGGAGCGACCAATACGCACGCCTCCCGAGCTGACCGCCCCCACCCAGGAGGAACATCAGTCGTTGGCATTGAGCACGACAAGGGAAGAACTCCTGGAACCGATACAGCGTATCAATGAAGCCATGAGGGCACGCGGACTCGAGTTCGATATCAGCGAGGACTCCTCACGCATCATTACCCGCGTTATCGACAGCGAAACCGGCGATGTCATTCGCCAGATTCCTGCCGAGGAGGTCATTACGATGGCAGAGCGGCTGGGAGAGCTACAGGGCAACCTGATTTCCTTGAACGTATGACGTTGCCAGCGCTCTTTTGCGCTGGCCACCTCATAACACAGTGAACCTCACGATAGCTACAGGACAAAACACTATAAAATAGCGCATCCTACGGATGGCGCTTTCTAGCGTCGCGACACCAAAGCATCACGCTCTGTACGTCGCCTTACACCTGCATATTCATGACGTCTCGGTAAGCAGTCACCAACCGATTACGCACCTGCATACCCATCTGGAAGGCCACGCTGGCTTTTTGCATATCCACCATGACATCGTTGAGCTCAATATTCGGCTCTCCCGCCTGAAAGGCCATCGCCTTGGCATTGGCCGACTGCTGCAACCGATTGATTCTCTGGATAGACGCCTGTAGTTCACTGCCAAATCCAGCCTGCCCCACAACCGTCGAGACCTGTTCACCACGAACGGGCTGGGCAGCCTGTGCCGCCAGACTATGCATTTGCTGAAGGGCAGACTGTAGGGAGGGCGAACTCATACCAACTCCTCATATCGCGACGTTTAATGTGTTAGCAGGAGCCTACCACTGACACAGCCCATCTCATACGAACAAATGCGCGCGAAAAGCCAGGCTTTTCGTTCATTTATGGTGGACACACCTCATCATAATGGCGTTCATCATAATTCCGCCCTGTTTTTTGGTGGATCACCGCGATTGACGGAAAGAGCCTATGCCTTCTTTAGTGATGCGCCTGGGCCGACACCCGTTTTGCCAACCCTGCTGGAGGGATGCATGAGCGAAACCGGTGCTACGGCAGGCCGTCCAAACAGTACGACAGCAAACGCTTCGCAAAGCGGGGTGTCTTCTAGCGAGTCCGCATCTCCATCAGCCCTCGAACGCGCAATGAAGCAACTGCGAGGCAATCCGCTGGTGGTTGTCTTGATCGCTTCAGCAGCTTCCATCGCGGTGGTGGCTGCGCTTTTCATGTGGGCCAGCAGCCCAGAGTACCGTGTACTCTACAGCAACCTGAACGAAGCGGACGGTGGGCGCATCATTGCCGAATTGGACAGCCGCGGCGTGCCTTACCAGTTCGGTCAAGGCGGTCAGGCCCTACTGGTGCCAAGCGCTCAAGTACACACGTTAAGACTCCAGCTTGCCGAGCAGGGGCTTCCCAGAGGCGGCAACCTTGGGCTGGAATTGATGGACAACCAAGCCTTCGGAATCAGTCAGTTCGCCGAACAGGTCAATTTTCAACGCGGCCTGGAAGGCGAGCTGGCACGTTCGATTGAATCGCTGGGCCCCGTGGAGCGCGTGCGTGTTCATATATCCATGGCCAAGCCATCTGTCTTCATACGTGACCGAGAGCCCGCCAAGGCGTCCGTTGTTTTGACACTGCTGCCCGGTCGTGTGCTTGGAGAGGGGCAGGTCAGCGCCATTGTTCACATGGTCTCCAGTAGCGTTCCGGAGCTTTCTACCGAACACGTGACTGTTGTGGATCAAAATGGGCGCCTGCTGACCGCCAACTCACAACAAGGCAATGACCTGGACGGCACCCAGCTTGCTTACATTACGGAAGTCGAGCGCTCTTATCAGCAGCGCATCGAAAACATTCTGCTGCCGATAGTAGGTCGCGACAACGTCCGCGCGCAGGTCGCTGCACAAATCGATTTTTCGCGCCGCGAAGAGACATCGGAACGCTATCGCCCCAACCAGACACCCAACGAGTCAGCCGTACGTAGCCGCCAGTTAAGTCTGTCGTATGATGGCGATGATCCATTGGCATCCGGCATTCCCGGCGCGCTGAGCAATACGCCGCCAGGCGTTGCCCCCTCCCCGATTAATCAACCCGATGATGGCGCAGAAGACACGGCTACTGAGGCAGGCGCCTTACGCAACTTGCGCCAGGAAGATGTCGTCAATTACGAAGTTGATCGCAGTATTGAGCACATTCAGCATCGACTGGGTCAGATAGAGCGTCTGACGGCAGCAGTAGTCGTTAACTTCCGTACGGTCACCAATGAAGAGGGAGAGACCGAGCAAGTCGCTCTCAGTGCTGAAGAAGTGGCACAGCTGGAGCGCCTGGTTCAGCAAGCCATGGGGTTCTCTGGCCAACGCGGAGACCAGGTCGAAATCGTCAATACGCCGTTTGCTAGCGATGAAGACCCGCGCACCGAAACCGTCTGGTGGCAGCAGCCAGACACATTGGCCATGGCAGCCAATTTGGGTCGCTACTTGCTGGTGGCGCTGGTGGCTTTCCTGCTTTACTGGTTGATTCTTCGCCCGCTGATCAAACGCTACACACAGCCGCCTTTGGTGGCCACAGCGACGCCCGGTGGTATTTTGAACACCAGTGTCGGCAGTGACGATGACAGTGATGCTGATGAAAGAGACGGTGATGTCAATGACGGGGACACCTACAGCGGCAAGCCCAAACGTCGACGCAAGACATCACTGTATGAACACAATCTCAATGATCTGCGCGAAATGGCCCAGGAAGACCCACGCATGGTGGCCATGATTATCCGCAGCTGGATGAATGCCAATGACTAGCATCACGGAGATGAGCGGAGCACGTAAAAGCGCCATTCTATTGCTGGCCCTGGACGAAGACAGCGCCGCCGAGGTATTCAAGTTTCTCAGCGCCGGCGAGGTGCAGGAGATCAGCACCGAGATGGCACGACTGCATCAAGTGTCGCATGAAGATATGAAGGCCGTGCTGGAGGCGTTCCATCGGGAAACCGAAGAGTTTGTCGCACTGAACCTCAACTCCAGCGAGCATATCCGCTCCGTCCTAACCAAGGCATTGGGCAGCGAGCGCGCCACCAGTCTAATCGAGGACATTCTCGAATCTACGGGCAACAACTCTGGTATCGATGCGCTCAACCTCATGGAAGCTTCCATGGTGTCCGAGCTGATTCGTGACGAGCACCCCCAGATCATCGCGACCATTCTGGTGCATCTGGATCGTCACCAGGCGGCTGACATTCTCGAACTGTTCGAAGAGAAGCTACGCAACGATGTCGTACTGCGTATTGCCACCTTTAGCGGTGTTCAACCGGCAGCCCTGCAGGAGCTGACCGAAGTGCTCACCAGCATGCTGGACGGCCAGAACCTCAAGCGCAGCAAGATGGGCGGCGTGAGAACCGCTGCCGAGATTCTCAACCTGATGAACTCGTCCCAGGAAGAAGTCGCCATCGAGACGGTGCGCTCTCACAGCGAAGATCTGGCCCAAAAGATCATCGACGAAATGTTCCTGTTCGAAAACTTGCTCGACCTGGACAATCGTGCCATTCAGATGGTGCTTCAGGAAGTGGAAACCAACTCACTGGTGGTGGCACTCAAGGGAGCCCAGGACGCACTGGTGGACAAGTTCCTGCGCAACATGTCGCAGCGTGCTGCCGATCTGGTACGCGAAGACATGGAAGCCCGCGGTCCCATCCGGGTGTCGCAAGTGGAAACCGAGCAAAAAGCCATTTTGCAGATCGTGCGGCGCTTGGCCGACTCAGGCGAAATTGTGCTAGCCGGTGGAGATGATGAGTATGTCTAATACTCACTCACCCGAGTTCGACCGCCACGGCCAGTGGCGCCGCTGGCAAATGGAGGAGCTGCTCGCCTCACAAGCGTCGGATAATGACCGCGGACAAGGCCCAACGGCACACCAACGCAAGGTCGAAGCGGCTAAACGAGCCGCTGCAGAAGCACGCGCCCGTGAAGAGCAGGAGCGTCAAAGAATTTATGAGCAGATTCGCGAGGCGGCCGAAGAAGAGGGGTACCAGGCCGGCCTGTCACGCGGCCATGAAGAAGGGCTGGCCAAGGGGCTTGAGGAGGGCCGTGCACAAGCGACCGAGGAGCTCAATGCACAGTTGAAAAAAGCGTTAGCGCCACTGGCATCCTTGGCAAAGCAGTTTTCCGAGGCACTCGAGCGCCTGGACGACACCATCGCCCATGATCTTGCCGAGCTGGCGCTAGCGACTGGCAAGCAGCTGGCCGGTGGTGCGCTTGATGAACACCCTGACCACATCCTGCAGATCGTGCGTGAGCTTCTACACACTGAACCGCCTCTGGTAGGTAAGCAACGCCTATGGCTGAACCCGACAGACCACACCCTCGTTGAAAAACACCTGGGGAGTGAGCTGGAAGCTGCCCAGTGGGTACTCCAGCCTGATGATCAACTCTCCCGTGGAGGCTGTCGAGTCACCAGCGCTCAAGGGGAGCTGGACGCAACCTTTGAAAGTCGCTGGCAAAGCGTCCAGACACAGCTGCGCAAGCGCAATAGCGCTCCCTCCGCAGGTTGATACGATGAACTCGCTCTCCTGCCCGCATCAGCACCGTTGGCGTAAAGCCCTTCAGCGCACCACTCAGCGCATCAGCCGCCTGCCTCACTACCGCACCAGCGGTAGGGTCGTCAGGGCCACGGGCATGGTCATAGAAGTCGTCGGGTTACGCGTCGCCGTCGGGAGCGCCTGCCACATTGAATTACCCGGCGCCGATGGTCGCTTGAACGACAGCGATAAATTTGCCGAAGCGGAAGTCGTTGGCTTTTCAGGCGAAAAGCTTTTCCTGATGCCACTTGAAGAGATTTCCGGCTTGATGCCCGGCGCTCGTGTCACACCGCTGGTCGATGGCAACGGGCATAGCGCGCGCCGCTTCCCAATGGGCGACGAACTGCTTGGGCGGGTACTCGATGGCAACGGCACGCCCCTCGATGACCGAGAAAACCTCGAGGAAGCGCCACGCACGACGCTCAGCTCGAGGCCCTTGAACCCGCTGTCTCGAGCGCCCATCGAAGCACAAATCGATGTAGGCATTCGTGCCATCAATGCGCTGTTGAGTGTGGGTAGAGGGCAGCGGATGGGCCTGTTTGCGGGCTCCGGGGTGGGCAAATCCGTCCTGCTGGGCATGATGGCACGCTATACCGAAGCGGACGTGATCGTGGTCGGCCTGATTGGCGAGCGTGGCCGCGAAGTACAGGACTTCATTGACAACATACTGGGCCCGGAAGGTCGTCGACGTGCCGTCGTGGTCGCCGCACCTGCGGACACCTCGCCGTTGCAGCGCCTGCAAGGGGCAGCCTACGCCACGCGCATTGCGGAGAGCTTTCGCGACTCAGGGCGCAATGTCCTGCTGATCATGGATTCGCTTACCCGCTACGCCATGGCCCAACGCGAGATTGCACTGGCCATTGGTGAGCCTCCTGCCACCAAGGGGTATCCACCTTCCGTATTTGCCAAGTTACCGGGGCTGGTAGAGCGAGCCGGTAACGCAGAGCGCGGCGGCGGCTCTATTACTGCCTTTTACACCGTACTGACGGAAGGCGACGACCAGCAGGATCCCATTGCCGATTCTGCCCGCGCCATACTGGATGGCCATATCGTGCTGTCGCGCACCCTGGCGGAGGCTGGTCACTATCCCGCCATCGATATCGAAGCCTCGATCAGTCGCGCCATGACGGCCATCGTCACGCCCGAGCAACAGCAAGAAGCACGCACCTTCAAGCAGATCTTCTCGCGCTATCAGCGCAACCGAGACCTGATCAGTGTGGGCGCCTATAGCCCAGGACACGACCCCAGACTGGACGAGGCGGTCAACCGCTTTCCAAGCCTGGAACGCTTTTTACAACAAAACATTGATGAGTGCGCAACGCTGGCCGAGTCTCGCCAGGCGCTACGCACGGTGGTGGGAGGCTAAATGAGTAACCATCAGATCGACATGTTGACCGACCTGGCGCGTGATGCGCGGGACCAGGCGGGAAAGCTGCTAGCTCAGGAGCGTCAAACGGAACAGCAAACGGAGGCGCAGCTAGCGTCACTGAGCCGTTATCGTGTGGAGTACGCCGAACGCCTGCAGCAGGCGATGAGAGAAGGTATCGACCCTGCCACCATGTATAACTATCAGCAATTTCTGGCGTCTCTCGATGCGGCACTGAGCCGAGCACGTCAAGCCCTGGCAGCGCAACAGAAACGCGTACAGCAAAGCCAGCAGAACTGGCAGCAGGAGCAGCGTCGGCTCTCTTCTTACGATACACTGGCTTCACGACGCTTACTGGAGGAGCATCGACGTCAGGCAAGGCATGAACAAAAAGCTAACGATGAGTTGGTCACTAACCGTATGGCTCGTCAGAGCCCTGATAAGCCACTTTGACGCCGTCCCGGGGACACCCAATGCATCCTATCGCTCAACTATTTTTATCCAACAATGGCCAGAGCCTCAGCCCGGCTGTCCTGCCTAGAGAGAACGAGGGGAGCCCTTTACATGGTGCGTTTCATCAAAGCATGCTAGAGGCATCACGCATGGGGCGCACCCCAATGCCAGACGACCTGGCAACACTTGCCAACAGGGGAGCACCCTTCTCATCAGGTTTAGAGCACGATGCCCCCACGGCTCACTATCGTCAGCCTGGCTTTGCCAGTCATGCAACATTGTCCAGCGCCACTCCCTCGCCAGGGGCCTCACTGTCACTGCCTGCATCAAGCATGCTTTCCAGGTTTGCTCCCAGCGAGTCCAGTGACTCGGTCGCCGCGCTCTTCGCTGGCTTGAATACGCATCAAGCGCTTTCGGAAGCAGCGCGCGGCACAGCAAGCGCTCTTTCGATATCATCAGAAAAACAGTTAGCGCATTCAATCGCTCACCTGCAGGCACTCGCCCAACCGCAGGACCGTACCAGCACGGCATTGTCTGCTGCCCGAGATATAGTGGCACAGCAGCCCCCCATGCAAGCAGGTCAGGCACTACCAGCAACTGCGAAGACGACCTCGGCAAGTAAGCAGCTCCCGTCTGTAGATAGCATCGCAACTATGGTGCTTCAGGCAGTGGCCAGATTAACCCCCAGTGCAATACCTGAGAACCACTCCTCACAAGCGCAGGACATTGTTGGCGCCCCAGACTCTTTCAAAGCTCAGACTGTGTTGGAGCCACTGACGACATCTCCATCAGCAGAGCGGCAGAATACACAATCATTGTCAGAGGACCCCTCACAGCCCCTGACACCCGCTTCACTATCGTCACGTGACCTGGTATTGGCTGAAACACTCGCATCAATCGCCTCTAGCCTGGAGAGTCTGAGTCGCCGCCCCACTCAAGCAGTGCCGGCTCCACAGCAGGGATCCATAGCGCTTGATACTACTCGGCACGTAACAAACGCAGATGGCTCCATCGTAAAACCAACGGATAGCGAAAGGGTGCAAGCTGTTCCGACAGCCCTCCCCGGCACTTCCAACGATTCGTTAGAGGCATCGTCGACGCCTGAACAGACCGCTCGTGCACCTGGAGCGCGCCCCACCTTGGCCAGCACCGCAGATGAGCAGGATGCCCTTACATTACTTTTCAGCCGGCCATCCTCAGTCTCCGTAAACGCAGCCAGCCTCGCAGAAATACGTGATGCCATTGCCGATATGATCGTGGCGTTGACTTCAGCGTCATCATCCAGCGATTCACGCGCAGCCTATCTTGACGAGCCAACAGCCCGCCTGGCAACCGCAGCGCCTGACGTACAAAACCCTGCTGAGCCGGCGCTCTTGCCTGACACATCGAACTCACAGGCCACCAACAGCGAAACGCTGACAGATAGCGCCCGTCTTGCCGAAATACGTGATGCCCTTGCCGATATGATCGTGGCGTTGACTTCAGCGTCATCATCCAGCGATACACGCGCAGTCTATCTTGACGAGCCAATAGCACGCCTGGCAACCACTGCGCCCGACGTACAAAACCCTGCTGAGCCGGCGCTCTTGCCTGACGCATCAAACTCACAGGCCACCAACAGCGAAACGCTGACAGATAGCGCCCGTCTTGCCGAAATACGTGATGCCATTGCCGATATAATCGTGGCGTTGACTTCAGCGTCATCATCCAGCGATACGCGTTCAGTCTACCTTGACGAGCCGACGGCACACTTGTTGACGACGACTGCGCCTAACGCACAAAGCTCTACCGAGTCCGCTATCTCGCCGGGACCGTTCACCTCATCCATCACCAACGGCGAGGCAAACACAACCGAAGTGGCGAAGATCACGGCCGGTTTGCGGACTTTGTACCAACTATTGAGACCGGGTTCGCTTGCCGTCGCCGAAAATAATCCACGCGCGTATCCTTTAGAGGGTCGCTTGGCACAGGCCAGTCCCTTAACACTGCTATCGCCAACACAGCAGTCGGCCAGCAGCCATGCTTCTGTCCAGCCGACTCAGCCATTGACTGAGCTAGACGAAATTGCTCAGCGTATCTCGCTGGTATCAAGCTATTCCGCTCAATCATGGCCCGCCGCACAGGCAACCTCTTCGGTAGCAAACACCGCTGATACCTTATCTGCGATCCAGGGCCATACGCCACGGCCAGAGCCGTCCTCGCCTGCAATGTTCATGGCAACTCAGCCCCCCCCGACCTCACTTTCGACGGAGTTGGTCAATACCTGGTCAACGCTGCCGAATGTTACTCTTTCCGGTAGCCCTATTGTGGCGGCCTCGATGCCTTACCCACAGGACGATGGATCACAAAAACCCATAGCGACATCGGGTGAACCAACTACTTTATTACCCATGGCTACCTCCACAGCAGGCAGCCAGCTGTCGACTGCGACACCTGCTCAATTGGTAGCGTTACCGGCCCTGGTTTCAAGCCCTGCATGGCCCCCGCAGTTTGGTCAGCAACTACTTCACTTCATTACACGCGGTGGGGAACAGCATATTCAAATGAAACTAAACCCCTCTGACCTGGGCCCGCTCTCTGTTTCTTTAAAAATGACAGAACAGGGCACACAGGCTCAATTTCTATCCGCACATGCACATGTCAGACAAGTCCTGGAGCAAGCTATTCCACAGCTACGCGAGATGCTTGCAGAGCAAGGGATTACGTTAAGCGATACGTTCGTAGGCGACCAGGGTGCTGGGGACCAGAGGTTCGAGCATCAACGCGGGCCTGGACAGCGTGGTGATGAAAGCGACATGGCCAATGAGCACAACCAGCCGCACAGCGCTGATAGCCTGGTAAGCGTATCCCCAGATGGGCGTGTAGACTTATACGCATAGCTGTATATCATCATGCAAATGATGCATGGTGTGCGAATCAGCAGTTAGCAAAACCAGGAGATAGGCTCCTACGGTGAGCCTGTTCATTTCTTCGTAATTACCCGTGTCAGGCATAATGCTTAGCGAGCGTCTTCCGGGATCATCATGGGAAAATCAATGGCTGAATCAAGCGGCGGATCTAAAAAACTGCTTATAGTAATGATCATGCTGGTATTGCTCTCCACCGCAGGGGCAGCAGCGGCTATCTATCTCGTTCTTGACCAGCGGGGCGGAGCCGAAGGCGAAGCCCAACAGCAGACGCAAGCGCCGACGCCCCCCGTCTTTACGCGCATCGAACCTTTTACTGTCAATCTGGCCGATGATCGTTTCGGGTCACGCCTGCTCTATACCGGTATTACACTACGCGTAGGCAACGAACAGAGCAAAGCCATCATTGAAGAGCACATGCCCCAGGTACGCAGCCGCCTGCTGATTCTCCTGTCGGGCAAGCAAGCGAGTGAGCTGACCTCCACCGAAGGTAAGGAAGCGCTGGCTCAGGACATTATCAGTCGTTTATCTGTTCCCCTGACTGAGAATCAGCCGCCCCTGGATCTCCGGGAAGTGCTGTTCACCGAATTCATCGTTCAATAATCCCGGGTACTGGAGCCGTTCATGTCACAGGACGATCTACTGTCCCAGGAAGAAATCGATGCTCTCTTGAAGGGCGTCAGTGGTGATGACGAGCCGACCGCTACGTCATCACACGCATCAGATGAAGCGCGCATACGCCCCTACGACCCGTCGACCCAACACCGGGTCATCAGGGAGCGCTTGCATGCACTGGACTTTATCAACGAACGATTTGCTCGCTATTTTCGTAATGGGCTGTTCAACCTGATTCGTCGCAGCTCGGATATTACCGTCGAGTCAGTGCGCTACCAAAGTTTTAGCGACTTCTCTCGCAACGTGCCGGTGCCCACAAACCTCAATATTGTATCGATGAAGCCACTACGTGGCTCAGCGCTGGTGGTCTTTCCCCCGAACCTGGTCTTCATGGTGGTAGACAACCTGTTTGGCGGTGATGGACGCTTCGTGACGAAATCAGATGGCCGCGAGTTCACCAATACCGAACAACGTATCATTCAGCGCCTGCTGAACCTCGCCATTGATGCCTATAAGGAAGCTTGGAAGGTCGTCTACCCGTTGGACGTACACTTTCTGCGTTCGGAAATACAGTCCAAATTCGCGAACATTACCAACTCGCCCAACGAGATCGTCGTCAATACCAAGTTCAATATCGAAGTCGGTAATTTATCCAGCAGCTTCCAAATCTGCATGCCCTACGCCATGATCGAGCCGCTGAGGGACCTGTTGGTCAACCCGATCAATGACAGCAACCATGACAGCGACGGCACCTGGTCACGACGCATGGCCAGCGAGCTTCGCCAGTCTGAAGTCGAACTCATTGCAGAGTTCGCTCAGATCCCCAGCCGCATTGCCCACGTGATGGGGTTGAAAAAAGGCGATGTATTGCCAATGGACATCCCCTCCACGATTACCGCGCGGGTCGATGGCGTACCTGTCATGGAGTGTGAGTACGGCAGCCAGCGGCAGCAGCGAGCGCTGCGTGTTCTGCGCTTGATCGACCATGCTGCCATGAATAACGTATCGTCCCAGGACTTTATTAAAGGTTCAACGCGACAGAAAGCCAAGGAACCCAAAGCATGACAGACCCAAACAAACCCGATCAAAAAGTTTCTGATGACGATTGGGCGGAAGCCATGTCTGCACAAGAAGAGTCATCGTCCAGCGCCGATGCCGCCAGTGACGATGATGACCCCTGGGCTGCCGCGATGGCGGAGCAAGAGGCTGCCGAACAAACGGATGCCAGCGAAGAGCCTGAACAAGAAGCTCCCACGGCCAAGCCAGCCAGTGACGATGTCTTCCGTCCTCTGAATGGTGAACGGAGCAGTGGTGCCACCCGTGATCTGGAAATGATCATGGATATCCCCGTCAAACTCACCGTAGAACTTGGCCGTACAAAGCTCACCATCAAGCAGCTATTGGAGCTTGCCCAAGGCTCTGTCATTGAGCTAGAGGGCCTAGCGGGTGAGCCCATGGACATTCTCATTAACGGTTACCTGATTGCCCAAGGGGAAGTCGTGGTCATCGAGGATAAGTACGGCATTCGTATTACCGAGATCATCACGCCCTCCGAGCGCATTCATAAACTCAACCGATGAGTGTCGCGACGACATCAACGTCAGTGGACGCGTTAAGCGGCGGCGATGCCCTTATCGGCATGGCCGTTCTCGGAAAGACTGCTGCTGCACTGGCCCTAGTGATTGCGATCATACTGGTGTGCACTGCCCTGCTCAAACGCTGGCAGCAGCACCGTTACGATCATGGTGCCCATCTGCGCGTGGTGGGCAGCACCGCCATTGGCAGCCGAGAACGGGTGGTGGTCGTCGAAATCGAGGATACCTGGCTGGTGCTGGCAGTCAGTGGAGGAAAAGTCACCAAGCTCCAGGAGCGCCCCGCTCCCGAAGATCGTGCGCGGCCTGATCCAGAGGACTCACCAGCGCCTTTTGCTCAACGCTTCAGCAGCGCCTTGGCCGGCTATCGTCATAAGCATTCCGCCACCCAGCACTCCAATAACTCTCAGCCCAAACCATGACGCATGTTCTGCTTTTGTTTCGCTCTCTGGCACCACAGAAATGGTTCCTCAGCCTGCTATTACTGGGCTGCTGGCTTTCTCTGCTATGCGTGCCCGCAGAGGCGCAACAGCTTCCCGGCCTGACCTCACAGCCAACAGGCGATGGTGGCCAACAGTGGTCGCTGTCTCTGCAAACGCTGCTCTTCCTCAGTTCACTGGCATTCCTGCCCGCCATGCTGTTGATGATGACCAGCTTCACGCGCATTATCATCGTACTGAGCCTGCTGAGAACCGCCATGGGCACCCAGGCCACGCCCCCTAATCAGGTCTTGCTGGGTATTGCGCTATTTCTGACTTTTTTTGTCATGTCGCCCGTTATCAGCCAGGTGTACGATACGGCCTGGGTGCCTTTGACTCAGGAAGCGATCAACTTTGAAGAGTTCCTACTCCAGGCACAAATTCCGTTCAGAGAGTTCATGCTGGCACAGACGCGGGAACCTGACCTGGCGCTTTTCGTGCGCCTGGCCGACATAGGCCCGATGCAAGGCCCGGAAGAGCTTCCCATGCGTGTACTGCTCCCCGCTTTCGTCACCAGCGAGCTGAAAACCGCGTTTCAAATTGGTTTTACGATCTTCATTCCCTTCTTGATCATTGACCTCGTGGTGGCCAGTACACTCATGTCGTTGGGGATGATGATGGTCCCCCCCGTCACGATTTCACTTCCTTTCAAGCTTATGCTGTTCGTGCTGGTGGACGGTTGGCAACTGATCATCGGCTCACTGGCTGAGAGCTTTTACATGATTTAGTACCGCCAGGCCGATAAGGAGAACGAACATGACGCCAGAGATGGTAATGAGCCTTGCTTACCAGGGTATGCGGGTAATGCTACTCCTGGCAGGCCCCATACTGCTGGCCGCCCTGTTCGTCGGCCTGCTGATCAGCCTGTTTCAGGCCGCCACGCAGATCAACGAAATGACGCTGACCTTTATCCCCAAGATTCTTGCAGTATTCACCGTACTGGTCGTGGCAGGCCCTTGGCTCATCGGCTTGATCACGGACTTCACACACCGTCTATTCAGTAATATTCCCGCGATGGTGATGTAGGCCGTGGTTGAGGTCACCTTTGCCCAGCTACAGGGCTGGCTGGTCGCGTTTTTCTGGCCCTTCGTGCGCATTACGGCCTTCATGACCGCTTCCCCGCTGTGGGGGCACTCCAGCGTGCCTAATCAGGTCAAAGTGGCACTCGCTGCCGTCATCGCGGTAGTGATCGCTCCCTTGCTACCTCCCATGCCAGAGGTTGCGCTCATGTCGTGGGCAGGCGTGGGTATCATCATTGAGCAGATGCTGATAGGGCTGGCCATTGGCTTGGTCATGCATATCATATTTGCCGTGGTGCAGGCGGCGGGCGAGTTCATCGGTTTGCAGATGGGGTTGGCCTTTGCCAGTTTCTTTGACCCCTCCAGCGGCACCAACATCATGGTGTTGTCGCGCATTCTCTATACGGTGACGCTGCTGATGTTTCTGGCTTTCAATGGCCACCTGATGGTGCTGGAGGCTCTGATCATGAGCTTTGTCACGCTGCCCATAGGCATCGGGACCTTGAACCCTGGCGCCTTCGAGCTGCTTGCCCGCTATGGAGGTACCATCTTTGCGTCAGGCATGCTGCTGGCACTGCCGTTGTCAGGGCCACTGCTCGTGATCAGCCTATCGCTAGGCATCCTGAACCGTTCGGCGCCACAGCTGACGGTGTTCAACATCGGCTTCCCCACGTCTATCCTGGTGGGCCTGACGCTACTGATGGTACTGATGACCGACCTGGGCAGCTTTCTACAACAGCTGTTCAGTCAAGGCGTGATGTTTACTCAAGGGCTGATCGAAGCCATGGCCCCCATAAATTGACGCCCTGCCACTGGGCAAGTGGCAGGGCGTTTCGCAGCGTGGCGAGACAAGGTCACATAAAATCGAACAGCGACATGCCCTTGATATCGACGAACGCACGCTGTGCCGCCTGCAAACCTACCTGACGCAGGCTGTATTCGGAGATCGCCGCGGCATAGTCCAGATCCACAAGATCAGAAAGCGTCTGCTCGTAGTTGAGCATCCGGTTGCTGCCCACCGCGTCGATGACATCCAGCTCATTCAGCCTGGCGCCTGCAGAGGCCCGTACCGTCAACACATTGTCCAACGCATTGTCCAAATCACGCATCGAGGTATTGAGCGTGTTGCGCAGCGCAGCCTTCTGGCTACTGCTTTCTGCAGGCGTCTCCAGAACACGAATGGCCGCTTCCATGGTACGGAACAGGTCTGCTGGTCGTTGCTCGCTCCCTGAACGCGCGACAAGAATTTCATCGCCTGCTTCGGAAGGCCCACGCAGCGTGACGTTGACACCGCCAAAACTCAACTGTTGACCACTGGCATCGTAGGGCTGCCCCACTTGTCCAGCAACGTCCAACCAAGCCGCGCCATCGAACTGCTGCAAGGTGTAAATAGACTCACCGGCGCCATTTTCTGCGAACCTGACACGGAAGCTATCGCCGTAATCAGGGTCGTTGACGTTGGTCACCTGAGGGCCATTGATGAGCACGCTCCCCTGGTTCGCCACGTTGGCCTCGGCGATGTAGCCGGCACCACTGGGTACTTGCTGGAAAATGGTCACACCATTTTCAGTGACCGGCATTAACCGCGATGCATCGACCCGCTGCTCACGACCGTTATTGTCACCTGTATATTCGACACTGCCATCTGCGGACTTCACGAAGGGCGGGGCGTTATCCTTGTAGCCGCCAAAAATATAGCGTCCATTGCCGTCCGTCGCGTTGGCCTGACCAATCAGCGTTTCATAGATGCCTTTTAGCTCACTGGCAATAGACTCTCGGTCGACATCGCTCAATGTGTCGCTGGATGCCTGCACGAGCAGCGTTTTCGCACTGATGACCGCATCACTGATACTATTGAGAATACTCTCTGTCTGCGCCAAGGAGTTGCGTGCCGAAATTCGTGCATCCGCATACTGCTCGGTAATCGCTTTGGACTGATCGACGCCTACCGCACGCGACGCGGCTTGCGGATCATCCGATGGATTGACCACACGGCGGCCGCTGGCAATCTGTTGGCTGATCTTTAGAAAATCGTTTTGCTGACGGTTGATAGAAGCCGTGCTTTGCTCAAACATGGTGACCGTACTGATACGCATCGCCTAAGCCTCTTGTTAGTTCCGCAAGTTCAAAATGGTGTCCATGATCGTACCGGCCGTATCGATCACGCGCGCGTTGGCCTGATAGAACTGCTGGAAGCGAATCAGGTTGGCCGCTTCTTCATCCAGGTTCACGCCGGACTCTGATTGCTGTACGGCACGTAATTGATCCGTCAGCCCTTGCCGAGCATCGAGATTGACTTGCGTGATATTGGTCCGGTTACCCACATCGCTGACCATGGCGCCGTAAGCACCACTCACGGATGCATTGCCGCCCACGATATTCAAGCTCTGGAGATTCTGCAGTGCCAGTGCGTTGCGGTTGTCTCCGGCACCAGCGGCTACCCAATCAGCAGGATCATCATCCGGGTTGACCGGCTGACCAGCGGCAATCTTGTCGAGGTCATTGATATTGACCTCCATGCCATTGGCCGCTCGGCGCACGGGTTGGACCTCGAATCGGTCACCATTGGCAGGCACATTACTGAACGAGATGGAAACACCACCAAACGTCAGTATGCTGTTAGCCGCATCCCAACCACTGCCAATATCTACGGTTGCGCCACTGTCCTTACGGATGACCGACGGTGCCCCGTCCACAAAACTGACGGTATAATCCGTAGCGCGTAGTTGATCTATGGTGTCCGCATCGAACGCAATGGTATCAATGGTCACGGCACTATTTTCTGGATAGCTGTAGGCTTGTGGAGCGCGCACATTGAAGAAGTCTTCTCCAGCGACGCCCTCAAGATCTGTCCCTTGCCGATGCTGCTCGTTGAAAGCAACAGAAAGTGATACCGCAAGCTGACCCAGCTGACTTTGCGTTTTATCCAACGTTTCAGACCGAAAGGTCATTAGCCCGCCAAGTGCACCGCCTTTGATGGTGTCTTCATCAAGCGCTACCAGATTGCCACCACCATCACGGTACCCAACTATCGTGCGCTGCGGGTCATAATCGGCCTGCATCGGCTCCAGCTTGAATGCGTTCGTACCTGTCACCAATGGCTGCCCGTTCGGCAGACTGATGTTATAGGTTTTACCATCTTGCACATTCAAGCGCAGATCCATACGTTCGTTCAGCTCGGAAACCAGGTAATCACGCTGGTTCAACAAACTGTTGGGAGCCTCCCCCGTTCTTGCTCGCGCAAGGGCAATTTCCCGATTGAGTCCCGCTATTTGTTCAACCGTATTGTTGACTTGGGTAATTTCGTCCTTGACCTGGTTATTGATGTTGCTCTGCATGTCCTGCAAATAACCATCGAAAGAACGGAACTGAGCACTCAGGGTATTCGCCGTACCCAGCACGCCCTGACGAGCGGCAGGGTCTGAGGGAGAACTGGCCAAGTCCTCCAGAGACGAGAAAAAGGTCTGCATCAACGGCGAGAGGCCTGCATCTCGATCAGCAAGCAAGTTGTCAATCTGGGACACTTGGTTGTAATAGGTAGACAGTGCGCTGGACTGAGTCTTGGCGTTATTGAGCTGATTGGCTACGTAGGTATTGAACTGACGCTCGATATCGTTGACACGTACGCCACCGCTAGTCCGCCCCTCACCCAGGATGGTGAGTTCGCGGTTATAGCTCGGTGTATATACGTTACTGATATTGTTACTGGTCGTATTCAAGGCATTCTGCGCAGCATTCAGGCCGCTCAAGCCGATCGAAAACATGCTCATGGTTCAATTCCTTAGGCCGATATCTGGTTATCGGCAATGCGCAGAAAAACTTGAATACCCCGCCATGCTAGCGAGCATCCGCCAACAAGTTGCTGGATGTGCCGAGGGGACCCATGGTGTTCATTACCGCGATCAACTTCTCGGCATAACGTGGGTCGGTCGCATACCCACCGCGCTGAAGTGCATGTGCGGCCTGCTCTGGTGAGCCAGCCTGCACGACACCCGCATACCGAGGGTTATTGCCAATCAACCGGGCATAATCGGTAAACGCATGCTCGAACGAGTCATAGACACGAAAAGCATCGACGACCTGTGTGCGTCGACCGTTGATATATTCGTGGGTCACGATATTGGTCGTGTTCCCCTGCCAGTGACTACCCGCCTTGATGCCGAACACATTGAAGCTGTTACGCCCTTGCTGGGTGGCTATCTCATGCCTTCCCCAACCGGTTTCCAGCGCCGCCTGGGCAAGAATCAACTCAGCAGGGACACCCGTGGCCGCACTCGCCGCTTTCGCAGGCATCGCCAGCGTGTTCATGAAACGCTCGACGTGTTCATGCGGATGAGCCGCTCGCGGGGTGGCGGCCTGGCTCTCGACCTGACGAGACTCGCGCTGACGAACGATATCCAGCTCGTGATAGAAACGACCATTGCCGGTGTTGTCATCACGCCATGCTTCTGGTGGCTGAAGCGGATTATCCAGCACTCTGGGTGTCCCACGAGGTATGCCGGCGATCAGTGCTTGAAGCTCCTGGTCGGCATCCGACGCTTGGCCAATAGCACCTTGACGCTGCAACTGGTCGATCAAGGCATCCGCCAGCCCAATGCCGCGAGACGCCATGACCTGCGACCACTGCTGATCCATCATCGACTGATAAAAACTCATGTCACGGCTGTTCATCAGGCCTGACGTTGGCGTGGCATCGCGCATGCTTTTGACCATCATTTGAATGAACAGCGCTTCAAACTGCTGCGCAGCACCTTGCACACCCGCCTCGGGGTCGACCCGAGCGTTATGCTGAAGGCGCTGAAAGCCATTCATGTCCAATGCGAATTGGCTCGTCATGTCTCCCATGCTCATCAAATGATCTCCAGCTCGGCGCGTAATGAGCCAGAGGCCTTGAGCGCCTCGAGAATCGACATCAAGTCTTGTGGTGTCGCCCCGAGAGCATTCAGCGCATTGACCACTTCATTGAGCTGCGCGCCTTCGACGATCTGCAAATACGCCTCCTGCTGCTCGATGTTGATATCCGCATCGGGCACGACCACCGTTTCACCCTGGCCCAGTGGATTGGGCTGGCTTACCCCAAACTGGGTATCGATCATGATGGAGAGGTTGCCATGGGCGACCGCTGCACGACGCAGAGTCACCGCACTGTTCATCACCACAGAGCCGGTCCGCGCATTCAGGACCACGCGGGCAGGTGCTTCCGTAGGTGTCACTTGCACATTTTCGACACGCGCCATGAAGTTGACCCGCTCGTTGGCGTCCATGGGGCCATCCAGCGCAATCACCCGGCCATTTCTGGCATATGCCACCGAACGTCCAAACTCGCTGTTGATCGCCGAGACCATGCGTTGCACGGTGCCAAAATCAGCGTCGTTGAGCTGCAGTTCCAGCGCGCCACCATTGCCACCCAGGTTGAGCGGCACTTCACGCTCGACCAGAGCACCATTGGGGATCCGGCCAGAAGATTGCTGATTGATCTGTACGCTACTGCCACCCGCCTGAGCGCCGGCCCCACCCACCAGCATATTGCCCTGAGCAATGGCATAGGTATCGCCATCGGCACCTTTCAAAGGCGTCATCAACAGCGTACCGCCACGTAAGCTGCTGGCATTGGCGATGGACGACACCACGACATCGAGTCGTTGGCCAGGCCTGGAGAACGGCGGCAAGTCGGCGGTCACCATGACGGCCGCGACATTACGCAGCTGCAGGTTGGTACCCGGAGGCACGGTGACACCCAGCTGGGAAAGCATGTTCGTCAAGCTCTGGCTAGTGAAAGGCGCTTGCGTGGTCTGGTCGCCGCTGCCGTCCAGGCCTACGACCAAGCCATACCCCACCAGTTGGTTGTCGCGAACGCCAGCAAAGTTGGCCAGCTCACGAACCCGCTCAGCCTGAGCGGGTAGTGCCAAGAGGCAACAAGACACCCATACCATTACGCACGACAGGGCTTTAATGGGACTACTCACCTTCCACAGATTCGCCATATTGCAGCAGGCCTCTTTTGTCGAACGGATCAACACGCCTAGAAAGGCGATACATTGAGGAAGAAGCGCTGTAGCCAACCCATATGCTGCGCTTCATTAATGTAGCCATCACCGACGTACTCGATTCTGGCATCCGCCACTTGAGTGGATGGCACCGTATTTTGGGCAGTGATCGTGCGGGGATTCACAACGCCAGAGAAGCGAATGAACTCCGTTCCCTGATTGATGGCGATCTGCTTCTCACCACGCACCCGCAGGTTACCGTTGTTCATCACTTCCAGAACGGAGACGGTGATGGTGCCGGTAAACGAGTTCGTGGCCTGGGAACCACCGCCACCCGCAAAGATATTGTCTGACGAAACATCGAACCCGAAGTCTTCCAGAAAATCGATGATTTCCGGTATTTGTGCGATATCCAGGCTAGCCGATCCGCTACGATTGGCATTCGACTGCGCACTCTTGCTGGCACTGACTTCCTCGTCCAGCACGATGGTCAGGATGTCGCCAATCGTACGTGGGCGCCGATCTTCGAACAGCGGCTGATAACCACGTCTGGCTTGATAAATAGAGCCATTAGGAACGGGAGGCGGACGGTCGACGATATTGATCTGCTCTTGCTCGCCGACTACCGAGGCGCGTGGTATCTGCGCACACCCTGCCGCCATCAGAATGAACACTGCCATTCCAACGAGCGCCAAACGACGCAAACTGCCATGAAGTTCTAACATAACGCGACCCTATCTCTATGCTCTACGAATCGGCAGCATTAGAGCTGGCTCAAGCGCGCCAACATCTCATCGCTGGTGGAAATGGCGCGGCTATTGATTTCATACGCGCGCTGCGTCTGAATCATATTGACCATCTCTTCAACGACATTGACGTTAGACGTTTCGACATACCCCTGGAACAGACGGCCAGCGCCATTGTTACCCGGTACATTCTGGTTGGGCGCACCTGACGCACCGGTTTCCAGATACAGGTTGCCACCGATGCTTTCCAGACCCGTCGGGTTGATGAACGAAGCGACGTTGATCTGGCCGATGTCTGCATCCTGAGCAATACCCGGCTGACGGACGCTCACGGTACCGTCTTCACCAATCGTGATTGCCAGTGCATTGGCAGGGATAAAGATGGCGGGTTCGAGGGGGTAACCATTCGCCGTGACCATCTGGCCATTTTCATTCAACTGAAAGTTACCGTCGCGAGTATAGCCAATGGTGCCATCGGGCAATAACACCTGGAAAAAGCCCTCGCCATTGATGGCCAGGTCACGAGAATTGCCGGTCTCTTCAAGGCCACCCTGTGTGTGCAAGCGCTCTGTGGCAACAGCACGCACACCGGTCCCTATCTGCATGCCCGAGGGCAGTCGGTCCTGAATGTTGTTCTGCGCACCGGGTTGGCGCATGTTTTGATACAGCAAATCTTCAAATACCGGACGAGAGCGCTTGAAACCGTTGGTGCTGACGTTCGCCAGGTTGTTGGCGATGACATCGAGCTTGGTTTGCTGTGACTCCAACCCGGTTTTGGCAGTCCACAAAGACTTGATCATGACATTGTTCCCTTGGCTGAGTGGCTGCGATTAGCCTTGAATCGATAGGATACTGTTGGCACGCTGCGCATTCTCATCGGCCGTGCTCAGCATTTTCATTTGCATGTCATAACGCCGCGCAACGTCGATCATGGACACCATGGCATCGACGGCACTGACATTACTTCCTTCCAATGCGCCACTGACCAACCGGGCGTCTTCGTCAGCCGGCAAGGTGCCAGGCTCTCCATCCTCGTTGGGCGGCGCTCTGAACAAGCCATCGTCGCCACGTATCAGTGCCTGTTGATCTGGCGTGACCAGCTTGATGCGACCAACGTCCACCATCGCTGCGGGGCCCTCGCCTTGAGGAATGGCGCTGATGGTCCCATCTGCGCCAAAGGAGATCTGCGCGCCTTGAGGCACCGCAATGGGGCCCGCATCCCCCATCACTGGGCGGCCAACGCTTAGCAGCACGCCATCACTATCCAACTGCAGGTCGCCGCGCCGGGAATACGTCTCGGTGCCATCCTCCGCCAACACCGCCATCCAGGCATTGCCTTGCATGGCGACATCCAACATTCGGCCGGTACGCTCGATGGGGCCTTGCGAGAAGTCGGTTCCCGGCGTCGTGGTGACGGCCGACACACGGGTCGGCAACACGCCATCGCCCTGCACGGGCACTGAGCGTACCGCCTGCAGCTGGGCGCGAAACCCTGCCGTGGAAACGTTAGACAGGTTGTTGCTGACCACTGCCTGCTGGTCCATGGTGTGTTTTGCGCCACTCATGGCGGTGTAAAGCATACGATCCACAGCGTGCTCCTTAGCGCGATGACGCCACTATTAGAGGTTAATAATGGTCTGCAGGAGCTCGTCCTGGGTGCTGATGGTTTGGGAGTTCGCTTGATAGGCACGCTGCGCTACGATCATGTCAACCAGCTCTCTTGCCATATCCACGTTCGACGTTTCAATGGCATTGGGCTGGATCAGCCCTCTCAGGCCAGCACCGGGCGCTCCCAGAAGCTCTTGGCCCGAGGATGCCGTAGCAGCCCACAGGTTATCTCCATCGGGGCGCAGCCCTTCAGGATTACGGAACGTCACAAGAGTCACCTGGCCAGATGCGCGTGACTGCTCATTTGAATAGTTGCGCATCACCGTGCCATCTTCTTCGATGGTAATGCCTACCAAAGCACCCGATGAATAGCCGTCCTGAATGGTGTCATTGACCGTTGAGTCACTCGCGAACTGCGTTGTCCCCTCGAAGGACAGGTCGATATCGAGTTCAGCCAATGGGTTCCCCGCGCCAAACTCACCATTGGCGAACACGGCATTATTGGCATTGTCCTGTGCAAGCGTGCCGTTCTGAGTAAATGACAGGCTGCCCAAGTCAATATCGTAGGTGTCAGCCCCTGCCGGCCCGCCGGACAGGCGGCCGTTGACATCCCATTCATTGGGTGCCGTTTTGGTAAAGTACAGCGTCAGGTTACGTGCATTACCCTGCGAATCGAATACCGTGGCATTCGTAGAGTAGTTATAGGTATTGGCGTTATTCGGGTTGAACGCCGCATCGATGACAGGCTGACCAGAGTTGAGGTTAAGCGATAACGACAGCTCTGACGTGGCATTGGCTTGCAGGTCGCCCGGCGGAATTTGCAGAGGAATGACGTTGCCGCCCTCTTGCACGTTACCATCGGCATCGGCTGGATAGCCCATGATTTGGGCGCCCTGCGCATTGATCAATCGACCATCTGCGGTCATGGTCAACTGCCCATTGCGTGAGTAGGCTATTTCACCATTGGTTTGCTGAAAGCGGAAAAAGCCTTCACCGGCAATGGCCAAGTCCAGGTTACGCGTAGTGGACTCGATGTTACCCTGGCTAAAATCTTGCAAAACCGCCGAAGTACGAACGCCCAACCCCACCCGGGAGTTAGCGAAGACATCGGCAAACTGGACATTCGAATTCTTGAAACCCACTGTTTGCGAGTTGGCAATATTGTTACCAACGACGCCCAATTTTTCTTGCTGAGCATTTAAGCCGCTAAGTGCTTGAGTGAAACTCATGATATTCCCCTGAAAATAGTGACGGCTAGCGAGTCATCAAAGAATTTGTTTGATCTGGTCGAGCGTGACCTGGCCATAAATAGCGCCTAGATCAAGCCGAACATCACGGCCCCCAGCACCAGGAGATACTCCTTGTACCAAGGCATAGTTGAGCGGCTTGGCTTCCAGCAGCTCTCCATCGGCATTGGTGGCCCTGAAGTTGACGCGATAGGCACCGGCTGGAACAGCTTCGCCAGCGTTGGTAGTACCTCCCCAACTAAACGACTCGACGCCCGCGGCTACTCGTCCCAGATTATTGGTGTAGACGACTTCACCCGACTGACTGGTCACCGTCACTTCTACTTTTTCAGCGGGAGCGCTGAGTTCGATACCAAATGGCGTGGCATACGTGCCGTTTTCAGCATCGGAGCTCACCATGACGTTGTTACCAGGCACCAGAACGGCCTTGTCGATCAATCCTGCCGCTTGCAACGTCTGCGCAGCGTCCATTTGCTGGGTAATGCCGTTCAGCGTCGTATTCAGCTCTTCGATACCGCTGACGGTATTGATTTGTGCCAACTGAGAGGTCATCTCAGCATTGTCCATGGGATTGAGTGGATCCTGATTCTGCAACTGAGTAATCAATAGCGTCAGGAAGCTTTCACGCAATTCCTGGGACTGTCTGGCAGGCATGCCGCTTGAGCCGCCGCCATTAACCGCGTTAATGACACTGGTATCAATATTCATGATCAGCCCTCACCCAGCGACAGTGTTTGAATCATCATTTGCTTGGTGGTATTGAAGACCTCGACGTTCGCCTGATAGGAGCGCGATGCAGAGATCATGTTGACCATCTCGTGTACCGGCTCGACGTTGGGCTTGGCCACATAGCCGTCTTCATCTGCAGCGGGATGGTTGGGTTGATATTCGAGACGCAACGGTGAGTCGTCTTCGACAATGTCACGCACGCGAACACCGCCCATACCGTAGCGGTTGCTCTGCAGCTGCGTCTCGAACAAGACGTGCTTGGCACGGTAAGTCTCACCATCCGGGCCTGCGACGCTGTCGGCATTGGCCATATTGCTGGCCGTGACGTTCATGCGCTGCGCCTGTGCGCTCATCGCTGAACCAGCGATGTCAAACGCTGAAAACATGGACATGGCTTAGTATTCTCCTATCACCAGGTTATTCAGGCTGCATCGCATTTTTCAGGCCTTGAATACGACTGTTAATGATGGTGAGAGCCGCTTGATAGCGAACGGCATTGTCAGCGAACTGTGTACGCTCACGATCCATGTCCACCGTATTGCCATCCAGACTCGGTTGATCTGGAATGCGGTAGAGCAGATCAGTGTTCGCACTTCCCTGCCAAGCAGGCCCTTGGCCAGCCAAATGGCGATCCGCCGTGCGTGACAGTGCCAATCCTCCGCCTTGACGCAACTGGGCCTGGCCATTATCGACCGCCTTTTGCAATTCGCTGGCAAAGTCGATGTCGCGCGCTTTGTAATTCGGCGTGTCCGCATTGGCAATGTTCGCGGCCAGGACCTGGTGCCGCGCCTGGCGCAAGCCAAGTGCCTGCTGGTGAAAATTAAAGGCAGATTCAAGCTGATCAATCATGCCGACCCTCGCTCGCCGTGAGGCAAAAATAAATCGGAAATTCTTGATCATGGATAATAGAGGCGAGGCTTTCATCTTAAAGCATGGAACAGGTAGCGTTTCCACCAGCATTTCCCATGATACGGTGGGTACTTTTGCATTACACTGCCGAGTCTATGCAGCATCCGGCCTGCGTAGACTCTGAGCTTTCACACTGAGTGGCCCTCTTCATGCTCCATGCGCTGTCTCTCGTTTCTGCCGCTGCCATGCGCAAACTATTAACACTCTTAGCATTAATAGTCATTGCCCTTCCTCATGGGGCACAGGCGAGTGACCTCTCGTTGGAAGAGAGCGTGCATATGTTCCTTTATCAGCATACCCAGGCACTAGGGCAGGAGGCGGTCATCACCGTCACGCCACCATCCCCACACCTGCCTGCTTGCGTTCAGCCAGACCCTTTTCTAGCCAATACCGCACAACCGCCAGTGGGCAGGGTTTCGGTGGGCGTGCGCTGTGGCACCGATGGTCGCCAAGTCAGGTACATGCAAGCCCAGGTCGACGTCGTAGGTAGCTATGTTGTCGCGCTACGCGACATCGAGCGAGGCACACTCATCACTGCCGACATGCTGAGCCAGAGGGATGGCAACTTGAGCAATCTGGCACCACAGACGCTGACAGATCAAGCCGATATCATCGGCAAGGTAGCCCAGCGACCGATTCGTAGCGGTAGCTCTTTTCAGGCACACTTTCTACAGGCGCCGCATCTGGTTGAACGGGGCCAGCGTGTCACGGTCATAGCACAAGGGTCTGGTTTTCGTGTTTCTCGTGAAGGAGAAGCCATGGCCAACGGCGCACGAGGCGACATCATCCGAGTACGCTTTGGGAGTCGCGAAATCGCGACGGCACGTGTCATTGATCAAGGCATTTTAGTGGTGGATTTTTGATTCAGCACCTAAAGTCTTCATTGCCCAGGCCGATAGTTACTACACAGCCCGAGATGCCCAGACGTTGACGATGAGGCCCACAACGTGAAAATCGACAACCTTAATCCGCTGGTGCGCACCAACCAAGCACAGCAGCGTGAAGACACTCAAAAAATCACCGGCCCCAAGACGCCGGACAGTGCCAACTCCGCCCGCGAATCGACGCAACTGAGTCAGTTCAGCGCGGATAGTAGCCAAGACATTGACATGGCCAAAGTGCAGGAAATCCGTGATGCCATTCGTGAAGGGCGCATGGAAATTCGTGCTGATCGCATTGCCGATGGCCTCATTGCAAACTTGAAAGAACTATAGTCCCGGTCATGAGCTTATCTCGCCTTCTTTCCAGCCAACTCCAACGCCTTGACGATTTGATTGGATTGCTGACACATGAGCAAGAAGAGCTGACCAAGGGCAGCATCGATGGCGATGCACTCGCTGAACTTGCCCATAAAAAGCAGGTGCTGCTGGTCGAGTTGGAGCGTGTCGAAGTACTGAGGCGTGGTGTACAGAACAAGCTTGGCTACCCGGAAGGCTCTCTAGGTGCTCGCCAGGCAGCCCATGATGCCGAGTGTTTACCTGTTTGGGAAAAGATGCTGGAAAAAGGTGAGCGAGTGGCTCGCATGAACGCCCTCACCGGACAAATGCTGTCTGTGCGCATGAAGCACAACCAGGAAATGCTTGATTATATTCGGCAAATCGCTGAAAAAACCCTCTACAAGCCTGATGGGCGTAATAGCGCTCAACCTGGGCGAATCAACGCCTCTGCTTAAAACATACCTGGACAATCTTTATACAAGACGCTTCAATTAGGCAATATCGTCTAACTCTGGAGTCGTCATGCTGCCTCATCTTCCCAAACAGTTCAATGCAGTGGTCACAGGGGCCAACGGCGGCATTGGCAACGCCATCTTGCAGCGTCTACTCTCGTCCTCTCAGCCTGGCCACATCATCGCCGTCAGCCGCTCACCGCTGGGGCTGCAGCATGACAAAATCACCTCCGTGGTAGCGGATCTGACGACCAGCATCGGCCGTCACACTTTGGCAGAAGCCGCAGGAGACCGGCCAGTTCACCTGCTGGTCAACACCATTGGCATGCTCCACGGCTCAGATCTGCATATCCAGCCCGAAAAACGCCTCGAACAGCTAAGTGAAGAAGCGTTCATCCGCGTCATGCAGGTCAATGCAATGACGCCCGCCATGCTGCTTGCAGCACTCAAGCCTTGCTTGCAAGGGAAGCACCCCTGCATCATCGCCAGCCTTTCGGCGCGTGTCGGGTCTATTACCGATAACGGTTACGGTGGCTGGTATAGCTATCGAGCCAGCAAGGCAGCCCATAACATGCTGATGAAAACGGCGGCCATCGAGATTGCTCGTCTCAACAAGCAAGCCATCGTACTATGTCTTCATCCGGGCACGACGGACACATTACTCTCCAAGCCCTTTCAGGCCAGGGTGCCCAGCGATAAGCTGTTCACAGCGGAGTATGTCGCTGATCGACTTCTCGAAGTCATGGCGCAACGCACGCCCGAAGAGACCGGCAGCTTCTGGGATTGGGCAGGAGAGCCCATCGAGTGGTAACTAAGGTTTTTGAATATCAAGGTTTTTGAATATCAGCACACAGCAAAAAGCCCCGAACACAGTGTGCTCGGGGCTTTCTACGATATAAGTGCCTGACGATGACCTACTCTCACATGGGGAGACCCCACACTACCATCGGCGCTAAGCGGTTTCACTTCTGAGTTCGGCATGGGATCAGGTGGTTCACGCGTGCTATGGTCGTCAGGCGTAACAGGTAATGCATATCATGCTGAGTATTCGTTGACGTGTATTGTGTGCGTCTCTTGTCAGCAAGCACTTGGGCTCACTGCGGCGTATCCGGTGTGTCGAGTGCGTTCACACTCTTCGTTATCATCACGACCAGACCCCTTGGGTGTTATAGGGTCAAGCCTCACGGGCCATTAGTACACGTTAGCTCAACGCCTTGCAGCG
>NZ_BMXO01000020.1:0-83096 GCF_014651795.1 Vreelandella hamiltonii | reverse complement strand
CACGACCGGGACGTGAATGCGGCCCGGAATATCCTCAGCCTCGGGGCAGGACGTTGCCCTCAAGAAGTTGGAATCCCCGTCCTTTAGGGCGGGGAGGACGTCAACAGCAGGAAGAGAGCTAACGGATTAGCGGCAACCGCCGGAAAACCAAAGGGCCTGCTGGAGACAGCAGGCCCTTCGCGTTGCGGTTCGAGGCGGTTATTGGCTACGCAGGCAGTGGAGCAGCGCCTGAAGCGGATGAGCCAGCGTTTGCGCTGAGTAACGCTTCACCTGGCTACGGCACGAGTACCCGGTGGCCAGCAGCTTGCCTGCGTTCTCTTCGGCCTCTACCTGAGGCTGCCAAGACTGGGCGTAGATGGTTTTGGAGGTGGCGACGTTACGGCTTTCATGGCCGTAAGTACCCGACATGCCGCAGCAGCCCGTGGTGGCCAGCTCCAGCTGCAAGCCAAAGGCAGCAAACACCTGCTGCCACGCTTTGGGGCTGCCCGGCGCGTTGGTTTTTTCGGTGCAATGGGAAAGCAGCTTGTAGCCCGGGTCATTCAGCTTCACCGGGCTGGGATTGAGCGTGTTGACACGGGTAGCAAGCCACTCCTGCAGCATCAGCACCGTGGGCACCTGTTCGCTGCCCAGCGCTTTGACGTACTCCTGGCGATAGGTCAGCGTCATGGCTGGGTCGATGCCTACCATGGGCACGTCGAACTCGCTCAGCGCCCGCAGGCGCCTGGCCTGCTTGGCCGCGGTGCGCTCGAAGGCACCTAAAAAGCCTTGTACGTGGAGCGGCTTACCGTTGGTGGAAAACGGCATCACGAACACGCGCAGGTTCAGCCGCGACAGCAGCTCTACGACATCCATCACCAGCCTGGCTTCGAAGTGAGTCGTGAACGCGTCCTGCACGATGATCACGCTCTGCGCGCGCTGCTGTTCGGTGAGCAGGGCCAGTGACGTAGGCGTGGCTTCTGCCACCCCCCAGGCACGCAGCTGCTTTTTCACGCTGGCGCGGGAGAGCGTGGGGGAGTCGCTGATGCCGAGCCCTTTGTGCATCAGTTGGGTGACCCAGCGCTGCCCCAGGGCGGCGTTATACAGAGGGGCGATCCTGGTCAGCGCGGGCAGCATGAACTCGGTGCCCCCGATCACGTAGTCGCGCAGCGGGCGCAAATAGCGGCCGTGGTAGACCTCCAGGAACTGCGCACGGAACTGAGGCACGTGGACCTTGATAGGGCACTGGCCTGCGCAGGATTTGCACGCCAGGCAGCCTGCCATGGCATCGTACACTTCGTGGGAGTAGTCGTGGTGCTGCTGACGGCTGAGGGTGTTCATCACTCGCTTGGGAAAGCTCTTGATAAAGCCCCAGCTGCGTTCGGCCTTCTTCTTGCGCGACTCTTCGACCACGTCGATGCCTGCCTGAGACTGCAAGCGCAGCCATTCCCGGATCAGGCTGGCACGGCCTTTGGGAGAGTGTCGGCGGTCGCGGGTGGCCTTCCACGACGGGCACATGGGGTCGTCCACATCGTAGTTGTAGCAGGCGCCGTTGCCGTTGCAGTAAACCGCTGCGTCGTAAGCCTGCCAGGCGCGTTCGTCGATGGTGCGGTCCAGCTGGCCGCGCATCGTTACGCCATCCACGCGCAGCAGCTCCGGGTCGCTCTGTCTGGCGATCAGCGGGGCATTTTCAGCGGGCGAGGCGATCTTGCCAGGGTTGAGCTGGTTATGCGGGTCGAAGGCCGCCTTGATCTGCTGCAGGCAAGGGTACAGCTCACCAAAGAAGGTGGGGCCATACTCCGAACGCACGCCCTTGCCATGTTCACCCCACAGCAGCCCGCCATATTTCTGGGTCAGGGCGACCACTTCATCGGAAATCTCCCGAATCAGCGCTTGCTGCTCGGGGTCTTTCATGTCCAGTGCCGGGCGCACGTGCAGCACCCCCGCATCCACATGGCCGAACATGCCGTAGGAGAGCTGGCGAGCATCCAGTGCCGCGCGGAACTCGGCGATGAACTCGGCCAGGTGTTCCGGCGGCACGGCGGTATCTTCCACGAAGGGTAGCGGGCGCTTTTCTCCCTGCACATTGCCCAGCAGGCCCACCGAGCGCTTGCGCATGGCGTAGACTTTCTGAATTTGTGGGCGGCCTTCCGCCAAGGTGTAGCCCAGCCGCTCGACGCGGGTGTCCTGGCCAAGGTGCCGGGTGAATGCCGCCACTCGCTCGGCCAGCGTATCGGCGTCGTCGTCGTTGAACTCGATCAGGTTGATGCCCTGTATGGGCGTGCTGCCCGCCGGGAAGAACTCGGCCACGCTGTCCCAGACGAAATCTTCCATGGCTAGCTGCAGCACCGTGTCGCCCACGGTCTCGATGGAGGTAGGGCGAGCGCTACTGGCCATCAGCGCCTTGGCATCGCGCAGCGCATCCATGAAGCTGGCATAGCGAACGTTCACCAGCGTCGCGTACTTCGGAATCGGCAGCACGTTCAGCACCGCCTCGTTCAGGAAGCCCAGCGAGCCTTCGGAGCCACACAGCAGGCTGTTCAGGTTGAGCTGGCCGTCCTCACGCAGATGGGCCAGGTCATAGCCGGTCAGGCAGCGGTTGAGCGGGGGGAACTTGGCGTCGATCAACGCCTTCTGCTGGTCGATGATGGTGGCAGCGGTACGGTGTACTTTCCCCAGTACGCCTTCCTCGGCCAGTGCTTGCTGCTCCTCTTCCTCGCTCAGCGGGCGGCTGTGCAGGTGCTGCCCACCGAGCAGGATGGTATCCAGCGCCAGTACGTGATGGCGGGTCTTGCCATATTCGCAGCTGCCCTGGCCGCTGGCATCGGTGGAAATCATGCCACCGATGGTGGCCCGATTGGAGGTCGACAGTTCGGGGGCGAAAAATAGCCCGTGGGGTTTCAGAGCGGCGTTCAACTGGTCCTTGACCACCCCGGCCTGCACCCGCACCCGCCGTGCTTCCACGTCGATCTCGAGGATCTGGTTCATGTGGCGGGAAACGTCCACCACGATGCCGTCGGTCAGCGATTGGCCATTGGTGCCGGTGCCGCCACCTCTGGGGGTCAGCACCACTTCCCGGTGGGGCAGCTCGGCAGCCAGCTTGGCCAAGCGCTCCAGGTCTTCGGCGTGCCTGGGGAAGACCGCTGCCTGGGGCAGGCGCTGATAAATCGAGTTGTCGGTGGCCAGCACGGTGCGGTTGGCGTAATCCGGGGCGATTTCGCCCTCGAAACCGCGGGCGCGCAGGGCGTCGAGGAAGCGGACGTAGTGGCCCTTCAAACGTTCAGCGGGGGCCGTGCGGGTATCCAGAGATGCAATCATGGTGAATCGAGCCGTCACTGCTGGGGGCGAATAGGGGAATAGCGTACTTTACCCCAGCTACTCCAGGCGTGCATCTTGCCTGGCCGTTGGCGCTGGCGAGACCGAGAGAGATTATGGTTGCTCAGTATGGTGAGGCTTTGCACTACCTTAGCTTTAAAATGCAGCGTTTTGCTATAGCCAAACGCCTACAATCTTCATGTCCGCTTTTCCCTCGTACAATGGCCATGGCTCCCGTCCGCGCTTTTGCCTACAATGGTCGCCTTTGTCGCGCCCTGGGCGGCGCGTGTCATTGAATTCTGGCCAAGGAATACCTCATGCTCGATCCGAAACTGCTGCGCGGTGATCTGGAGACGACGGCGCAACAACTGGCCCGGCGGGGCTTCGAACTCGATACAGCGGCACTGCAGGCGCTGGAGTCGCGCCGTCGTGAGTTGCAGACTCAGACCGAGCAGCTGCAAAACGAGCGCAACATGCGTTCCAAGGCGATTGGCAAGGCCAAGGCCAACGGCGAAGACATCCAGCCGCTGCTGGATGAAGTAAGTGACCTGGGCGACCGCCTGGACAAGGCCAAGAAAGAGTTGGCTGAGGTGCAGGAGGAGTGGGACGATGCCATCAGCGGTATTCCGAACCTGCCCCATGACAGCGTGCCGGAAGGCAAGAACGAAGACGACAACGTCGAGTTGCACCGCTGGGGCACGCCCCGTGAGTTCGACTTCGAGGTGTTGGACCACGTGGACCTGGGCAAGCGTTCGGGCTATCTGGATTTCGAACTGGCCGCCAAGCTGACCGGAGCGCGATTTGCCGTCATGCGTGGGCCGATCGCGCGTCTGCATCGTGCACTGGCCCAGTTCATGCTGGATACGCAAACCCAGCAACATGGTTATGAAGAGTGCTATGTGCCCTACATGGTGAATCGCGATTCGCTGATGGGAACGGGGCAACTGCCGAAATTTGGCGAAGACCTGTTCAAGCTCGACGATGAGCGAGAGTACCACCTGATTCCCACCTCCGAGGTGCCGCTGACCAACTTTGTGCGCGACGAGATCGTCGAGCTGTCGGCGCTACCCATGAAGCTGACCGCGCACACGCCCTGTTTTCGTAGCGAGGCCGGTTCTCATGGGCGCGACACCCGGGGCATGATTCGCCAGCATCAATTCGATAAGGTCGAAATGGTACAAATCGTCGAGCCCGACAAGAGCTATGCGGCGCTGGAGGAGATGCGCGAGCATGCCGAGGCGATCCTGCAGGCTCTGGAGCTGCCTTACCGGGTCGTGACGCTCTGCACAGGGGATATGGGCTTTGGGGCAGCGAAAACCTACGATCTGGAAGTGTGGCTGCCCAGCCAGAACACCTACCGGGAAATTTCGTCGGTCTCCAACTGCGAAGACTTCCAGGCGCGTCGCATGCAGGCTCGCTACCGCCACCCGGATTCGAAAAAGCCGCTGCTGCTGCATACCCTGAACGGTTCGGGGCTGGCGGTAGGGCGGTGCCTGCTGGCGGTATTGGAGAACCACCAGCAGGCGGATGGTTCGATTAGCGTGCCGGCGCCTCTTCAGCGCTATCTGGGCGGTCAGGAGCGTCTTGCCCTGTAATGGCCCACTCGACGTTCACGCCAGCATCGATGCGAATGGTGCCGGGGCGATAGTCGCTGGCTGAGCCGCTACCCACGGCGTCACTTTCGGCCCGCATGGCCATCATGCGTGGCTGGAAGATGGGCGCCTGGGTCTCTTCGATACGCTGGACATGGCCCAGCTCCACGCCAAGGGTGGTGGCCATCAGGTCTGCCTTGTGGCGGGCCTTCTCCAGCGCTTTGGTCAATGCTTCATCGGTGGCGGCGTCACGGTCGTGCAGGTCAAACTGCACGCCATCCAGGGCATTGACCCCCGCGCCGATCAGCGCGTCCAGCACATCCCCCAGCTGTTCTACGTCAGCCAGTTCGACGCTGAACGGGCGTTCGAGACGCGTACGCATCAGGTTCTCCTGCTCGCCATCGTCACTACGCGGGCCTGCCACGTACTCGGGGTAGACGTTGAGCGAGCCCGCCGTGATGGCGCGCTGCTTGATGCCCGCTTCCTCGATGGCCGCAATCAGCTCACTGGCGCGCTGCTCCAGCCGCTGCCGGGCGTCGCTCAGCTCATCGCTTTGGGTGTCTTCCAGGGCAGACACGGCAGGGGTGTTTTCCCATAGCCGCGCGCTGAGCGTCGCCTTGTCGGGCTCGACTTCTACCCACGACTGCGCTTGCACGAAGACGCTTGGGGGAGGCGGTGCTGCCTGGCTGATGGGGGCGACCAATAGTGCGAGAAGGGCGCCCCCCAACACGCCATAGCGAAGGCGTTTGATAGGGTGGCGCAGCCGATTGACGGAGTTGAGCTGGGTTTGCATGGAGTCACTTCCTTGCTGAGAGAGCCAATGTGTTATGAGACCGAATGCTGGGTGATGACCCGCAGCTTTGAAGCAGAGATACACGGAAAGTTCACAGGCTAATGAGTCGTGATGACGTCTTTCTCAATAGGTGCACGGTTTGTGCATTGTCACGCCAGCAGCCATTATGTACGGATAACATGCTAAGGATCAGGCTATGTCGAAGTTGTCAGATGAGGATTATCGCAGTATTCCACTTAACGCTACCCTGGCGCTGGCCGCGCTGGTGGTCATCGTTGCCGGAATGAAAGTAGGTGCCGATCTGCTGGTACCTTTGCTATTGGCGGTGTTCATTGCGGTGGTGTGCACGTCGCCAGTGCAGTGGCTGCATGGCTGGGGGCTGAGTCGGCGTACGGCAGCCATGCTGACGCTGCTGGTGCTACTGGCCTTCATTTCCCTGATTGGCCTGCTGGTGGTCAACAGCTTCGGCACTTTCGTGGAAGCGCTGCCGGACATCGAGGCGCGCTTGTACGAGCATTACTGGAATTTGCTCAATACGCTGGCGTCCCATGGCTTGGCGATCAACCCGGAGCAGCTAAGCTCAATGTTTGCTATGGAAGACGATGGCTCATGGGTTGCCATGCTGCTGGGCGAGCTGGGTTCACTGTTCATGCAGGGCACCATCGTGGCGCTGTTGGTGATCTTCATGCTGTTCGAGACGCTGCACTTTCGTGACAAGGTCTCGCGCGCCCTGGAAAACCCTGCGCCCAGCCTGAAGCGTTTCAGCGAGTTCAGCTTGACCCTGAAGCGCTATCTGGCCGTGAAGACGGTCATCAGTCTGGCCACCGGTGTTCTGGTGTGGCTTTCCTGCCTGATGGTAGGGGTCGATTTTCCGCTGCTCTGGGGGGTGCTGGCTTTTGCCCTCAACTTCATTCCCAACATTGGCTCTGCCCTGGCGGCCATTCCTCCTGTCTTGCTGCTGCTGGTGTCTCAGGATGGCGGCGTGCTGCAGGCGTTCATGCTGGCGTCGGCTTACCTGGCCATTAACTTCATTTTGGGCAATCTGGTCGAGCCCCGGGTCATGGGGCAGGCGTTGGGGCTATCCACCTTTGTGGCGTTTCTTTCCCTGGTGGTGTGGGGCTGGATCTTCGGCGCGGCGGGTATGCTGCTCTCCGTGGTGCTGACCATGACGCTCAAGATTGCGCTGGACAGTCATCCACAAACCCGTTGGATGGCACACCTATTGGGGCCTGGAAAGCAGCGCCGTTCGGATGCCCAGCCTGGCGATGCACGGCGGCCACCGCTGAAGCGTGACAAGCAAGAGTCGCAAGGGTAGGAGGCGTAGGGCGGGGCAGCCACCGCTGGCAAGGCCAGCGGTGATTGTGAGCGCTTAGGCGTTCTGGTCGATGAACTGAGTCAGTTGCGACTTGGACTGCGCGCCGACCAGTGAGGCGACCTTGGTGCCTGACTTGAACAGCATGACCGTGGGCACGCCACGTACACCCTGCTCAGCGGCAATTTCCGGTGCGTCGTCCACATTGACGCTGACGACTTTCAGGTTGTCTCCGCGCTCGGCAGCGACTTCATCCACCACAGGTGCCATGACTTTACATGGGCCGCACCAGGGGGCCCAGAATTTGAGCAGGACAGGCTGTTCGGCGTTGAGGACTTCTTGCTCAAAATTGGCGTTGGTGACATCAACATTGTTAGCCATTTGCTTCTCCCGTTTGCGTTGCTCTTGCAGTTACGTTGCCTCAAATGGAGCAACGGTCATTACGCGATTTACCAGCGCTCTTTCACCGCGCCAAGTTGCCAGATGTTAGCGGTCACGGCGGATGCTGGCAAATTCCAGATGCGTTTTACGCTGAAATAGAAAAAATTAATGGATGCTGATAGCGATGATTTTTTATACTATATGGGAATTATAGATCGTTTTTTTATTCACAATTATGCTCGTTGAGCGTCATGCTCCGGGCATCGGGCGGGCACGCAGTGGTGGCGGCGCGGGACGTTTTGCGGCGTTTCCGGCATTGAACATTAGGTGAGGATATGAAGCTACAGCAACTTCGCTATATCTGGGAAGTCAATCGACATAACCTGAATGTGTCAGCAACTGCCCAGAGTCTGTTTACCTCTCAACCGGGTATTTCCAAGCAGATTCGCCTGCTGGAAGACGAACTGGGTGTTGAGATTTTTGCCCGCAGCGGCAAGCACCTCACGCGCGTCACCCCTGCGGGCCAATCGATCATCGAGCTGGCCGGGCAAGTGCTCAAGCTTGCCGAAAACATCAAGCAGGTCGCCCAGGAACACAGCGACGAGCGTCGTGGCAGCCTGGCCATCGCGACCACCCACACCCAGGCCCGCTATGCGCTGCCGCCGATCATTAGCGAGTTCACGCTAAAGTATCCTGACGTGGCGCTACACATGCAGCAGGGCACTCCCAAGCAAATTGCCCAGATGGTCAGTGAAGGGCAGGCGGATTTTGCCATTGCCACCGAGTCGTTGGAGCTGTTTACCGACCTTGTACTGCTGCCTTGCTACCGCTGGAACCGCTGCGTGCTGGTGCCCAAGGAGCACCCACTCGCTTCTCTGGAAGGGCCGCTGACCCTTGACGCCCTGGCAGAGTATCCGTTGGTGACTTACGTCTTCGGTTTCACTGGGCGTTCGCAGCTGGACGATGCCTTCAAGGCCAGGGGGTTAACCCCCAACGTCGTGTTGACGGCCGCTGATGCCGACGTCATCAAGACCTATGTGCGCCTGGGCATGGGAGTGGGCATCGTGGCTCATATGGCGGTAGACCCTACCCAGGATGACGATCTGGTGGCGCTGGACGCCAGCCACTTGTTTGCCAGCTCCACCACCAAGATCGGCATTCGTCGTGGCACGTTCATGCGCGGGTACATGTATGACTTCCTGGCGCGCTTTGCCCCCCACCTGACTCGCGACCGAGTGGACGAAGCGCTGACGGCGGGGCCGCGCCATGAGCACGCGCTGTTCGAAGGTGTCGAACTCCCCGAATATTGAGCGCGGCCAGCGATTTGGGGTTGATAAACCAACTCACCGCCCTGTTCACCGCTTTATGTTGTGGTGAACAGGGCGGTGAACTCGTCAGGTGGCTATATCAATATCAATGCTGCAGGTGCAGCCCACATTCGCGTTTCTCTTCCACCTTTGTGGGGTCGAAGTAGTCGAAGTTGTTGGGCAGGTCATGGGCCTGAAGATATTCGTACATGTCCTTGGCGGTCCACTTCAGTAGCGGCGCCACTTTCAGCAGGCCGTCGCTGTTGCGGCTAACGGACTGCATCCTGGCCCGTTCGGGGGTGTCTTCGGCGCGCAGGGCGGTGAACCAGATGTCGGGCCGCATGGTGGCCAGGGCGCGCTCGAACGGCTCGATCTTCACTTCCTGAGTGAACGCTGCATGACGCGGGTCGTCGATGCCCGGCATGGGGCCGTCCAGGGCCTCCCGGTGGGCGCGGGTGCGCTGGGGTAAAAAACTCACCAGGTTGAGGTCGAGCCGTCGAATCACGTCGTCGGCAAACCGGTAGGTAGCCTCGGTATTGTAACCGCTGTCCATCCAGACGATAGGAATGTCCGGGCGAACCTGCGTCACCATGTGCAGGATCACGGCCTCGAAAGGGCGAAAGTTGGTGGTGCAAATAGGGCGCTCGCCCTGACGGAACGCCCATTCGATCAACCCCTGCGGGTCATCGGCGTATTCTTGATGAATGGCTTCGAGAGCTGAGGACATGCTGCCTCCTGTTGAAAAGCGTGCGATGCCATTAGGCTACCAAAGCCCTGTGTAGTGCCCCAATACCGTTTGGTTTGGGTTTTATATTCCTTTCTGATGTAACAGTGCTTCTTTTTTATTCCAAAGCGCTGATTTATTCTAGAGCACCAATCAGATGGCGGATCTTGTCGAGGGTTTCCGTGTACTCCTCGTCTGCCTGAGAGTCGGCGACCAGTCCGCCGCCGCCCCATACACTCAGGCTACCGTGATCGGCCACCATGGTGCGAATGGCTATCGAGGTGTCCATGCTGCCACGGATGTCGATATAGCCCAGGCTTCCGCAATAGACGCTACGCTGGCAGGGTTCCAGCTCATCGATGATCTGCATGGCGCGTATCTTGGGCGCGCCGGTGATCGAGCCGCCGGGGAAGGCTGCCGTGAGCAGCGAAAGCGGTGAGTGTGCGGGCGCCAACTCTCCCTGAACGACGCTAACCAGATGGTGCACGTTGGGGTAGCTTTCCAGTTGGCAAAGTTGCGGCACGCGTATCGAGCCGGGGGTGCAGACTCGCCCGAGGTCGTTTCGCAGCAGGTCGACGATCATCACATTCTCGGCCCGGTCCTTGGTGCTGTTGAGTAGCTCCTCGGCTAGCGCCTGATCTTTTGCGGGCGTTTCGCCGCGGGGCCTGGTGCCCTTGATGGGGCGGGTTTCGACGCGGCCATCACGGCACTGAATGAAGCGCTCGGGCGACAGCGACAGCACTGCCTGGCCCTGCCAGGCCATATACCCCGAGAAAGGCGTCGGTGTGGCGCGTCGCAGCTGCAGATAGGCTTGCCACTCATCCCCTTCGTAGCGGGCGGAGAAGCGCTGTGCAAGATTGATCTGGTAGCAGTCACCGGCGCGGATATAGCGCTGTACGGCCTCGAAGCGCTCGGTATATTCGGCCTGGTTGAGCTGGGCCTTGAACGGCTGTGTCAGCGTGAAAGGCTCGCCTGCTGGCGGGGCTTCTTCCAGCCAGGCCAGCACCTCTCGACGGCGCGCATCGCTGGCCACCAGCCAGGCTTGCTGGGTGACATGGTCAAAGGTGATGCACCAGTCATACAGGCCCAGGCGGGCCAGCGGCAGCTGAGTAGCGGGCGGGTGCTGGCTGGGTACTGAACAGGCCTGGCGGCCCAAGTCGTAGCTCCAGTAGCCGATCAAACCGCCCAGGAAGGGCAGTTCGCTGTCGAGGGTGGGCACGGGCAGCTGTTCCAGCAGCCACTGCTGTTGCGCCGTGCTGTCATCGTCGAGATGAGCTGGCAGCGTCAATGTGGTGGAGCTGAGCTGTGCCTGGCGGTTTGCGCAGATTTCCAGCGTGGCCAGCGGGTCGCTGCTGAGGATGTCATACCGGCCGCTGGTGGCCACGGGTCGGCCGCTGTCCAGCAGCACCGCCCCGGGCCGTTGCCGTAAGCGGGCAAAGGTGGCCAGCGGGTCGGAGAAGTAGGGCAGAGCGGAGATCGTCAACGCCGTTGTCATGAAGCAAACGCCAGTCCGGAAAGGGCGGCATATTTTAGGGTGCTCGCGCCAAGGACACCAGCCGCGTTTATCGACGGCGTTCTCACGTAAGCGGGCGGTGAGAGGGGCCCGCAACAGAGATTGTAGACATTTGCGCAGGAGGTCTCGTCAGGTGTGCAACGAAAGATGAATAAAAACGCTTATTTTCCGAGGTTGACGTCAGAAAGGGGGAGGGCTAAAGTTTCATCATCCCTTAATTGTCGACAATTAACCATGACCTTACTTGCTTCCACTTCACCACTACCGGACGGCGACGCCAGCGACGTCGTCTCGCCAGAAGTACGCACACTGGCCGAGCGTGTGTTTCACCAGTTGCAAAGCGCCATTGTCCGTGGGGAACTGGCGCCTGGCAGCAAAATCACTGAGCCTGGGCTTTCGAAGACCTACGGTATCTCTAGGGGGCCGCTGCGCGAGGCCATGCGGCGTCTCGAGGCCCACCGATTGATCGAGCGCGTGCCCCATGTGGGCGCCCGGGTCGTCAAGCTTTCCATGAAAGAGCTGCTGGAGCTTTTCGACGTGCGCGAGGCGCTGGAAAGCATGGCGGCGCGGCTGGCGGCTGAGCACATGTCTGCCCAGGAAATCCAGGGGCTGCGAGACGTTCTGGCGCTGCACGAAAGCCAGGGCGACCTCAAGCGCGGGGAAGCCTATTACCAGCGCGAAGGCGATCTCGATTTCCATTATCGCATCGTTCAGGGCAGTCACAACAAAATGTTGATGAACCTGCTGTGTGATGACCTCTACTACCTGGTGCGCCTCTACCGCACGCAGTTCAGCGCCAGTGGTGCCCGCCCTCAGCGGGCGTTCGTGGAGCACCACCGGATTGTCGATGCCATCGAGGCCGGCGATGCCGAGCTGGCCGAGCTATTGATGCGTCGCCATGTCAGCGCGTCACGGGCGAACGTAGCAGACCGCTACGCCGCCATTCTTGAACAACAAACAACAACCGAAGACAGGAGCTGATGTCATGACCGCTTCATCCACTTCTCGCCTGAGCCCTGGTGGGCGCTTTCGTGCCGCGCTGGAAGCCCAACGCCCGCTGCCCATCCTGGGTACCATCAATGCCTATACGGCCATGATGGCCCAGCGCGTGGGGCACCAGGCCATTTATCTCTCCGGCGGCGGCGTGGCCAATGCCTCCTTCGGCCTGCCGGATCTGGGCATGACGACCATGAACGACGTGGTCGAGGATGCACATCGTATCTGTGCTGCCACGGAGCTTCCGCTGCTGGTGGATATCGATACCGGCTGGGGCGGCGCGTTCAACATTGCGCGCACCGTGAAAGAGATGCAGCGCGCCGGAGTCGCCGCAGTGCATCTGGAAGATCAGGTCGCTCAGAAGCGCTGCGGTCATCGCCCCAACAAGGCGATCGTTTCCCAGCAGGAGATGGTGGACCGCATCAAGGCTGCGGCCGATGCCAAGCTGGATCCGGATTTCTACCTCATTGCACGCACCGATGCCTTCCAGAAGGAGGGGCTCGATGCCGCCATCGAGCGCGCCAACGCCTGTGTGGAAGCAGGAGCCGACGCCATCTTCGCCGAGGCCGTGCATACCCTCGACGACTATCGCGCCTTCTGCCAGCGCGTCAATGCGCCGATTCTGGCCAATATCACCGAGTTTGGCGCCACGCCGCTGTTCAGCCAGCAGGAGCTGGGGGGCGTCGGCTGCCGGATGGTGCTCTATCCGCTGTCGGCTTTCCGCGCCATGAACGCGGCGGCCCTGAAGGTTTACCAGAGCATTCTGGAGCATGGCCATCAGCGCGAGGTGGTCGACACCATGCAGACCCGCGATGAGCTGTACGATTTCTTGAATTACCACGATTTCGAACAGAAGCTCGATGCGCTGTTCGCCGAACAAAAAGACGCTTGAGTGCGCAGGCAACACATCTAATAACAGTGACAATACTGAGTACGTCAGGAGACTACCATGGCTGATAAACCGCTAGCAGGTGCAGGATTACGTGGGCAGAGTGCCGGCTCGACGGCGCTGTGTACCGTGGGTAAAACCGGTTCCGGCTTGACCTATCGCGGCTTCGACATCAAGGAGCTGGCTGAGAAAGCCAGGTTCGAAGAAGTAGCGTACCTGCTGCTCAAGGGCAAGCTGCCCAATCAGGCGGAGCTCGATCACTACATCACCAAGCTGAAAGGTCTGCGTGGGCTGCCCGAGGCCCTGAAGACGGTGCTCGAGCAGATTCCGAAGGACGCCCATCCCATGGATGTGATGCGTACCGGTGCCTCCATGCTGGGCAATCTGGAAACCGAAGAGAGCTTCGATCAGCAACAGGACGTGGCGGATCGGCTGCTGGCGGTGCTGCCGTCGATCATCTGCTACTGGTACCGCTTCAGCCACGACGGCGTGCGCATCGACACCCAGACCGACGATGACTCGGTGGGCGGTCACTTTCTGCACATGCTGCGTGGTGAGCCCGCTTCCGAGCTGCATGCTCGGGTCATGAACGTCTCGCTGATTCTCTATGCCGAGCACGAATTCAATGCCTCCACGTTCACCGCACGGGTGTGTGCCTCGACGCTGTCGGATATGCACTCCTGTGTCACCGGGGCGATTGGCTCCCTGCGCGGTCCGCTGCACGGTGGCGCCAACGAGGCGGCCATGGCGATGATCGAGCACTGGCGCTCGCCCGAAGAAGCCGAGCGAGAGATGCTCGGCATGCTGGAGCGCAAAGAGAAGATCATGGGCTTTGGTCATGCCATCTACCGTGAGTCCGACCCGCGCAATGCGATCATCAAGGAGTGGTCGAAGAAGCTGGCGGACGACGTCGGCGACACCGTGCTCTACCCGGTATCGGTACGTTGCGAAGAGGTCATGTGGCGGGAGAAGAAACTGTTCTGCAATGCCGATTTCTTCCACGCCAGCGCATACCACTTCATGGATATTCCGACCAAACTGTTCACGCCCATCTTCGTCATGTCGCGGCTGACCGGCTGGGCCGCCCACGTATTCGAGCAGCGTGCCAATAACCGCATTATTCGCCCCAGCGCCGACTACATCGGCCCGGAGAAGAGCGAATGGGTGCCCATTGAAGCCCGTGACTAGGCGTTTGGCTCTGTGACCAAGTGAGAGGCATCATGAACACGAATTATCGCAAGCCGCTGCCGAATGTGTCGGTGGCGGGCGCACCAGTGGACTTTTTCGATACGCGTCAGGCCGTCGAGGAGATCCAGCCCGGTGCCTATGCCCAGTTGCCCTATACGTCTCGGGTGCTGGCCGAGCAGCTGGTTCGGCGCTGTGATCCGGCGCTGCTGACCGACGCCCTCAAGCAACTGATCGAGCGCAAGCAGGAGCTGGACTTTCCCTGGTACCCGGCCCGGGTGGTGTGCCACGACATCCTGGGCCAGACCGCGCTGGTCGACCTGGCCGGGCTGCGCGACGCCATTGCGGAGAAGGGCGGTGACCCTGCCAAGGTGAACCCGGTGGTACCGACGCAGCTGATCGTCGACCATTCGCTGGCTGTGGAGCACGCCGGTTTCGAGAAGGACGCCTTCGAGAAGAATCGTCAGGTGGAAGATCGGCGTAACGACGACCGCTTTCACTTCATCAACTGGACCAAGCTGGCGTTCGAGAACGTCGACGTGATTCCTCCCGGCAACGGCATCATGCACCAGATCAACCTGGAAAAGATGTCTCCGGTGGTGCAGTGCCGCCCGGATGAGCAGGGCGTGCAGGTGGCCTACCCGGACACCTGCGTGGGCACCGACAGCCACACGCCCATGGTGGACGCGCTGGGCGTGATCTCCGTGGGGGTCGGGGGGCTGGAAGCCGAGAGCGTGATGCTGGGCCGCGCCTCCATGATGCGCTTGCCCGATATCGTGGGTGTCGAGCTGACGGGTAAGCTGCAGCCCGGTATCACTGGCACCGACATGGTGCTGGCGATTACCGAGTTTCTGCGCCGCGAGCGCGTGGTCGGCGCCTATCTGGAGTTCTTCGGGGAAGGTGCCGACGCACTGTCGGTGGGGGATCGGGCGACCATCTCCAACATGACCCCGGAGTACGGCGCCACGGCGGCGATGTTCTATATCGACGACCAGACCATCGACTACCTCAAGCTGACCGGCCGTGACGATGAGCAGGTAGCCCTGGTGAAGGCCTACGCCCAGCATACCGGGCTCTGGGCCGATGACCTGACGCAGGTAGTCTACGAGCGCATCCTGCGCTTTGACCTGTCCAGCGTGACGCGTACCCTGGCGGGGCCTTCCAACCCTCATGCCCACCTGCCTACCACGGAGCTTGCCAAGCGCGGCATTGCCGTCGGGCTGGACAAGGCGCGGGAAGAGGAGGCAGCAGGCAGGATGCCCGATGGGGCGGTGATCATTGCAGCCATCACCAGCTGCACCAATACGTCCAATCCACGCAACATGGTGGCGGCAGGCCTGATTGCCCGAAACGCCAACCGCCTTGGCCTGACCCGCAAGCCGTGGGTCAAGACCTCGCTGGCTCCGGGGTCGAAGACGGTCAAGATGTACCTGGAAGAAGCCGATCTGATGGGCGAGCTGGAAGCGCTGGGCTTCGGCGTCGTGGCATACGCCTGCACTACCTGCAACGGCATGTCCGGTGCATTGGAGCCGAGTATCCAGGAGGAGATCATTCGTCGCGATCTCTATGCCACGGCGGTGCTGTCGGGTAACCGCAACTTCGATGGGCGTATCCACCCTTATGCCAAACAGGCGTTTCTGGCCTCGCCGCCACTGGTGGTGGCCTATGCCATTGCGGGCACCATCCGTTTCGATATCGAACAGGACGTGCTGGGTCACGACGCCCAGGGCAATCCGGTCACCCTCAAGGACATCTGGCCGGAAGACAGCGAAATCGATGCCATCGTCAAGGCGTCGGTGAAGCCGGAGCAGTTCCGCCAAACCTATATCCCGATGTTCGATCTGGATAAAAGTGCGCGTACTCAGGTAAGCCCGCTCTACGAATGGCGGCCCCAGAGTACCTACATTCGCCGCCCGCCCTATTGGGAAGGCAACATGGCGAAAGAGCGAGGGCTGAAAGGCATGCGCCCGCTGGCCATCCTGCCGGACAACATCACCACGGACCACCTGTCGCCGTCCAATGCCATTCTCATGGACAGCGCCGCTGGCGAGTATCTGCATGCCATGGGTTTGCCGGAGGAGGACTTCAACTCCTACGCCACCCACCGCGGAGACCACCTGACCGCCCAGCGGGCCACCCTGGCCAATCCCAAGCTCTTCAATGAGATGGTGCACGACGAGCAGGGCAAGGTCATGCAAGGCTCGCTGGCGCGTATCGAGCCGGAAGGCACCGTGACCCGCATGTGGGAAGCCATCGAAACCTATATGGCGCGCAAACAGCCGCTGATCATCATCGCGGGTGCCGACTATGGCCAGGGGTCGTCTCGAGACTGGGCGGCCAAGGGCGTGGCTCTGGCCGGGGTCGAAGCGATCGTGGCAGAAGGCTTTGAACGTATCCACCGCACCAATCTGGTGGGTATGGGCGTGATGCCGCTGCAATTCGAGGAGGGCACGACTCGGAAAACGCTGGCGCTGGATGGCACCGAAATCTACGACGTGGAAGGAACGCCTGCACCCAGAGCCCTGCTGACGCTGGTGATCCATCGCCAGCAGGGAGCTGTGGAGCGTGTGCCGGTGGTGTGCCGTCTGGACACCGCCGAGGAGGTCACCATCTACTCCGCCGGTGGTGTGCTGCAGCGCTTTGCGCAGGATTTTCTGGAATCCAGCGCCGCTGTCTAGCCGCGTTGTCCCAGCGTAGCACCGGAAGGGAAAGCCCAACGAGTGAACATCGACGGCCTGACGCGTGTCAGGCCGTTGTCAGGAGAGTGACCATGGCGCACGCAGCGCAGATGAGTATTCCCGCCACCTACATGCGAGGTGGCACCAGCAAAGGGGTGTTTTTCACCCTCAGTGACCTGCCTCCCGCTGCGCAGCAGCCGGGTGAGGCGCGAGACAGGCTGCTGTTGCGGGTGATGGGTAGCCCCGACCCCTATGAAAAACAGATCGATGGGATGGGCGGTGCCACGTCCAGCACCAGCAAGGCGGTGATTCTCTCGAAAAGTACTTCCCCGGAGCATGATGTGGATTACCTGTTTGGGCAGGTGTCCATCGACAAGCCTTTCGTGGACTGGAGCGGCAACTGCGGCAACTTGTCTGCGGCGGTGGGCCCCTATGCCGTGGCCAATGGGCTGGTCGACCCCGCGCGGGTGCCTGAAAACGGCGTCGTGGAAGTGCGTATCTGGCAGGTCAACATACAGAAAACCATCGTTTCTCAGGTGCCGATCAGCCACGGCGCCGTTCAGGAAACCGGAGACTTCGAGCTGGATGGCGTCACCTTTCCTGCTGCCGAGATTCCGGTGGCGTTTCTGGATCCTGCCGACGGTGAGGGGGCGATCTTCCCCACGGGGCAGCCGGTGGATGAGCTGGAGGTGCCCGGCATCGGAGTGCTCAAGGCGACGCTGATCAATGCGGGTATTCCTACCGTGTTCATCGATGCGCAAGCACTGGGTTACAGCGGCTGTGAGCTGCAAGAGGCGATCAACGGCGACCCGGATGCACTGGCCAGGTTCGAAAGAATACGTGCCTATGGGGCCGTCAAGATGGGGTTGATTACCCATGTGGACGAGGCCGCCAGCCGTCAGCACACGCCCAAGGTGGCGTTCGTGGCACCACCGGCTGGCTATACGTCTTCCAGTGGGCAGCGGGTCGAGGCCGAGTCGATCGATCTGTTGGTCAGGGCGCTCTCCATGGGCAAGTTGCATCACGCCATGATGGGCACTGCGGCCGTGGCCATTGCCGCGGCAGCGGCCATTCCGGGGACACTGGTGAACCTGGCAGCAGGCGGCAGCGAACGGGAGTCGGTCACTTTTGGCCACCCCTCCGGCACGCTCAGGGTAGGCGCTAAGGCCAGCCTGGTGGAGGAACGCTGGCAAATCGATCAGGCGATCATGAGCCGCAGTGCTCGGGTATTGATGGAAGGGCGAGTGCGCGTGCCGGGTGATGTGCTGTAATCGACGGCAGGCACTGCTTTGACCACCCTGGTGGCCACTTGCTGAGTGGTGCCCGTCACGGTATAGGCGCAAGGCTTGCCGTGACGGGCGGGGTGGTCATGGTGTCGCGTGTGATGTGATTAATCCTCTACCACGACCTGGTCGCGCATCCGGTCAACGGTGGCCGGACCAATGCCGCTGACCCGTGTCAGGTCGTCAGCGCTCTCGAAAGCGCCGTTGGTTTCACGCTCCTCGATGATGGCGGCCGCCCGGCTGGGGCCAATGCCCGGCAGTTCCGCCAGCAGCTCGGCGTCGGCACTATTGACATTGATGGGGGCGATTGCCTGGGCCAGCGCGGCGCTGGACAAGCCCAGGCACAGTGACATCACGAGTGCGGCTACAAATCCCTTGAACGTTTTCTGCATGTGAAGTACCTCATCGGTGTTGGTTCGTCGCTCGGCTCGCCAAGAGCCAAGCCTCCTTGATCGCCAGCATGACCGAATTGCTTGCGTCCTTAGTCAACTTAATCTTTTGGCGCGCCTCGCGCTGTAAGCCATTGCCGACAGTTTTTGTAATCCGTTTGCCATGAGGGATGTCGGTAATCGCTTACACAGCCGCGTGACGAGGGCTGTTACACTAGCAGGGTGGCAGACCGTCGCCCATTGAACGGGTTCGTGACAGACATGAACCTTTCCATTGTTGATCTAACGAGCACGGAGTAAGCGCGTGTCCACCGACTCACCTATCATCATTGCCCTTGATTACCCTTCGCTTGACGCGGCCCTGTGCATGGCTGACCAGCTCGACCCGGCGCGTTGCCGTGTGAAGGTCGGCAAGGAGCTGTTCACGCGCAGCGGCCCAGCAGTACTGGAGGCATTGCATGGTCGGGGCTTCGAGGTATTCCTGGACCTCAAGTTTCACGACATTCCCAACACCACCGCCAGTGCGGTGCAGGCGGCGGCAGAGCAGGGTGTGTGGATGGTCAATGTTCATGCCTCCGGTGGGCGCAAGATGATGGAGGCCGCGGCCCAGCGGCTGGCGGAGCATCGTTTGAAGACGCACTTGATAGCCGTCACCGTGTTGACCAGCATGCAGGAAGAGGATTTGGCCAGCGCCGGCGTGAGCGGCGGGATCGATGCCCAGGTGGATCGTCTCGCGGCGTTGACGCATGCCAGTGGTTTGGCGGGAGTGGTGTGTTCTGCCCACGAGGCGGCACCTCTGAAGGCTCGGTATGGTGATGGCTTCCTCAAGGTGACGCCGGGAATTCGTCCCCATTTCGCCGCAGCCAATGACCAGCAGCGGATCATGACACCTGCAGAAGCCATGCAGGCCGGTAGCACTCATCTGGTCATCGGCAGGCCGGTCACTCAGGCAGAAGACCCGATGGCGGCATTGGTCGCTATCGAAAGCGAGCTGGCGAGCGTCTGAGGCTGGATGCGAGCGGCTATTCGCCCTGAACGCCCGTGACGGGCTTGATGGTGCCCCAGCGTCGGCAGCTGGGGCACTGCCAGCTCAGGCTGTCGCTGTTGAAGCCGCAGCGGCGGCAGCGGTGACGATGTCGGTCGGACAGCAGCTGGTCAGTGTGGTGCTTGAGCAGCAGCAAGCGTGTGTCGGGAGAAGCTTTGCCTGACAGTTTCTCGCTTTCGAGATAAAGATCCACCAGGTAGTCGAGGCCACCCAGGCTCGGCGCTTCTCGTAACCACGTGCCGATCCGCTCGATGGCGTTGTCGACTCCTTCTCGCTGGTGGATCAGGGCCCCCAGGGTAATCATGACGCTGGTGTAGGGGGCTTGCCCCAGCAGCCGATACAGGTGGTTTTCCAGGCCGTCCAGGTCATCGTTGCGGGTATAGGCCCGTTGCAGGACCGGCAGCATGGTGGGGATGTGGGCGATATCCTGTTGAAGTATATGGTCGAGCCGCTCGATGGCCTTGTCATGATGGCCGTTTTCCATATCGAGTTCGGCCAACAGCAGGGTAGCTCTGACGCAGCGCTCATCGAACTGCAGCGCTTTTTTCAGATGTTTGCGAGCCAGCGGGCGGCTTGCCTGGGCGATCTCCTGTTCTGCCAGTTCGCACAGCCAGTGGGCGGCGGGTCGGCGCATGGCAGGTTGCAGCTTCATCAGGGGCTGGGCGGTCTCCAGCGCTTCATGCCAGTCGTTTTCTCTTTCCAGCAGGTCGATCAGCAGTCGGCGCGCTTCCAGGCACATAGGCTCGCTGCTCGAGTGTTCGAGCACGCTGCGCAGCAGCCGCTGGGCGCGATCATGCACGCCCAGAGCGATGAAATCTCGCGCCAGCTCCAGTTGAACGTGTTCGTTGGTCTCTGCCGACAGGGCGGGGCGGGCCAGCAGGTTTTGATGAATACTGACGGCCTTGTCGGCTTCACCGCGAGCGCGAAACAGCTTGCCCAGGGCAATATGTGTTTCTGCCGTCTCGCTATTGATGTCGAGGGCATGAATGAAGGTGTTGATGGCTTCGTCGGGCTGCTCGTTGAGCAGATAGTTCAACCCGACGAAGTACTCTCGAGATAGATCGGGTGGGCGTGACAAAGGGACCTGCCGCTGGCGCCTGGTCGCATGTCTGACCCCAAGCGCAAAGCCCAGCACAATGGCGGTCAGCAGCACGCCCAGCAGCACGGCATCTTGCATTTATGCCAGTTCCTTGAACTCCTGGGTGCGGAGGCGGTCGAGCTCCTTGCGCTGTTGCTTGTTGTGGCGTTCGCTGCGCACCAGCTTGGCTCTCAGGCGTACGTACACGCCCAGCATGGCGATCATGCCGACTACCACGCCCAGCGTCAGCGTTGCCAGCAGCCAGACCGACAGCGAGACGGCAGGCAGCTCTGTCCAGATCAGGTTCAAGGCAATGGTCTGCTGGTTGTTGACGGCAAAAAGAATGCCGACCAGCAGCACTATCAGTAGAATGATGGCCAGAATCAGCCCTTTGATCCAACGCATGTGTGTTTCCTGGTTAGTGGCGTTCGCGGTAGTGCTATTGTGTCTGAGTCTAAGCGTGACGTCATCCCGAAGAACGTCGAAGGGGGCGTTTGCTCAGGCTCAATAGCCCAGCGCTCGACTGGCGTCTACCTGTTCCCGCAGCTCTTTGCCGGGCTTGAAGTGGGGGACATATTTGCCGTCCAGTTCCACCGGGTCGCCCGTCTTGGGGTTTCTGCCGGTGCGTGGCTCGCGGTAGTGAAGTGAAAAGCTGCCAAAGCCCCGTATTTCTACTCGCCCGCCGCTGGACAAGGCATCGGTCATATCATCCAGGATGATACGCACTGCCGTTTCGACTTCCTTGGCGGATAGCTCCGGTTGACGCATCGCGATTTGTTCGATTAGTTCAGACTTGGTCATCGGTTGGCTCCCTGCAAACGTTAAAGGCCGTTCTTGCGCATGCGACCTCGATACCATCGAAATCAGCATACTTCGCCAAACGGCATAAAACAATTCAGATAAAACAAGGTACTAGCTTGGTGAGCTCAAGGCTGAGTAACAGCATAGGCGAAGCCGGGCGCTGGCGCGACCCTGTCGCTCCGGTATACTGCCTTTTCATTCCCTTTACGTGGAGAAGTGGCGTTGAACGACGATACATCCCCAGCAGCTGTGCTGCGCAAGCGGCTCTATTGGCACTCCCGTCGTGGCATGTGGGAGTTGGACTTGCTGTTGATTCCGTTTCTGGAGGCACGCTTCGAGTCGCTCAGCCATGAGCAGCAACTGACCTATCAAAGGTTGATCGAAGAGGAAGATCAGGATCTGTTCGTCTGGCTGATGCACCGCGAGTGGCCGGAAGACCCGGAGTTGCGTCAATTGGTCCAAATGATCGTCGAGCATGCAGAAACCACCGATAACGCTGCCTATCGTACGCTCTAACGTGGCCAGCGGCGTTCATGCAGCATTGTTGATGGGCTGCATGACGTTGCTGATGCTCCTCGTCAGCGCTGCTTGGATCGGGGTGGCCTTGGTGGTGGGGTTGGTGGTGTGGTGGGGCAGCCGCTGCCGTCAGCCGGCAGGAACATTGCAGCTCGTGCATACAGGGCAACACTGGGCGGCAAGCTGGTTGTTGCCTACTGGTGAACTGGGCCCCGAGCAGCCTGTGTGCTGTGACTATTTGGGGCCCTGGTTGGTGGGGCTGCGTGTCGGCAGCCAGCGTATCTGGATATGGCCTGACAGCCTGCCTGCCTCAGAGCAGCGCCAGCTGCGCCGCTGCCTGCACCGTCCCGGTCGTTAGCGCCTGGCGTTGGGCAGGTCGTCCAGCGTCAGTCGGGAAGGTTGGCTGTCTGGCTGGGCCGAGGGCCAATCGGTGGAGTAATGCAGGCCGCGTGACTCATGGCGTTGCAGGGCTGCCAGGGTGGTCAACTGTGCCAGGGCCAGTGCCTGGCCAAGCTGAAGGCTGTCGGGGTGCTGCCGCTCAGGATCCAGTGCTTTCAGGTTCTGCGCCATGTTCTCCAGCGCCGCATAAGCGCTGTTCAAGCCCTGCTCGCTGCGCACGATGGAAACATGCTGGCTCATCACGCTGCGCATGGCGTGGCGCAGCTCGTCGAGGGCGTTCCGGTCCACCTTGATGTGTGCATCAAAGGGCCTGTCAGCCAGCGCTTCAGATAGTTGGCAAGGCGCCGTCTGCGGCTGGCTGAGCAGATGCAGGGCGCAGCTGCGGGCGTAGACCAGGCACTCCAGCAGGGAGTTGCTGGCCATGCGATTGGCGCCATGCAAGCCGGTATAGGCGGTCTCGCCGATGGCGTAAAGGTTAGGCACGTCGGTTGCGCCTGCGCTGTTGGTGGCAATGCCGCCGCAGCTGTAGTGGGCGGCGGGTACGACGGGGATGGGTTCCCGGGTGATGTCGATGCCCCGTGAGGCGCAGTGGGCCAGAATAGTCGGGAAGTGGTGGCGTAGGTTGGTGTCGCCCAGGTGGCGCACGTCGAGCCAGACATGCCCCAGCGTCCCTTGCTGAATGTTGGCATCGATGGCGCGGGCCACGATGTCACGGGGCGCCAGTTCGGCACGCGCATCCAGCGCCAGCATGAAGCGCTCTCCCGCCTCGTTCAGCAGGTGGCCACCTTCTCCTCGCACGGCTTCGCTGATCAGAAACGCAGGGCCGTTGGGGTCGAACAGGCAGGTGGGGTGAAACTGCTGAAACTCCAGGTTGCACAGGGTGGCGCCCAGCTCGGCGGCCATCATCATGCCTTCTCCGCTGCTGGGGGCGGGGGTCGTCGTATGGCGATACAGGCCGCTGGCGCCGCCCGTTGCCAGTACGGTATGCGTAGCCAGCAGGTGGTGAAGATTGCCGCCGCTGTCGATGCCCAGTGCGCCCAGGCAGTGGCCAGAGGCGTTCTGGAGCAGGTGCAGAATGGTCAGGTCGCTGCGCTGGGTGATGTTGGGGTGGGCAGCGACTTTATCCAGCAGCGTATCGACCACGGCGCGCCCTGTGGCATCGTCGGCATGGATGATGCGTCTTGCGTTATGGCCGCCCTCTCGGGTGAGGTGAAAGGGGTAGCGGGCGCTGGGGTCAGGGTCTGGGGTGAACGGCACGCCATTGTCGATGAGCCACTGAATGGCCTGGGGGCCGTGGTCGACCGTAAAGCGTACGGCCACTTCATCGCACAGGCCGTCCCCGGCAATGAGCGTGTCCTGGACATGGTCTTCGAGCTGGTCGTCGGGTGACAGGACGGCAGCAATCCCGCCCTGGGCCCAGCGGCTGGCCCCTTTGTCGTCCTGGGCAGGGCGCACCAGCAGCACCGAGCGTTGATCGGCCACTTCCAGTGCCAGCGTCAAGCCGGCGACGCCCCCACCAATAATGACGATGTCGGATGTTGACGTGCTCATTGGGCCCGCTCCTCCATGACTTACAAGTACAAGTGGGTGGCTAGCGTCGCCATCGTTCGCTCGGCATCATAGCGCGACTGAGGGTGTCGGGCGATGCATCGACAACAGGAAGAGATGGTAGGCGGTGGCCAGACACAAAAAAAGCCGCGTCGATCAGATGATCTCGCAGCGTCGTCGTCTTTCATATTGGTGCCCGGAGCCGGACTTGAACCGGCACGGAGTTACCTCCGAGAGATTTTAAGTCTCTTGCGTCTACCAATTTCGCCATCCGGGCAGTGTGTCGAAGAGATCGATACACTGGGAAATGGAGGCTGGAGTCGGAATCGAACCGGCGTACACGGAGTTGCAGTCCGCTGCATAACCACTCTGCCATCCAGCCTGACAAGTCATTGGATTGAACCAAATTGGAGCGGGAAAGGAGATTCGAACTCCCGACCCTCGCCTTGGCAAGGCGATGCTCTACCACTGAGCTATTCCCGCTTGACTCGAGGGCGAATTATACGCATCGCCCAGCGATTGTCAATCAATCAATTCGTTAAGTGCTTAAAAAAGCGAGCTTACCCTGCCTACATCGAACGACTGAGGTGCGGCCAGGCGGCGCGCAGGTACTGGATCATGGACCACAGGGTCAGGGTCGCTGCTGCATACAGTATGACCGCGCCCAGCAGTGCAACGCCGTGTCCGGGTGGGAAGGCGAGCAAGACGAGAATGGCGACCATCTGCAGCGTGGTCTTGAGCTTGCCGATCCACGACACGGCCACCATGCCGCGTTTGCCCATTTCAGCCATCCACTCCCGAAGGGCGGAAATGACGATTTCTCGACCGATGATGACCAGAGCGGGGAGCGTCAATACCAGCGTGTCGAAGCGCTCGATGAGCAGCGCCAGTGCCACTGCGACCATCAGCTTGTCGGCTACCGGGTCCAGAAATGCGCCAAACGGTGTCGATTGGTTCCAGCGGCGGGCAAGATAGCCGTCCAGCCAGTCCGTCACCGATGCCAGGGCAAACAGCCCGGCCGCCATCGGCATGCTCCAGCCAAAGGGCAGGTAAAAGAGCACTACCAGAAGTGGGATGAACGCGATTCGTGCCAGTGTCAGTATGTTGGGTATATTCATCGCAGGGCGCGATCCTTGCCGGAGAATCATGAAAGTCGGAATGTAATGTGCCTGGTCATTCTATCCCCCTTGGCGCATTGCATCCATGTTAACCACCGCTTTATCCGTTCAGAGTGACATAAATCGTCTCCGCTAGGGCGGCGCTGATGCCCGGTACCCGAGTGAGTTCGTCACGGCTGGCCTTTTGCACGCCCTGCAGGCCGCCAAAAAACTTGAGCAATTCGCGGCGCCGCTTGGGGCCGATGCCGGGAATGTCCTGCAGGGTAGAGGTGCGTCGCGCCTTGTCGCGTGCTGCTCGGTGCCCCGCGATGGCGAAGCGGTGCGATTCATCGCGAATATGCTGAACGAGGTGCAGGGCGGGAGAGGCTGGTGCCAGTACCAGCGGGTTGTCGCTACTTTCCAGAAACAGGGTTTCGAGCCCGGCCTTGCGGGTAGTGCCTTTGGCCACGCCCAGCAGGACGATGCCTGGCACCTGCAGGTCGGTCAGCACTTGCCGGGCCATGTTCAATTGGCCCTTGCCGCCATCCACGATCAGCACGTCAGGCGCAATGGCTTCGCCACTTTTGACGCGTTTGAGGCGTCGCGTGAGTGCCTGTTGCATGGCGGCGTAGTCGTCGCCTGCGGCCACGCCTTCGATGCGAAAGTGGCGGTAGTCGCTCTTGCGTGGCCCTTGGTGGTCGAACACCACGCAGGAAGCCACGGTAGCCTCGCCCTGGCTGTGGCTGATGTCGAAGCACTCCAGGCGCTCCGGTAGTGAGGGTAGCCCCAGCGCTTGCTGCAGTGACGTGAAGCGTTCGGTGAGCTGCGTGGTGTTGGCCAGCTGCGAGGCGAGCTGCTGTTCGGCATTGGTCATGGCCAGATGCTGCCACTGGGCGCGGTGCCCGCGCACCTGATGGGTCACACGGACTTTTTTGCCTGCCTGCTGGGCAAGCGCGTCGGCAATCAGTGTGCCGTCTTCCAGGGGGAGATTGGTGATCACTTCACTGGGCACGCTGTGGGGCTGACCAAAATAGTATTGGCTGACCACTTCGGTCAGCAGTGCCTCGGGGGAAAGGTCCAGGTCGTTCTTGGGCATGTGATGTCGTGCACCCAGCAGGCGCCCATCGCGTACGCTGAGGATGGAGATGCCCAGCGCGCCAGGGCGTTGAGCCAGCGCGAAAATATCCGCATCGCCATTCTCGTTGTCGACGAACTGGCGTTGCTGCATCTGGCGCAACTGCTGGATCTGGTCACGCAGGCGGGCGGCTTCTTCAAAGTTGAGCGCCCGGCTCGCTGCCTCCATCTCTTCGGTAAGCAGTCGCGTCACATGTTCGCTCTTGCCTTCCAGGCACATGACGGCATGGTCGACATCCCGCTGGTACTCTGGCTGTGAGATGTAGTCCACGCAGGGGGCGCTGCAGCGCTCGATCTGGTATTGCAGGCACGGGCGAGAGCGATGGGCGAAGACGCTATCCTCGCAGTTGCGGATACGAAAGATTTTCTGCATCAGGGTCAGGCTTTCTCTGACTGCGCCGCTGCTGGGGTAGGGGCCAAGATACTGGCCGTCACCGCGCCGCTGTCGGGCTCGCTTGTACTCGAGGGCAGGGTAGGGGTGGCGGTCGGTCACGAATACGAAAGGGTAGGATTTGTCGTCGCGCAGGAGAATGTTGTAGGGCGGACGTAGCTCCTTGATCAGGGTCTGTTCCAGCAGCAGCGCTTCGGTCTCGCTGCGCGTGACCGTGATCTGGATGTCGGCAATGCGCGAGACCATGGCCTGGGTCTTGGCATTGAGCTGGCCGCGAAAGTAGCTGGCCAGACGCGACTTGAGGCGCTTGGCCTTGCCGACGTAGAGCGCATTCTGCTGCTCATCCAGCATTTTATAGACGCCAGGAGAGGCGCTGACGGAGCTGAGGAACTGCTTGGCATCAAAGGGCATGGTGTATCAACGGCGCTTCTTGTCGGCTGAAGCAGCGATGGTAGGTCTATCCCAGGATGGCGTCAAAGCCCTCGACCAGTCCATGGCGCAACGCCAGGTGGGTCAGCTCTACGTCAGTGGCTACCTGGAGCTTGTCAAACAGGCGGTAGCGGTAGGTGTTGACGGTTTTGGGGCTCAAGTGCAGACGGTCCGAAATATCCTGTACGCGCTGGCAATTGACGATCATCAGGGCGATTTGCAATTCACGATGCGAGAGGTGGCTGAAAGGGTTGTCTTCATCGTCGAAATGGGAGAGTGCCAGCCGCTGGGCGATTTCCTGGCTGACATAGCGGCGCCCGTGAAAGACCTGGCGAATGGCATCGGTCATTTCCGTTGCATCGGCACCCTTGCTGAGAAAGCCTGACGCCCCTGCTTCGAGCATGCGCCGCAAGACGCTGTCTTCCAGATGTGCCGTGAGGATGATGACTTTGACGTCCGAAAGCGTGCGGTAGATACGGCGGGTCGCTTCCAGGCCGCCAATGCCTGGCATGCGAATGTCCATCAATACGATGTCAGGCTTCAGTTGTCGGCTCTGTGTGACTGCGTTCTCACCATCATCCACTTCACCCACGATCTTGATATCGCTCTCTTCGTTCAGGAGGTGGGCGATGCTGGTTCTCACCAGGTGGTGATCATCGGCAATTAAAACGTTGATCAAGGGGCTGGCTCCTGCAGGTAATTATCGTGGACTGGGGCGATACGCACGCTGCGTTGACATAGAGTGCCACAGCTCTTGGCAAAGGAGAATTAGTTAATGCTTGTTCACTTTAACTCTTGACCTCGCGCAAACCCTGGAGTAATATTCGCACCGCTGCCGCAATGGCAGCATGTGGGGCCTTAGCTCAGCTGGGAGAGCGCAACACTGGCAGTGTTGAGGTCAGCGGTTCGATCCCGCTAGGCTCCACCAAGATTTCGAAGCGCCGCGTATCTTACGCGGCGCTTTTTGTTTTGCCTGTCATTTTGACTGTCATGTAGCCTCTCATTTGAACTCCTTCTATTGCTGCGCTGCAATCGGCGCCCGTTCATGAGTGAGCGGGCGCCGCTGTGGGCTAGCCGTCGACCTTGCCCAGCAGCAGGAACTCGATCAAGGCTTTTTGTGCGTGCAGGCGGTTGCCTGCCTCTTGCCAGACCACCGAGCGCGGGTCATCGAGCAGCGTGTGGCTGATCTCTTCGCCGCGATGTGCCGGCAGGCAGTGCAAGAACAGGACGTCCGCGTTAGCGCTGTCGAGCATCGCTTCCGTTACCTGGAAGCCCGCAAAATCGGCCTCTCGCTTCGCCTGTTCCTGCTCTTGGCCCATGGAGGCCCAGACGTCGGTGGTGATCAGGTCAGCGCCTTGAGCGGCTTGCTGTGGGTCGCGCAACAGAGTGATGCAGTCGTCGGCGGCTTGCATGATGTCGTCGCGGGGCTCGTAGCCTTCCGGGCAGCAAATTCTCAAGTGGAAACCGAACTGGCGGGCAGCATTGATCCACGAGTGGCACATGTTGTTGCCATCGCCGATCCATACGGCGGTCTTGCCCTTGACGCTGCCGCGCAGCTCGGTCCAGGTCATGACGTCTGCCAGCAATTGGCAGGGGTGGTAGTCGTCGCTGAGCGCATTGATGACGGGCACGCTGCTGGCGCTGGCGTACGCTTCCAGCCCTGCATGGGAGAAGGTGCGGATCATCACCGCGTCGACCATTTCAGCCAGCACGCGGGCGGTGTCTTCGATGGGCTCGCCGCGGCCCAGTTGGGTGTCGCGCGGAGACAAAAACAGGGCGTGACCACCAAACTGGGCCATGCCGGTCTCGAAGGAAACACGGGTTCGCGTGGAGGATTTCTCGAAAATCATCGCCAGAGTGCGGTTGGGCAGCGGCGTGTAAACCGGTCCGTTGGCCTTGAGATCCGTCTTGATCTTGATGGCGCGCTGAATCAGATAGTCCAGCTCTTCAGGGGTCAAATCCAGCAGGGTAAGGAAATGGCGTGTCGCCATGGTGACGTCTCTCCGCGCAAAAACACCATCCTAGCGAGGCCGCAGGGGATGCGCAACGCAAGCGGCATGCGTAGAATATCCGCCACGCAATATGACCGAGTCGTTTGCTCAGGTATTGACGTGCATGATCAAGACTGACGATTACCCGGTCGCAGGGTTAAAGCCAGTGGCCGAATTGCGTACACTGGAAGAGACCACATCTTTTATCGAGGAGCATCCCATGAGCACCACGGCTGACAATATCCAGCGTCAAATCACTGAAAACCCGATTCTCATCTACATGAAAGGCACGCCTCAGCTGCCGCAGTGTGGCTTTTCTGCACAGACCGTTCAGGCGCTGATGAGCTGCGGCGAGCGTTTCGCTTTCGTCAACGTGCTGGATAACCCTGATATTCGCGCCGAACTGCCCAAGATTGCTAACTGGCCCACCTTCCCGCAGCTGTGGGTAGAAGGCGAGCTGGTCGGCGGATGCGATATCGTGATGGAAATGCACCAGAGTGGCGATCTCGAGAAGTTGATCAAAGAAGCTGCCCAGCGTGCAGGCGCTGCTGAGAACGGCACTGACGCCTAACCCAAGAACAGCGCCCAAGGAAGTTTTGCTCCATGAGCTATCAAGTTCTGGCCCGCAAGTGGCGGCCACGCACATTTCACGAGCTTGTGGGGCAGGCCCATGTCCAACGCGCCCTGGTCAATGCTCTTGATCAGGGGCGTTTGCACCACGCTTACCTGTTTACGGGGACGCGGGGCGTCGGCAAGACCACCCTGGCACGGATATTGGCCAAGTGCCTCAACTGCACGGCCAAAGGCCGTGGTGACGAGGGCGTCACGTCGACACCTTGTGGCCAGTGCCCCAGCTGTGAGGCGATTGACCAGGGGCGCTTCGTCGACTTGATCGAAGTCGATGCCGCGTCGCGAACCAAGGTCGAAGATACCCGCGAGCTGCTGGACAACGTTCAGTACGCGCCTACCCAAGGACGTTACAAGGTGTACCTGATCGACGAGGTGCACATGTTGTCGACCAGCAGCTTCAATGCGCTGCTGAAGACACTGGAAGAACCCCCGCCCCACGTCAAGTTTCTGCTGGCGACCACCGACCCGCAAAAGTTGCCTGCCACCGTACTCTCCCGGTGCTTGCAGTTCACTCTGAAGCACATGCCGCCTGAGCGGGTGGTCGAACACCTGAGCTTCGTGCTGGGTGAAGAAGGTGTCGAATACGACGAGAGTGCGCTTTGGCTGCTGGGCAAAGCCGCTGCGGGCTCGATGCGCGATGCCATGAGCCTGACCGATCAAGCCATTGCTTTTGGTCAGGGGGCGGTACGCCATGGCGATGTTGCGGCCATGCTGGGTACGCTGGATCATCGCCACGTACTGGCGCTGGTAGAAGCGCTGGCGAACGTGGACGTTCAACAGCTGCTGCAGGAGGTTGCTCAGCTCGCCGAGCAGGGGCCGGACTTTGCCGCCGTGCTGGATGAGCTGACCGCCATTTTGCACCGGCTGGCCGTTGCCCAGATGGTGCCTGACGCGGTGGATAACAGTCACGGTGACCGCGCTCAGATTCAGCAGCTTGCCGGGCGCTTTACCGCCGAAGATCTGCAGCTTTACTACCAGATCGGTATCCAGGGAAGAGGCGACATGGTGCATGCGCCCGACTTGCGCAGCGCGCTGGAGATGACGCTGTTGAGGATGCTGGTGTTTCGCCCGCAGGGGGTTCCAAAACCCCCCACGGTGCCGCTGCCGCTGCGTCGTGAACCGGTCACTGAGCCCGCGGCCGAGGCTGCGGCCGTTGAGAGCGAGCCAAAAAAGCCTGAGCCTGCGCCGCCCGCTGCGCAGGCTGCACCGCCGCAAACACCTGTTGCGCGGGTATCTGCTGAGCCGCCCCAAAACGTATCAGAGAGTCGCCCGCCAGAAAGTAACGTTGCTGTGGCACAGCCAGCAGAGGAGCCGCCCCCCTGGTCGCTTGACGAAGTGAATCAGGCCGCCATGCTTTCGCCAGAGCCAGAGCCAGAGCCAGAGCCAGAGCCAGAGCCAGAGCCAGAGCCAGAGCCAGAGCCAGAGCCAATTCATCAAGCGTCGATGGTTTCCTCGTCATCTTCGCCCTCGTTGGAAGGCCCGTTGGATCAAGCCGGGTGGCTGGGCTGCTTTGATGCGTTGGGCCTGGGGGGGCTGACGCGTAACCTCGCGGCACACTGTCAGGTGGAAAGCGATGATGGCGCCACGCTGGTGCTGCGTCTGGACCCATCGCAGTCGGCCATGCAGGCTGAGGTGCACAACCAGCGCATCGAGCGCGCGTTGAACGGGATTGGGCTGCCCAGAAAAGTGCACTTCAAGGTAGCGGCGCTGGACACGGGAATCGAGACCCCGCGGCAGCAGGAAGAGCGTCTCCAGCAGGAGCGACATGCCGAAGCGGTTGATCTACTTTATCGTGACCCCAATATTGAGAAGTTACGTCACGCTTTTGGGGCTACGCTGATTGAGTCGACGGTAAAACCCGCATCGCACTCTTGACCCCATCACTTCAGTCATATCACTCAGGAGATCACCGCATGTTCAAAGGCGGAATGGGCAACATCATGAAGCAAGCCCAGGAAATGCAGGAAAAAATGCAGCGCGCTCAGGAAGAGGTCGCCAAGGCAGAAGTGCATGGTGAGGCTGGCGCTGGCATGGTGAAGGTCGTCATGAACGGCCGCCACGATGTGATCAGCGTAGCCATCGACCAAAGCGTCATGGAGGAAGACAAGGAGTTGCTGGAAGACCTGCTGGCTGCAGCCGTCAACGACGCTGTGCGCAAGGTAGAAGCCAACTCGAAAGCCAGAATGGAAGAGGCAACGGCGGGCCTTAACCTTCCGCCTGGCTTCAAGATGCCGTTCTGATCCATGCGCTTTTCCCCCCTCGTAGAGCAGTTGATGGATGCGTTTCGTGTGCTGCCTGGCGTTGGGCCCAAGACGGCCCAGCGCATGGCGATGCACCTTCTGGAGCGTGAGCGCCCCGGCGGGCAGCGGCTTGCCGAGGTGATCTTGCGTGCCATCGAAGATGTGGGTTACTGCCAGCACTGCCGCACGCTGACCGAGGCCGACATATGCGCCTTGTGCGAGAGCCCGCGCCGCGACGACAGCTTGCTGTGCGTGGTCGAGTCGCCAGCGGATCAGCTCGCCATCGAAGAGGCGGGCGGCTTTCAGGGTCGCTACTTCGTTCTGCATGGTCACCTTTCACCGCTGGACGGTGTAGGCCCTGATGCCTTGGGCTTGGCGCTATTGGAAAGCCGAGTGGCCGAAGGGCACATTCGCGAGATCGTGCTGGCCACCAACCCCACGGTAGAAGGCGAGGCGACGGCGCATTACATCGCAGCCCAGCTTGCTCAGTACGGTGTGGCGTTTTCTCGCCTCGCCTACGGTGTCCCGATGGGGGGGGAGCTCGAGTATGTGGATGGTGGCACCTTGAGTCGTGCCTTTAACGGTCGTCAGCCTTTTGCTAGCGATTAAGTCGGATAAAACGCAAGCGCCAAGGCGGTTGTGACAACCTGGAAGACCGAATTGTCCTCTTCAACCTCCTCCTTGTATCAATGGATCGACAGCGCCGAGGCGTTGGATGCCGCCTGCCAACAGGTGGCCAGTGCAGAGGTCATTGCACTGGATACCGAGTTTTTTCGTGAAAACACCTTCTTTCCCGTGCCTGCACTGATCCAGTTTGCCGCAGGGGAAAAAGCGTATCTGGTGGACCCGCTGGTGACCCCTTGTACGCCCGCTTTCAAGGCTCTTCTGCAAAGCCAGGTGCCTAAACTGCTGCATGCTTGCAGTGAAGACTTAGAAGTATTTCAGCACTGGGCAGGAACGCTTCCGACGCCGCTGATCGATACCCAAGTGGCGCAAGCGTTTCTGGGTGAGAACCCGGGAATGGGGTATCAGAAGCTGGTGGAGCACTGGATAGGTGACACGCTGCCCAAGGAAGAGACTCGCTCCAACTGGTTGGAGCGGCCTTTGACCGCTTCTCAATGTGAGTATGCCGCGCTGGACGTGACCTACCTGCTTCAGGTCTGGAAGCGCCAGGCCATCCAGTTGGCTGAGTCAGGGCGGCTTGGCTGGGTCGAGGAAGAGTGTGCATCACTCATCGAACAAGCGGGTCGTGACGAAGAGAGCGACGGCCAGTGGTACACCCGCCAGCGTCAGCTGTGGCGCCTGACACCACGCCAGCTGGAAGCCTATCGTCTGATGACCATCTGGCGAGAAGGTGAAACCCGGCGGCGTGACCTGCCACGCAACTGGCTGGTCAGTGACAAGCTGCTGTTTGCCGTGGCCGAAAAAATGCCTGCAAATCGCTATGAACTGGCAGAGGTAGAGGGCGTCAAGCCACCACTGGTCAAGAAAGAGGGCGATGCCTTGCTGGGGTGGGTGAAGCAGGCGCAACACTGTGCTGAAAGTGCCCTGCCTGCCCGTTGGCCTGACCCCATGCAGCCGCCCTTCAAGCGACGCTTCAAGGCCATCAAACAGGTCGTGGCGGACAAAGCGGCGGCCTTGGGGATTGCGCCGGAAATGCTGCTTCGTCGTCGTGATATCGAAGCGCTGGTCATGCAGGCCATGGCCGGGGAGCCGCTCGATGAACTGCACGGTTGGCGCGGAGTCTGTCTGGGTCAGGACCTTCAACGAGCCTTAGAGGAAGCGTCGGAATGAGCGAGAAGCTACTTTGCGAAATTTTCAGAAGCTCACGAAAAGAAGAGATGTACCTTTACGTGGACAAGCGCAAGGGCATGGTAGACGTGCCCGAGGCCTTGATGGCGACTTTCGGCAAGCCCGTCCCGGTGCTGACCATGATCCTGACCGAGGAGAAGTCATTGGCACGTGTGGCCGCCCGCGATGTCATGGCGGCCATTGAAGAGCAGGGGTTCTACCTGCAGATGCCCCCCGCCAAGGAGCCGTACCTGCTGGACCTGCACCGCGCTGAATCTGCCAGCCGCTCGTGATGATGCCAGAATGAATTTTTTGGCCCATGCCTGGCTGGCACGCCCCGGCAACGATGGTTTTCTCTATGGCAACCTGATTGCCGATGGGGTCAAGGGCAGTGATCTCTCCGGCTGGCCAGCCAGCGTGGCGGACGGCATTCGCCATCACCGCCGTGTGGATGCCTGGGTGGATCAGCACCCTCGGGTACTGGCTGCCCGTCAACGCGCGCCTAGGCAGCAGCGCCGCTATGCCGGTATTGCCCTCGACCTGGTGTGGGATCACTTCATTGCCCAGCAGCAAGCGGGTGAGCGGCAGCATCAGCTCATCGAGCGCTGTTATCAGCTGCTGTCGGCCAGGCCTGCTCCCCAACGGTTGGCCACCATGATGCCCGTACTGGTCGAGCAGGACTGGCTGCGCCGCTATGCGGATTTCGACTTCACCTGTCAGGCCGTGGCAGGCATCGGCAAGCGGTTGACAGGCCCGAACCGTTTGGCCGAGCTGGTCCCTTGGCTATACGATGATTACGCCCTTCTTGAGGCTGACTTCAGCGTGCTGTGGCGCGAATGTCAGGCGCACTTGACCAGCAGCGGCAACGATACCAGCGCCCATTGATCGGCGTCGGCGATCATGCACCTACCCGAGAGAGAACCGAACATGGAAACCACGTTGCGTGAGCGCTTCTGGGAGCGCTACTCGTTGGAGGAGTTGACCGCGCCAGAGTGGGAAGCGCTCTGCGATGGCTGTGGCCAGTGCTGCCTATTGAAGCTGCATGACGATGACACTCAGGAATTGGCCATTCTGAACGTTGCTTGCCGCCTGTTGGATCTACACAGCTGCCAATGCAGTGATTACGAGAATCGCTTTGCCAGCGTGCCGGACTGCACGCAGCTGACGCCAGCGCTGGTAAAAGAGTTTACCTGGCTGCCGCATACCTGTGGCTACCGCAGGGTGGCCGAAGGGCGCAAGTTGGCGGGATGGCATCCCTTGTTGAGCAATGACGCCGAGCGCGTGCATCGCAAAGGTGTAAGCGTCAGAGGCTTTGCGGTATCGCAGGATGAGGTGCCGGAACGGCATCTCGAAGAGCATATCATTGCGGTCATTCCCATGTCTTGACCGCCGACCAACACGCAATGCGCTGCCATCCATGGCAGGGCTGACACCGCTGGCTCACCTTATCGTGGGCTGGCGGTTTTGTTTTTGGCGCTATCCCAGATGGTGAAGAACATCTCTTTCAGCGGGGTACGCGATGCCTGGGGAGCGGCTTTGGGCTGAGGTGCGGAGGCCTTGGTCGGGGTGTCCCAGATAGTGAGAAATTGTTCCTGATATTTCATGACAGACTCCTGATGGAGAGATGGTTTTAGACGTTGGTCTATAAGACGTAGGGCGAGTATGCCCAAAGAAAGGCGTTTTGAAAAGTGTTTTTGGAAAATGTTTTCATAAAAAATTATCGGCATAAAAAAGCAGCGCTGAGCGCTGCCTGCAGGAAAAAGTCGTCAGGAGGCTATCTTATTGTCAGCCTTGGCGTTCTGTCAGCCATGACTTCAGCGTGTCGAACGGCATGGGCCTGGCCAAAATATAGCCTTGCAATACATCGCAGCCCAGCAGCAACAGCTGCTGTTGCTGGGCGTCTGTTTCGATGCCTTCGGCGACCACGGTCAGATCCAGGTGGTGTGCCAGCGCGATGATGCCTTGGACCACGGCGGCATCCTTGCGGTGGTGGTCGATGTTCATGATGAAACTGCGGTCGATCTTGATCTTGTCGATGGGCAAGTGGCGAAGGTAGCTCAGGCTGGAAAAGCCGGTGCCAAAGTCATCGATGGCGATGCTGACGCCCAGCTCGCGCAGCGCATTCAGCGTCTCGATGGCGGCTTCCGTGTCGTTCATCAGGATTCCCTCGGTCAGCTCCAGTTCCAGCGCGCCAGGGGGGAGGCCGGTTTCTGCGAGGGTCTGGCGGAGGGTGTTCAAGAAGCTTGGCCGATGAAACTGCAGCGGCGAGAGATTGATGGCCACGCGCGGCTGCCCGGCGAGCAGGGGGCGCAGCAGGCAGAAGTCTCGCGCAGCGCGCTCCATGACCCAGGCGCTCAAACCAATGATTTGCCCCGTCTCCTCGGCGATGGGGATGAATAATCCAGGGGAAATGGCGCCCTTGACAGGGTGATTCCAACGTACCAGGGCCTCGAAACCGTGTACCTTCCCATCACGCGTCAACAGCGGCTGATAATGCAGTTCGAACTGCTCTTGAGCCATGGCCTCCTGCAACTCGTTGCGCAACGTCACCCGCTGGGTCAGCTTGTGATTGATATCATGGGTAAAGGTCTGTTGGGTATTGCGACCCTGCTGTTTGGCCTTGTACATGGCCATGTCGGCTTGCTGCAGCAGCGCGGCAGGCTGTTCCAGCGTTTCGTCGCTCAGGGCGATCCCGATACTGGCTGAAAGATACAGCTCGTGGCGATCGATGCGATAGGGTTTGGCCAACTCCACCAGCAGCCTTTCCGCGACCTCTTCCGCGTCCCTTGCGTTGACCAGATCGGGTAACAGCAGGACAAATTCGTCCCCGCCCAGTCGACATAGCGTATCGGAGGGGCGAATCATGGCTTCCAGCCGCTTGGCGACGTGAATCAGCACTTTATCTCCCACGGCATGACCCAGGGTATCGTTGATGGGCTTGAAGTCGTCCAGGTCGATGAAGAGTACCGCAAGCTGCTGCTGGTGGCGCTGGGCCAAGGCAACGTCATGACGTAAGCGATCCTCGAACAGGGCTCGGTTGCCCAGCCCCGTCAGGGCATCGTGGGTCGCGTGAAAGAGCAGCGTTTGCTGGTGGTTATGGCGCTCGATGGCCAGGCGCATCAGGCGCAGAGCACTGGCCAGTAGCGAAGGGGTGCTTTGGGCGCCGGGATCGGGTGAGGTCACGTTGGCATGCTTCGATAGCAGCACCACCGCTCCCAGTGCATGGCTATCGCTGCCATCCAGCAGGTGCAATGAAGCGCGTCGATAGCCATATTCCGATAACAGCCTGGAAAACTCTTCTGCAGGCGGCTCGTCGAGGCTCCATGCCATGGTGGAGCGTTGCTGCAATTGCAGCTCGCTCGCCAGGCGCATCAGGCTTTCGTTGAGGCTGGGGTCGCTCTGCAACGCGGCGGGGAGGCTGGCCGAAAGCAGTTCTATTCGGCGTGCTGACGATGGTTCCAGGCGCCAGATGGCGACCTCCCACTGAGGATTCTGGTGCTCCAGCAGGCGGCATATTTGCAGTAGCGTTGCGCTGCACGGCTCGTCGCGTGCAATCATGGCCTGGATTCGATGCTGGTCCTCCAACGCCTCCTTGGCTTGGGTAAGTTCGATAGAGCGCTGAGCCCGAGCGGCCATCAGGGCTAAACTGAGCACCAGCTGATAGGTCAGCAAAAGCCCGGAAATTCCCACGCCTGCGGCAATGAAATTGCCCAGTTCGAAGCTGGCAGAACCCCTTGGCCACAGGCTCAGGTGGAGAGCTGTGTCCTCTGGTAGGAGCAGTATTTCTTCACTGAGCGGGGTGCCTTCATGGTGATCAGGGTTCGAGTCCAGGCCCCGCAAATTGACCATTTCCCCGTTGTCATGCGAAATGCTCAGGGCAAAGGCCTGTTCTGCGATGGTGGTTTCTTTACCGATCAAAAAGTCGATATCTATCATGACGATGAGCTGGAATCGTGGCTCGCTGGAAGGCATCAGTGCCAGGAGCGCGATATCGGGTCTGGCTGCGTCGGGAAGCAGCCATTGTGCGGGAGCACGCTGCTGATTCAGCCAGCGCAGCACCGTTGGCTTTGTCAGTTGCTCATCCAGCCAGAGTAGATCATTTCCCTGTTGGGCCCTTCGCCACGTTTCTCGTGAGGACGGGTCGAGGTAGGCCATGGCCAAGAAACTGGGGTAATCATTCCAGTAACGAACCACTTCACGTTGACGAGAAGACGCATCGATAAAGACGCCTTGCCATCGTTCAGCCAAGCGTTTCAGCACCAGTGTGCGCGATGTCAGCGTTCTCTCCACGCTCGTCGTGACACTCTCCAGGATATGGTGCGCCTCGGTGCGCACGCTCTGATGCTGGTTCCAACTGATCAGAAACCAGCTGGCCATGCTGATGCTGACGCCCAGAAGCCCGGCCAGGACGGCGGTCTTGCTGAGCGATGTGGTCAAGTGAGGAATGTGGCGGCTGACCATGATCATGGCCAGGCCAAAGGAGAAGCAGAGCAGGCCTGGCAAGAGGGCGCTGGCTCTTGGCAGCCATTGGGGCAGTGCGGCCCCCGCCTGGTCTGCCAAAGTGATGATGCCGATGACCCAGAGCAGGATGCCGCCGGTTTGCCACATGCGCCGTTGCCAGCCGCCAACAGGGCCAACCCATAAACAAAAGGCGGCCAGGGTCAGCGTCGGCAATGCCTGGGAAGGTAAACGGGGCTGTCCCGTCAAGAGCGACAGGCCTGACGTCCCCGCCAGGAGATTATGCGCCAGTGTATACAGGCACAGCAGTAGCAGTGATACCGACGTCACCCGCCGCCAGTAGGCAAGATTGGCCATCACCGCACTCAGGCCCAGTCCGGATAGCAGGATCACCAGTGCGCTATCCGGAAGGATGGCGAGTGCCTGGGGTTGCGGCAAATGAGGGATGACACCGAACAGCAGGCTGGCCCCGCCGATGATGACAGTGGTCGCCAGTAGCATCAGCAGCCCTGTTTGCAGGGCCAGCTCACGATTGTGTACATCCATTGGGTGTGTGTCTTCTGAAGCAGGAGGTGGAAGTATTGTGAGTCTTATTATGCTGCGGGAGAGCCGGAGAGGTGAAGCAGCGGCTTGGCAAATTCAGTGTAATCTAATAGTGGTGAAGTGTGACAAATCTGTAAAGCAGAGTATTGAAAAAGTGTTACAAGGTTTCTATAGTCCGATTATCAGGCCGCCCCCCTCGGTCTGCTCCCCTCATCCTCGCCTGACCCTTGTCCCCACAGAAGGAGACTCATGTCTCGACAGCTTTTCGCACGTCATATTGCCCATGCCGACCGTCTCATGTGGCTGCCTATTGGTTTGATCGGCGCTCTGTGCCTTATCGTTGGGTCGTTTACCCAAACGCTGTGGATCGCCATCGCTTACGCGTTGGCCACGCTACCCTTGGCCGCCTGGTTACAATGGAAGTGGCCTGGGCTCATTTTCAACGGTTTCATCAAAGCGGCGGTCATGATGGGCTGGGCGGCCGTGCTCATCGAGCAGAGTGGCGGTCTGATCGAGGCGCATTTCAGCATCTTCATCCTGCTGGCCGCACTGATTCTCTACAGCGACTGGCGGGTGATTGCCTTCGGTGGTCTCGTGGTAGCACTGCATCATGCGGCGTTCAGCTGGTTGCAACACCTGGGGTACGTGCATCTCTACAGCGGTATGGTGGGGAGTGGTCACGATCATGATCATTCGGGCGCGGAGCTGGTCGCCTGCCTGTTGATGCACGGTGGTGCGGTGGTAGTGCAGGTCGGCATTTTGGGCTACTTGGCGAAAGTGCTGTCGCGCACGGTGGCTGAGGGCCTGCATGTCACCCGCTTTGCTCACAAGGCAGGCAAAGGGCACCTGGACACCACCTTTACTCCCCAGCAGCAGCGCTTGCCCGCCGTGGCCGCGGTGTTGACCATGCGTGATCAGGTCGCAGGCAGCTTGCACAAGACCCAGGCGGCCGCCCAGGCGGCTTCCCAACTCAGTGAGCAGCTGTTTTGTGCTCAAGATACGCTGAGTGAACAGATTGCCCGCAATGTCAGCCAAACGGAAAAAATCTCCACCAATGCCACCCAACTGGCGGGCCTCACCCGCGATACGGCCATGGAGTCTCAGCATGTCCGCCGACTTGCGCAAGACGCGCAGGCCGCCATGGAGGAGAACGACCGTCAGGTAAATGCCCTGCAGGATATGATGCATCAGTTGGCCCAACAGGCAGAGTCCATAAGCAGCATGCTGGCAGAAATCGACCACATTACCTTTCAAACCAACCTGCTGGCTTTGAATGCGTCGGTGGAAGCCGCCCGTGCTGGTGAGCAAGGCCGGGGCTTTGCGGTGGTCGCCAGTGAGGTGCGTAAACTGGCGGGCAATACGCAACAAACCGCTGAGCGTATTCGAGGCAATGTGGAAGACATTACCCGACAGACTGCCAATGGCGTTACCCAGAGCCAGGCGGCCAGTGCGACCACGCATCGGCTGGAGGCCTCGTTTGCGGAAGTCGCTCGACGGCTGGGTAGCATGGACAGTGCGCTACAGCAGCAGCACCAGGGTATTGATGCCCTGGAGCACAGTGTTACCGAGATCCATGATGCGCTGGAACGCTCCAATCGTTCGGTCAGTGATGCCCATGAGATGGCCGAGAAGCTCTCCAATACCGCAGACACCCTGTTGGAAGCGGTGAGTGGCTTTCACCTCCCGCCACAGAGGGTGGCAGGAAGCGTGGCTTCACTTTCTGTAACGCCTCGAACGGCACTTGCCGAAAAGGACTTCATCGCCGATAAACAGTAATAGCGTTAATGGTTTAATGGCGGGTGACGTATTGCTTTGTTGCCAAGCTGTGTAGACTGTCGAAACGCCTCACCATGATTCAAAGGAACGCCATGACTGCTGCAACGCCAGCGCCAGTATCACCGCTTGTCGTGGGTATTGGCGCCTCTGCGGGTGGGCTTGAGGCCATTACCAGGCTGATACGCCCCCTGGATCCTGCGCTACCGCTGGCGTATGTGGTGCTGCAGCATGTCTCTCCTGCCCACAAAAGCATGCTGGTGGATATTCTTGCGCGTGAGACCCGGTTGCGGGTGACGCGTCTGGAGCATCAGCAGCGCCCGGAAGCCGGCGTCATCTATGTGGTGCCCGCCAACATGAATGCGACGATAAGAGAGGGCGTGTTTTACACCACGCCCGCGTTGCCTCATGTCGTGCCCAAGCCTTCCATCAACGATTTCTTTACCTCTTTAGCCAGCGATGCCCACGAATCTGCCGTGGGCATCGTGCTTTCTGGCACCGGCTCCGATGGGACGGCTGGGCTGCGTGCCATTCTGGCTGCAGGGGGCGTCACCATGGTACAGACGCCGCACACAGCAAAATACGACGGCATGCCGCAGTCGGCCATCGATGCGGGTGTCATCGACTACATTCTGGATGTGGAGGAGATGGGAGGGCGTTTGGCAGAGCTTGCCCGCCTGGAGTGTGCCAGCCTGGAAGGAAATCAAGTCTCGGTGCCCCAGCGTCTGTTGACGCTGCTCAAGGAGCGTCGACAGCTTGATTTTTCGGGCTACAAGCAAGGAACCTTGAGTCGGCGCATTCGTCGTCGACTGGTGGCGAGCAACGTGTCCGACATGCAGCAGTACATCGAGCTGGTAGAGAGCAACCCGGCCGAACTCGAACAGCTGGGTCGCGATATCCTGATCTCGGTGACGGCATTTTTTCGGGATACCAGTGCTTTCGAGGCCGTGGAAAAAGCCGTCAGAGGCATCGTCGAGTCAGCCAATAGCGGCCCCCTGCGTATCTGGGTGGCGGGGTGTGCCACAGGCGAGGAAGCCTACTCCATTGCTTTGCTGGTCGCAGAGGCCAAACGGCAGCTGGAAAGTCAGGCGGTCGTGCAGCTGTTTGCCACGGATATCGATGACGATGCGCTGGAAATTGCGCGCCGAGGTCGCTACATCGGTGCGGCGCTGGCCGCACTGCCCGACGAGTGGCGGTCACGCTACTTTACCGCCCACGACCATGTCTATGAGGTCAGCAAGACCTTGCGTGACATGATCGTGTTTGCCAAGCACAACCTGGTCGATGATCCTCCCTTCCTGCGTCTTGACCTGATTACTTGTCGTAATGTTCTGATCTATTTCGATAATGATTTGCAGACAAGAGTGCTGCAACGGTTTCATTTCGGTTTGCGAGAGCGAGGTGTGCTGTTTTTGGGGCGCTCGGAGAGCATTGCCCATTCCGAAGCGCTGTTCAAACCTCTCGATCGGCGGGAGCGCCTGTTCGTCAAGCAGGGCAACAGCGCGGAAGTGGTAGAGCACTCCTCGGCGATGCTGCGACATGTATCGCCTTTGAAGCGACGTGATCGAGACATGCAGCAACTGCTGGATGCCTTGGTGGCGCATGTCGGCGTCACGGTGGTGTTATGCGATGCACAGGGCAACGTCCAGCATACGGCTGGTGACGTCAAACGCTTTTTGCGCTTCCCTTCTGGTCGTACTCAGGTCGGTATTCAGGATGTCGTCAGTGATCTGTTTCGCGGCGAGCTGATGTCGCTGTTGCATCAGTTTCACAAGACCCACGCGACGCAAATGGGTAGGCGTCGGCGTTTCGAAGGCGAGTGGTGGCAGTTGAGTGTTCGCGGCCTGACCGAACAGGCTGACGATCATCGTCTTCTCGTGGTACTGGCACCCTCGTTGGAGAGTGAGCGCACACCGGACGCGTCGCTGGACAAGCTCATGCTGCCAGAGTTGGATGGCCTTGACAGCCTGGAAGACGAGCTTGAAGCCACGCGAGAGCACTTGCAGTCGTTGATCGAAGAGCTGGCCACGGCAAATGAGGAAATGCAGTCGCTGAACGAAGAGGCGCAAGCCTCCAATGAAGAACTGCAGGCCACCAACGAGGAACTGGAAGCTGCCAATGAGGAGTTGCAGGCCACCAACGAAGAGCTGATCAGCCTCAACGAAGAACTCAACGTGAAAACGGGCGAGCTGACCAAGCTCAACGATGAGTATGCCTACCTCTATGACGCGCTCGATTTTCCGCTGTTGGTGTTCGATGGCGAGCTGTGTCTCAAACGCTACAATGCCCCAGCCTCGCGTTATTTCAGCTTGCGCCCCACGGCCTTGCAGCGCCATGTGGCCGGGCTGCGGCTGCCTGCCGTGCTTAACGATCTGGAGGATGTTCTTCTGGAGGTCGGTGAGCAGGCATCGCCGATCGAAAGTATCCTGGAGCTCGAGGGCAGGCTGTTGCAGCGCCTGGTGACCCCTGGCATCAACCAGGAGGGGAGCGTCGAGCTGTTGGTGGTGACGCTGATGGACGTGACAGACCTTAGTCATGTCCAGGCCAAGCTGCGTCAGTCCCAGGCCCAGCTCCATGCGTTGATGGAAAACAGCACGGTCATGATTGCCCTCAAGGATTTGAATGGGCGCTATACCTTTGCCAACCCACGCTTTCTGGAATCGTTCGGGCTGACCCAGGAGCAGCTGATCGGGCGTAATATTTTCGAACTTTTTCCGGATACCTATGCGGGCTCGGTATGGGCGAAGGATCTCGAAGCACTGCGTTATCAGAACAAGGTGAGCGCCGAGCATGTGTTGCCCACGGAAGAGGGCCATCCTCGCGTGCTCACGTGCGTTCACCAGTTGCTCCGCGACGAGCATGGCCACCCCTATTTGATCCTCACCGAGTCGGAAGACATCACGGCTCGCAAGTACGCCGAGCGGGACATGCAGGTGGCGGCCAAGGTTTACGAACAGGCAGGGGAGGCCATTGTCGTCATCACTGCGCAGGGTGAGGTGCAGTCTGTCAATGCAGCCTTCAGCCGCATTACCGGCTACCGTTCAGACGAGGTCGTCGGTCACCCCGCACTGCCACTGCTCTACTGTGAGGACAACACACCGTCTGACCATTCCTGCTCGGGTGGCTGTCAGGTGGTGTGGGAAATCGTGCAGCAGACGGGCTATTGGCAGGGTGAAGTCTACAACAAACGCCATGACGGCGTGGTGTTTTCGCAATGGTTGACGCTCAACCGGATCGTGGCCGAGACGCCCGAAGAAACCCTTTATGTGGCGGTGTTTTCCGATATCAGCCACATCAAGGATACCCAGCGGCAGGCGGAGTACCTGGCCACCCATGATGCGCTCACCGGCTTGCCCAACCGGACGCTGTTTCAGGATCGATTACAGATCGCCATTGCTGCAGCCAAGCGTAGTGACCAGCTTAGTGCCTTGATGTTTCTGGATCTGGATAACTTCAAGAGTATCAATGACACCCTGGGGCACGACGTGGGCGACGAGCTGCTGATCCAGGTAGCCAGTCGTCTGAAAGAGCTGGTACGCGATATGGACACCGTGGCGCGCCTGGGAGGGGACGAGTTCACCATCATCCTCATGGAAACCTCCATCGAAGGGGCGGAACAAGTGGCCAAACGCATCGTGGAGGCCATCGCCAAGCCCTTCGATGTGCGACGCCACACGCTGTTCGTGACGTCCAGCATCGGGTTGGCCTTCTGCCCTGATGATGGCGATGACGTGGCAGGGTTGACCAAAGCTGCAGACACCGCCATGTACCGTGCCAAGGAGAATGGTCGCGACCGCTTCGAGCTGTTCAAGCCCGAGCTGCAGGCTCGCTTGATGCGCGATGTAGCGATTGGGCAGGCCCTGCGTGAAGGTATGGAGCACGGGCGCCTGCATCTGGTCTATCAACCCAAATATACCTGCAAAGATGGCCACCAATTAGCGGGGGCCGAGGCGCTGCTGCGCTGGCAGGACCCTGTGTTGGGCGCTGTCAGCCCCGTGGACTTCATTCCCGTGGCGGAAGCTACCGGGCTGATTCTGGACCTGGATCGCCATGTTGCTCTGATGCTGATCAGGCAGATCGCCCAGTGGCGCGAGCAAGGGCTGCAGCCGCTGCCCGTGGCCATGAATGTTTCGGCACGCAGCTTTCAAGAAGAGCGCTTCATTACCCATCTGTTTGGTTGCCTGAAACAGTACCGCGTCCCCCACACGCTCATTCAGGTAGAGATCACCGAAAGCACGCTGGTCGATCGCTCCAGCTCGGCGCTGGGCAATATCGAAAAGCTGCGCGAGGCAGGCATCAAACTGGCGGTGGATGATTTTGGAACGGGCTATTCATCGCTGGCTTACCTGAAGCGTCTGCCACTGGCGGAGCTGAAAATCGACAAGAGCTTCGTCGATGGCCTGGGCGGAAGTGACGAGAGCGATCAAGCCATTGCGCTGGCCATCCTGGGCATGGCCAGCGCGCTGGGGATCCGTACCGTGGGAGAAGGCGTCGAGACGGCCGCGCAGTTGGCCTGGCTGGTAGAAAATGGCTGTGACTTCGTTCAGGGTTATTACCTTTCACGGCCTCTTGCCCTGGACGCCTATGCTGAGCTGATACGTGTGAATGGCAAGGCTGAACTTCTCTCATCGGATTTAACCCAATGACTGACGAGCGTGGTTTCATCCACCAGTGTGAACAAGAGGCATTGCATCTGACGGGGGCGATACAGCCCCATGGAGTGCTGGTCATCGTTGATGCCGAAGGCCGCATCACGCATTTGTCCGCCAACAGCGAGCGACTGGACGATGCCCAGGGCACGTGCCGCCTGGGGCAGCGCTTGCCTACCCATTTTCGGGACTACTTGCTGACCTTGCCTGCCTTGAAGGAGGGCGAGCGTCACTATGGCCAGTGTCACACCGAGCGTCAGGAGTTCGATCTCGTGGCCACTGTGCACGGGGAGGGCCTGGCGTTGGAGTTTTATCCAGTGGATGCCCACGGAGACACCATGACGATTATTGGTGCCTCTGTCGCCGTGCCTGATAGCAGCGATGAGCTCAATGCCCAGTGTCAGCAATTGATGGACGAACTGTTGACCATGAGCGGCTTTGACCGTGTTCTGTACTACCGTTTCATCCCCGCAGGCGATGGTGAAGTGCTTTGCGAAGCGCGGCGCCCAGGCATCAAGGGCAGCTATCAAGGGCTTCGCTTCCCGGCCAGCGATATCCCTTATATCGCGCGGCAGCTCTATCTCAAGAACCCCTGGCGTACCATACCGGATGCCACTGCCTCCCCTGTGCCCGTGCATGCCCTGGCGGCCGGGGCGGTGCCTGATCTTGGCTACGTCGATCTGCGCAGCGCTTCGCCCATGCATCTTGAATACATGGCCAACATGGGAGTGGAAGGCGCCATTTCGCTACCCATCATTCAGTCAGGCGAGCTGGAGGCGTTGATTTCCTGCCACTGTGCCACGCCGCGCCAACTCACCGTCAGTCAGCTTCGGCAGATGGCCGCCGTGAGCGAAGCGTTCAACTTGCGTTTGCGAGACTTCAAGGCGCGTCGGCGCCTGCAGATACTCGATGGCATGGAACGGCACTTCGACAAGGCCAAGGCAGTCCTGATGCGCCATGGTGGTCTGGAGAGCGCCTGGGATGAACTCAGCGCCTGGCTGATGACGACGTTTGCCGTGGATGGTGTGCTGTTGCAGATGGATGACGAATACTACCTGAGCGGCGTTGGACTGACCCCCGCCGCCATTCAGGCGATTAGCCAACAGGTCGTCAGCGAGCCTTCGAATGTCTGGTTAAGCGACAGCCTGCAGCGGGACTGTGCATCCATGCCGCTTAGTGAGGTCGCGGGGGTGGCAGTGATCGGAGATCTGCCGCTGGACTCCCATCATCGCGTCAATCTGTATCTGTGCCGTGTCGAGCATTTGTACGAAGTTACCTGGGGTGGGAATCCGGACAAGCCCGTCGACTACCGTGATGGTCAAAGCACGGTGTCGCCCCGCCGCTCCTTCGAAGCGTGGGTGGAGCAGCGGGTAGGCCACAGCCGCCCCTGGTCTTCCAGCACCCGGCTCTACCTGTTGAAACTGCGTGCCTTGCTTCAGCAGGCCAAGAGCTTGCCGTGGGGTAAAGATGACGCGTGAGCCCTTCGCTGCCACGACGTTGGCCCAGTGGCTCAAGAACACGACGCGTACGGCTCACCAGCGCGTTGATCATCACCCTGTGCTCAGCCCTCTCCTTCGACCAGGGCTGAGCCTGGAGGTCTATGGGCAGGCACTGACCCGCCTTTACCCGGCGATATCAGGACTGGAGCAAACGCTGGCGGCGGCGCTTGGCGAATGGTCTTGGCGCTATCCTTTGGTGACGCGTGCGGCCCTGCTAGAGCAGGACCTGCAAGCACTTGGTCAGCCACTGACTGCCCGCTGGCGATTCCCTGAACCGCATAACGAGGCGGAAATGGTGGGTATGCTGTACGTGCTGGAAGGGTCTCGGTTGGGAGGGGAGGTGATCGCGCGTTGCGTGATCCAACAGTTGGGCTCCTCGGTGCCGTGTCGCTTTTTTGGTGCCACGCCGCTGGCGGCTGACACCTGGGCCGCGTTATGGCGCCAGGCAGAAGCGGCCTGCCCGGAACCCGATTGGCCTTGTGTGCGCCAAGGGGCCGAGCAGGCCTTCGAAGGCTTTATTCAGGCCTTGTCACGAGACCCAACGCCCATAGAATGAAGGCATCCTGGCGTGCCGCATCGCGCCAAGCCTTGAATCTGCCGGAGGCGCCGCCGTGGCCGCTGGTCATGTCGGTGTGCAGCAGAATCGGGGCGCTTCCCTGCTGAGCCTGGGTCACACGGGCATAGAACTTGGCGGGCTCCCAGTAGCTGACCCGGGTATCGAACCAGCTGCCCTCGACCCATAGCGCCGGGTAGCGCTGAGGGCGAATATTATCCATGGGAGAGTAGCCAGCGATCCGCTCGCGGACGTCGTTGCTCTCAGGGTTGCCCCATTCGGTGTACTCGGCGGTGGTCAACGGCAGCTCGGGATTCTGCATGGTGCGCAGTACATCCAGAAAGGGCACGTCGAGCACAGCAGCACAGAACGCCTCTGGTGCCCGGTTCAGGCAGGTACCCACCAGCAGCCCGCCCGCGCTGGCACCGCAGGCGACGATCCGTTCAGGCTGGCTGACCTGCTCGGACACCAGTGCCTCGCGGGCAGCCAGGAAGTCATGAAAGCTGTTTTCCTTGTTGGCCATCTTGCCTGCCAGGTACCACGGTTCGCCGCGCTCGCCGCCGCCGCGTACGTGGGCCACGGCAAAGGCCACGCCACGCTCCAGGAGCTCCAGCCTGGCAATCGAAAACCAGGGGTCGAGTGCTTCGCCATAGGCGCCGTAGCCATATAGCAGCGTCGGCAGAGGCTGCCCGACCAGATCGGCACGCATGACCACGGAAACGGGCACCTGTTCACCGTCGTGGCTGGTGGCCCAGATCCGTCGGCTGACCAGTTGCTCAGGGGAGAGGCTGCCGTGTACCGGTACTTGCTTGAGTAGCGTGCGCTCACCGCTGTCCAGGTTCAGCGCAAACCAGCGGGGAGGGTGGGTAAAAGACTCTTCCCGCAGGTGGAGCGTGCGTGCATCGAAGTGGGGCATGTCCTCCAGAAGCTGCGAGACAGGCGTGTCGGGTAGCGCCAGGTAGTGATCTTCGATGAGCGTATGGCCATCTTCGGCCAGGCTCAGTTGCCTCAACCGCACCTGAGCTTCCTGATGACTGCGTTCGGCCACGACCAGCCCCCAGGCGAATGCATCTACCCCTTCCAGCGTGGCGTCCTCCCGCGGGGGCAGCAGGCTTTTCCAGCCCGTATCTTCCAGCGTGTCGGCACGCGTATCCAGGGCAAAGTGTGGCCCTGCCTGATTGTGTAGCCGGTAGAAAGCCCCCGGCCGATGGTCGATGCTGACCTCCACGCCATTCGTGCGCCCATGCAGGCATACTGGGCTCGCGGCGGGTTGGTGGGCGGGCAGGGCGTGGACCTCCGTGGTATCTTTCGAGCCGCTCTCGATGATCAGCCATTGACGCGAACGGGTCTTGCCAACGCCCAGCCAGAACTCCGGGTCGTCTTCACGCAGGATCAGTGTCGGTGCGCTAGCCTGAGCGTCGGTGTCTACCTGGGCGTCGCTATTGAGCCCTACCCACAGTCGCCACAAGCTATCGGGGCGCTGGGTGTCGTCGAAGCGGGTAAACAGCAGCGTCGCGCCATGGGTTGTCTGGTCCTCTGCCCAGCACACCGACGGCCCGATGTCTTCGAGCAACTGGCGGGGAGTGCCGCTGGGCAACGCTTTCAGCCAGAGGGTGTAGCGTTCGTCCCCTTGGGTGTCTTCGGTCCAGGCCAGCCACTGCTCGTCGGGGGAGAGGGCCATGTCCCCCATGTCGTAGAACGGCTGCTCTGCGGCACGCTCGCGCACATCCAGAAAGCACTCGGCACGCTGGGGCTGGCCGTTGGGATGTCGCCACCAGCAGGGGTAGTCGTCGTCGGCTCCCGTTTCGCTCCAGCAGGTGAAGTGATCCAATACCGTGGCCAGGCTTTTGACCGCCAGCTCGCGCCGTGCCAAGTGTGAATGGTAGAGGGCGTCGGCCAGCGGCGCCAAGGGGCGAAACCAGTCGGCATGCTGCTGGTTGGCGTCGGCTAAAAAAGGTTGAACGTCTGGTGCGTCACGAGATTCCAACCAGTGCCATTCAGGGTCATCGGCGCGATAATAGCGTGCTACGGGCGAGCCTTCGTGCATACCAGGCTGTGCTTTCATAAATTGACAGGTACCATAACGGGAAATCAACGTCGGGTGCTTCCACCCACATGAGGGGTATTATGCTGTTTGCTGACTCAATGTCACTGCTGTGGCTAAGTTATTACGGACTTTCGCTGCTGGTCGTGCTGGCCATCTATTTTGCGTTGGCCTGGTTGCCGCGCCTGCCTCGTCTTGTCATTACCTGGGGCGTGGCGGGCGTCATGTGGATGCCGGCCAATTACCGCTTGCCGCTGGTGGAAGAGGGTGAGTTCTATACCGGCTGGGCGCCATCGGCCATGGTCGCGGCGGTGGCGTTTTTCGAACATAGCGCCAGTGGCCTGCGCAATGGCCTGCTGTGGGCCATTCTGGGCATTGCGCTGGGCGCCTGCGTGGGGATTGCGCTGTGGTGGTGGCGGCGTCCGATGCCGGTCGAAGAAGCCCCTGCACGCCGTCAGAGTGTCGAAGAGCCTCATCCTGTCCGCCGTCGTGAGCCGGTGATCCGTTGATCTCCAAACTGGCCGGGGAGGCGTCTTCATGTGTGAGTTGATGGGTATGAGCGCCAATGTACCCACGGATATCTGCTTCAGCTTTTCGGGTTTTCTGCATCGGGGCGGCGGTACGGGGCCCCACCGCGATGGCTGGGGCATTGCGTTCTATGAAGAGGGCGGTTATCGCGAGTTTCGCGACCCTCACCCTTCGGTGGATTCGCCTATCGCGCGGTTGATATGCGACTACCCGATCAAGTCGCACGTGGTCATCAGCCATATCCGTCAGGCCAACGTGGGGGGCGTTCGGCTGGCCAATACGCACCCTTTTACTCGTGAAATGTGGGGGCGGCCCTGGTGCTACGCCCATAACGGTCAACTGAGTGACTGGCAGCAACTGCCGCTGGGGCTCTACACCCCCGTGGGCAGTACCGACAGTGAGCACGCCTTCTGTTGGCTGATGGGCGAGCTGCGGCGCCATTTTCCTTCGCCTCCTGAATCGCCAGAGCCACTTTGGGAGCGGCTGCATGCGCTCTGCGAACGGCTGCGCGGGCTGGGGGTGTTCAACCTGCTGCTCTCGGACGGTGTCTATCTCTATTGCTACTGTTCTACCAAACTGGCGCACATCACTCGACGGGCACCGTTTGGGCAGGCGGAGCTCTCGGATGCCGAGATGACGGTCAATTTCGTCGAGCACACCACGCCCAACGATATCGTTTCGGTGGTGGCCACCGAGCCCCTGACCCACAATGAAGCCTGGCAGCGTATGGCGCCAGGTGAACTGTTGGTATGGCGTGGGGGAGAAATCCGTGCCCGTTATGGTCCAAAATCCTGACTATGCTAAAGAAATGGCATGACCAGAACGGTGGTGAGGGTCGACGGGCTTTAAGCTAAAGTTGAAACGCAAGTTTCAATCGTTCGTTTTACAGTCTGCTGGACGTCGTATATCGTTGGCGTTCATGAACCACTTGATAGCCTCGCCACAATAACAAGGTCGGTACAGCATCGACACGGATAGCGGAGATTCCCCATGAGCGAACACGCCAGCACCCCCATTTTACGCGGCCCAGCGCTTGAAGGGTTGGAGCAGTACGACTCGGTCACCGATGTATTCCATTCGGCAGTGAAGCGCTTCGCCCAGAAGCCAGCCTTTACCTGCATGGGCAAGACGCTCAGCTTTGCCGACCTGGACCACTTGTCAGCGGATTTCGCCGCCTGGCTGCAGCATGAAACCGATCTGGAGCCGGGGGATCGGATCGCCATCCAGCTCCCCAACGTACTGCAGTTCCCGGTGGCCGTCTTCGGCGCACTGCGTGCTGGTCTGGTGGTGGTGAATACCAACCCGCTCTACACCGAGCGTGAAATGGCTCATCAGTTCAAGGACTCAAACGCCAAGGCCATCCTGATTCTGGCCAACATGGCCGACAAGCTCGAGAAGGTGCTGGACAAGACCGACATCAAGCACGTGCTGGTCACTCAACTGGGGGACTTGCATGACGTGCCCAAGCGCTGGCTGATCAATGCCGTGGTCAAGCACGTCAAGAAAATGGTGCCCGCCTACTCGCTGCCCAGCGCAGTTGGTTTTCGCGATGCGCTGAAGAAGGGCGCTTCGCTCACCCATCGCCCGGTAGACCGCACCCAGGAAGATCTGGCCGCGCTGCAGTACACCGGTGGCACCACCGGCATGCCCAAAGGGGCAATGCTGACGCACCGCAACCTGGTGGCCAACATGTTGCAGGCTCGCTCGGCCATTGGCGAGCATCTGACCGACGGTGAAGAGCTGGTCATTGCGCCGCTGCCGGTGTACCACATCTACACGTTTACCGTTAACTGCCTGTTCCTGATGGAAACCGGCAACCACTCGCTGCTGATTACCAATCCGCGTGACTTGCCAGCCTTCGTCAAGGAGTTGAAAGGGCTGCCGTTCACCGGTTTCATTGGTTTGAACACGCTGTTCAATGCCCTGTGCAACCGTGATGATTTCCGCCAGCTCGACTTCTCGAAACTCAAGCTGACCATTTCCGGCGGCATGGCCTTGACCAAGGCAGCCGCTCAGCGCTGGGAAGAGACCACCGGCTGCCCGATTGCCGAGGGCTACGGGCTGACAGAGACCTCTCCCATCGTCAGCTTCAACCCCAACGACGCCATTCAACTGGGCACCATCGGCAAACCCGTGGCAGGTACGGCGGTGAAGGTGGTGGACAGCGAGGGCAACGACGTGCCGTTCGGTGAGCCAGGGGAGCTGTGCGTGCAAGGGCCTCAGGTCATGAAAGGCTACTGGCAGCGTGAAGACGAAACGCGTAATTCCATCGATGAGCAGGGCTGGTTCCACACCGGTGACATCGCCATCCTTCAAGACGATGGCTATATCAAGATCGTTGATCGCAAGAAGGACATGATTCTGGTGTCCGGTTTCAACGTCTATCCCAACGAAGTGGAAGACGTCGTGGCCGCGCATCCCGACGTGCTGGAAGTGGCTGCCGTCGGGGTGGCCGATGAAAACGCCGGCGAAGCCATCAAGCTCTTCGTCGTGTCGAAAAACAGTCAGCTGGATGCCGAGACGCTGCGCGCTTGGTGCAAAAAGGAGCTGACCGCCTACAAAGTACCCAAGTACGTTGAATTCCGCGATGAGCTGCCCAAGACCAATGTGGGTAAAGTGTTGCGTCGCCAGCTGCGCGACCAGGAAGCCAACAAGGCCTGATACATTGCCATATTGGCTGGCGTTAGGCGTCACGTGATTGAAAGCGGTACAATGGTCGGCCCACTCCATGAGTGGGCCGACGTTTTATTCTGAGATGGAAACCGAGCCTAACGTGACCACCGACACGCACTCTTCTCGCACTGAATCCCCGCAAGATCCTGCTGCTTTGCTGGCGGTACTCGACGCATCGCTGGGTGATGTCATGCTTCGCGACCGTGAGCGCCTGGCCCGGCGTGTGTCGGGCTTGAAGCGACGGCAGCGTGACAACAAGCCGGTCGACCGTGGTGTCAACGAGCTGCGCCGCGACATGGCAAAGGCCACGCAGCTGCTGGCCCAGCGGGAAGCTCTGCGTGTTGCCTTGAACTACCCCGGTGAGTTGCCCGTCGTCGAGCGTCGCGAGGACATTCTGGCGGCCATTCGGGAGCACCAGGTGGTGGTCGTGGCCGGTGAAACCGGCTCGGGTAAAACCACCCAGTTGCCCAAGATGTGTCTGGAGCTGGGGCGCGGACGCCAGGGCCTGATTGGCCACACCCAGCCGCGCAGGCTGGCAGCACGCAGCGTGGCAGCCAGGCTTGCCGATGAGCTGGAGGTGGCACTGGGTGAGCAGGTGGGCTATCAGGTACGGTTCAATGACCAGAGCACGCCCACGACGCTGGTCAAACTGATGACCGACGGGATTCTGCTGGCCGAAACCCAGCACGACCCGCTGCTGTTGCGCTATGACACTCTGATCATCGATGAAGCCCACGAGCGCAGCCTCAATATCGATTTTCTGCTGGGCTACCTGAAGCGTTTGCTGCCTAAACGCCCGGACCTGAAGGTGGTCATCACCTCCGCCACCATCGACGTCGAGCGCTTTGCGGCCCACTTCGGCACGCCTGACGCGCCGGCCCCGGTGGTCGAAGTCTCGGGCCGTACCTACCCGGTGGATGTCCTTTATCGCCCGCTGGTGCGCAGCGAAGAGGACGAAGAAGACCGCACGCTGCAAGAGGGTATTCTTCATGCCGTGCAGGAAATCGAGACCATCGAGCGCCAGAAAGGCTGGCTCCACGGCCCCCGGGACGTGCTGGTGTTTCTGCCCGGTGAGCGTGACATTCGGGAAACCGCCGATACGCTGCGCCGTGCCGACCTGAAAGGCACCGACATTTTGCCGCTCTATGCGCGGCTGTCCAACGAAGAGCAAAATCGCGTGTTCTCCCCCCATCGCGGGCGACGTATCGTGCTGGCCACCAACGTGGCGGAAACCTCGCTGACCGTACCGGGAATTCGCTATGTCATCGACCCGGGCCTGGTGCGTATCAGTCGCTACAGCTACCGTGCCAAGATCCAGCGGCTGCCCATCGAGCCCATCAGCCAGGCCAGCGCCAACCAGCGCAAGGGGCGCTGTGGCCGGGTGGCCGAAGGGGTGTGCATTCGGCTGTATGATGAAGACGACTTTCTGGCTCGCCCGGCGTTTACCGACCCCGAAATTCAGCGCACCAACCTGGCGTCGGTGATTCTGTCCATGCTGGCGCTGAAGCTGGGGCACATCGAAGACTTTCCGTTTGTCGACCCGCCTGACGGCCGCTTCATCAAGGATGGTTTCCGGCTGCTGTTCGAGCTGGGTGCGGTGGACGACAAGCATCAGTTGAGCCCGCTGGGCCGTAAGCTGGCCAAACTGCCCATCGACCCAAGGCTGGCGCGCATGGTGCTGGCAGGGGCCGAACGGGGCAGCCTGCGCGACGTGCTGGTGGTGGTCTCGGCGCTGGCCATTCAGGACCCGCGAGAGCGGCCTGCCGACAAGCGTCAGGCGGCCGACCAGGCGCATCAGCGCTGGCACGACCCGGATTCCGACTTCGTCGCTTTGCTCAACCTATGGCACGGCATCGAGAATGCTCGCGAGGCGCTCTCGGGCAATCAGCTGCGCCGCTGGTGTCGCGAGCACTACATCAACTATCTGCGCATGCGCGAGTGGCACGATACGTTCCGCCAACTGCGTCAGCTGCTGCGTGACATGGATATCGAGGTGCCGCCACCGCTGCCTCGCGATGAAGACGAAAGCGAAGAGCAGGCCAAGCAGGCGCGGCGTAAAACCTCTGGCAAGCTGCACCAGGCGCTGCTGTCGGGTCTGTTGTCCAATTTGGGAACGCTGCTGGAGAACCGCGAATACCTGGGCGCTCGCAACCGCAAATTCATGATCCATCCCGGCTCCGGGTTGGCCAAGAAGAGCCCCAAATGGGTCATGGCCTTCGAGCTGATCGAAACCACCAAGCTGTTTGCACGCACCGTGGCCAAAATCGACCCCCAGTGGATCGAGCCGCAGGCGCAGCATCTGGTCAAAAGCAGCTACAGCGAGCCCCACTGGGAAATGAAGCGCGCCCAGGTGGTGGCGTTCGAGCAGGTGACCCTGTTTGGCCTGCCTATCGTTGCGCGGCGCCGGGTGCACTATGGCCCCATTGCGCCCCAGGAGTCGCGGGAGCTGTTTATTCGTCGTGCGCTGGTCGAAGGCGAATTCCAGACGCGAGGCGCGTTCTTTGCCCATAATCGGGCGTTGATCGCAGAGGTCGAAGCGCTGGAGGATCGTGCCCGACGGCGTGACATACTGGTGGACGAAGAGAGCCTGTTCGCCTTCTACGACGAGCGCATCCCCCCAGACATCGTCAATGGCAAGGGCTTCGAACACTGGCGCAAGCAGGCCGAGCAGCAACAGCCCGAGCTTCTGAAGTTCGATCTTGAGGCGCTCAAGGCCCGTGACGCCCATGACGTGACCCAGGCGCAGTACCCGGATCACCTCACCCTGGCGGGCGTGGCCTATCCGGTGAGCTATCACTTCGACCCGGATGCCGAGGACGATGGTGTCACCCTTACCGTGCCTGCGGCGATGCTGCCGCAGCTGCCTGCCACTTCCCTCGACTGGCTGGTGCCCGGCCTGTTGCGCGAGAAGTGTATTGCGCTACTCAAGTCGCTGCCCAAAAGCCTGCGCCGCCAGGTGGTGCCTATCCCCGATTGGGTCGATGCCGCCCTGGAAACACTGGTGCCGGACGAGCGCCCCCTGACCGAGGCGCTTGGCGAGTTCATCCGGCGGCGTACCGGCACGCGGGTTCACCCCGACGACTGGCGCCTCGACCTGCTGCCGCCCCACCTGCGCATGAATGTGCGGGTGGTCGATCATGGGGGCAAGACCCTGGGGCAAGGGCGTGATGTACGTGCCCTGGAGCGGCGCTTCGAGGAAGCCGCCAGTGCCGGCGCCCAGGCGCTGGCCGAGCAGGCCAGCCAGGCACCCACGCTGGAAGAGCTGCCCGCATCGCCGCTGCCTGAATCTCGTGTCACCACCCAGGCGGGCATTCGCGTGGAAGCCTACCCGGCCTTGGTCGCTGAGGGCGGGCACTTCAAGGTCAGCCTGTTCGATCATCCCGCCAAGGCGCAGTTTGCGCATCAGGAAGGGGTCGCCCGGTTGGCCATTGCCAAGCTGCCTGAGCAGGTCAAAGCCATCAAACGGCTACCCGGAGTCGAAAAGTGCGCGCTGCTGTTCGCCAAGGTAGGCAGCAAGCAGGCCTTGGTCGAGGATTTGCTGCTGGCGGTGTTTACACAGGTCGTGGCACAGCATCCGCTACCGCGTTCTGCCGGTGAGCTGGCCGAGCGACTGGCAAAGACGCAGACTCAACTGGTGGCCCATGCCGAGACCGTGCTGGGGCGTGTCGAAGAGGCACTGAAAGGCCATCTTGCCGTCAGCAAGATTCTGAAAGGGAAACTTAATTTTGCACTGGCGCTGGTCTACAGCGATGTCAGTGCGCAAATGCAGCGGCTGGTTTACCCAGGCTTCATTCGTGATGCGGACGAGTGGCTCACGGAGTATCCACGCTACATGGAAGCCGCCTTGATTCGCTTGGAAAAGGCCGCCCGAGAGCGGGGCAGGGACCAAATGCTGATGCAGGATGTCCAAGCCCTCGAAGCGCGCTTTGACGCACGGCGCAAGAGCGAGCGACGTGGCGCGGCCGAAGACCCGACGCTGGTAGCGTTCGGTTGGTGGATACAGGAATTGAGAGTGTCGCTGTTTGCGCAGCAGTTGGGCACGCACATGCCGGTATCGGCAAAACGCCTGGAGAAGCGTTGGGAAGAGATCACCCGCGGGCAAGGCATTCAATGAAGGAGGTTGGCATGACACAGGCAGTGATTACCGGAACAGGACTCTATACGCCGGAACACGCGGTCGATAATGCAGCGCTGGTCGCTGCCTTCAATGCATGGGTAGATCGCGAGAACGCGCGCCATGCCGAGGCCATTGCCCAGGGTGAGCGGGCAGCGCTGGCCTATTCGAGTACCGAGTTCATCGAGAAGGCCTCGGGTATCAAGAGCCGTTACGTACTCGATGCCGCCGGGATTCTTGACCCTGAGCGAATGCGGCCTAAACTGCCACAACGTGCCAACGACGAGCCGTCGATTCAGTGTGAGATGGCGACCGAAGCTGCGCGTCAGGCATTGGCGTCAGCCAAGGTGTCGGCGGCGGATATCGAGCTGGTCATCGTGGCCTGCTCGAACCTGGAGCGCGCCTACCCGGCCGTGGCCGTGGAAGTGCAGCAAGCGCTGGGCACGTCGGGCTACGGCTTTGACATGAACGTGGCGTGCAGCTCCGCCACGTTTGCGCTGGAGACCGCGGCCAATGCGATTGCAGCGGGGCGGGTGAAGCGTGCGTTGATCGTCAATCCGGAGATCTGCTCGGCACATCTGAATTTTACAGACCGTGACAGCCACTTTATTTTCGGCGATGCTTGTACTGCTATGGTACTGGAAAGCAGTGAGGTGGCGGTGGCCAAGGAGCGTTATGCGATTCTGGGGACACGCCTGGTCACTCAATTTTCCAACGCCATTCGTAACAATGCCGGTTTTCTCAATCGAGTCACCGACAGCGACCCGCTGGCCCTGGACAAGCTGTTCGTGCAAGAGGGAAGGCGAGTGTTCAAGGAAGTCTGCCCGCTGGTCGCCAAGCTGATCACCGAGCACCTAGCCTCCTTGGAGTTGAGCGGTGAGGACCTTTCGCGTATGTGGTTGCATCAGGCCAATCGCCACATGAACGATCTGATTGCCCGCAAGGTGCTGGGCCAGGAGCCCGATGTGTCGCAGGCACCGATCATCCTGGACCGCTATGCCAATACCAGCTCGGCGGGGTCCATCATCGCCTTCCATCTGCATCGCGAAGACTTGTCGGATGGCGATATCGGGGTGATCTGTTCGTTTGGCGCAGGGTACAGCGCGGGAAGTGTGATCCTTCGCCGGGAAGGCTAAGTACTTGAGATAAGTACGTCGTGAAAACCACGTCAGCGGCGAATCGTTGGCGTTGTGCACCCTGAAGTTGCGTTGATGAAGTGAAAAGAGGAAACCCCATGCTGAGGTTGTTTGCCAAGCAAGACACGGCGCCTGGGACGTGGCGCCCCTGGCTCCCCGCTCTGTTGTTGGCCACGTTGACCATGGGTGGATGTGCCAGCACGTCTACCCACGAGCGCGGCGACGCGAGCGGAGAGGGTGTCGTTGAGCAGTCAGCGCATCCGGAAGACCCTTGGGAAGGCTTCAATCGGCGCGTATTTGCTTTCAATGACGTGCTCGACCGCTATGCGCTGAAGCCTGTGGCCACGGGATACAAGACCATCACCCCTCAACCGGTGCAGACTGGCGTGGGTAATTTTTTCTCGAACCTGGGGGAAATTCGCACGGCCATCAACAGCTTGCTGCAAGGCAAGCCCGCCAATGCGGGGCTGGCCACGTCACGCTTCCTGATCAACTCCACGGTAGGGGTCGGTGGGCTGCTGGATTACGCGACGCATATGGAGATCACCGCCGAGCGTGAAGATTTCGGCCAGACCCTGGCCGTATGGGGTTGGGAAGATTCACGTTATCTGGTGTTGCCGCTGCTGGGGCCGCGTACCCTGCGCGATGCGTCGGGTTTCCCGCTGGATATCGCGGCGCACCCCATCACCTACATGGACGATCACCAGCTGCGTGCTGGCCTGACTGCACTCGATATCGTGCACTTGCGGGCGGGCCTGCTGGATCAGGAGTCACTGATTCGTGGGGATCGCTACCGATTCATTCGCGATGCTTACTTGCAGCGTCGACAGTTCGAGATCAATGATGGTGAGCTGGGCGACGATCCCTTTGCCATGGACGATTTCGAGTTCGACGATAGCGACTTTGGTGACGACGACTTCGCCGACTGAGGCTAGACATGGATCACGCAAAGCAGTTGATCGCGGTAATCGATGAGCCCGGTAGCGAGCGTGATGCGCTGGCCGAGGCGATTACCTGTGATGGTATGTGGGTGTTTGCCGCAGACAATATCGATCATCTGCCGGTGGGCACCGCGCTGATCGTTGCCCATGCCAGAGCAGTGCCCAGGCAGCAGTGGTCGCAGCTGGCCCATCGCCTGCCCGCACTGGTCGTGAGTGATACCCGTCAGGATGCGGATTTGATCAAGGCGATCGACGCCGGGTTGGTGGATTACATCGTCCACCCGCTCAGGCATACCGAATTGCTGCGCAGGATGATCCGCAAGGCCATCGAGCTGCATCAACTGGCCCAGGAGCGTGATCGTGACCGGCAACGGCTGGCGGAGCTGAACGAAAGCCTGGAAACGCATCTGGCCCTGCTGAGAATGGATCAGCAGAGTGGGGGACATATCCAGCGCCGTCTGCTGCCGCCAAGGCCCAAGGTGATCAGCGGCGTCTATTACGATTACTGGTTTGCGCCGTCGCTCTATCTGTCGGGCGATTTTCTCGACTACCAGCGCTACGACGACCGCTTCAGCGTGTTCTATTTTGCCGATGTATCCGGCCACGGGGCCTCCTCCGCCTTCGTGACCGTGCTGCTGAAATATCTCTGCAACCGCTGGTTGAACGAGTGGGACGGCCAGGACCCTCAGGCGCTGCCACCCCGCTGGTTATCGGCCCTGAACCGTGAACTTCAGGATACCGACATCGGCAAACACGCCACTTTATTTGTCGGTGTTATTGACCATGAGGAAAAGACTCTGCACTATTCGCTCGGCGCCCAGCTTCCCATGCCGCTATTGATGGCGGATGGCAACCTGAGGCGTTTGGCGGGGGAAGGAATGCCTGTAGGCCTTTTCCCTGATGTGGAGTATCCTTCGCTTAGCTGTCCGCTGCCAGCCGACTTCAGGTTGTGGCTGTGTTCAGATGGTGTATTGGAATGCTTGCCGGGTAAGACGCTCGACACGCGGCTCACGGAACTTGAGCAACTAGTAAGCGAAAGTGTCACGCTTGAGCAGCTGCGAGACCGGCTAGCCAACACCAACTCGCTCCTGAGTGGGGGCGACGAGGAAGATGAGGCGAACCAGGACCGCGATGCTTTACCCGATGACCTGACAATCATGATGGTGAGCGGATTTGGTCATGCTGATTGAAGAGGGCCGCATCAAGGCGGCGTTCGACTCCGGTGTTTTTGTTTTAAAGCTGTGTGGTGATGTAAGACTCACGCTCTGCGCCACACTCGATACCCAAGCACAGCGTCTAGCGGAAACGCCAGGCCTGCGTGCCGTGATGATCGACCTGCGTGAGGCCACGAACGTCGACTCGACGGCGCTGGGTTTTCTCGCCAAGGTGGCCATGGCCGTCAAAGGTCGCCTGGAACAGCCCCCAACCATCATCGCGGATAATCCGGATGTCCGGCAGATGCTGGATGTGATGGGTTTTGCGCGCTTCTTTACGCTGATGTCGGCACCGATTCAGCCGTCGGCGCCGCTGGAGACGGTACTGGAAGATCTGCCCGAGGAGCCCGCTGACGAAGAGGGGCTGCGCGGCCGTATTCTGGAAGCGCACCGTATCCTGATGCACATGAACGAGCATAACCGCGAGCAGTTTCAGCCGCTGGTGGAGATGCTGGAAGCCCAGGGGGCTCCTGCAAAATAAAGCCCTCTGGCCAGTGATGCGCCAGAGGGCTGTTCAAAGACGCCTGGTGAGCAGGCGCGCAAAAATCGTAGCCTAGCCCTTTCTCAGCGTGCTCAGCAACTCTTCCAGCTTGCGCTGGTCAGCCATGAACTTGCGAATCCCTTCGGCCAGCTTGTCGGTGGCCATCTCGTCTTCGTTCATTGCCCAGCGAAAATCGGCTTGTGCCAAGGCTTCTTCCGGTGAGCTGCTGGCGCCTAGGGGGCTGAGTTGGCGGGGCAGGTCGGCTTCGATCTCGTCCAGCTCCTTGAGCAGGGCAGGGGAGATGGTCAGGCGGTCGCAGCCTGCCAGCGCCTGGATCTCACCGATGTTACGAAAGCTGGCACCCATCACGATGGTGGGGTAGCCGTGGCCTTTGTAGTACTCGTAAATCCCTTTGACCGACTGTACGCCCGGGTCCTGTGCGCCGCTGAAGTCGGCATCAGGTTGGCGCGCCTTATGCCAATCAAGAATCCGCCCCACGAAAGGCGAGATCAGCGTGACGCCAGCATCGGCGCAGGCTTGGGCCTGGGCAAAGCCGAACAGCAGGGTCAGGTTGGTACGAATCCCGTCGCGCTCCAGCTGGTGAGCGGCCTGAATACCTTCCCAGGTCGAGGCCATCTTGATCAGAATACGCTCGGGGCCCACGCCGTACTCGGCATAACGCTCGATCAGCGAGTGGGCCTTGGCGATGGTCGCTTCCTTGTCGAAAGAGAGACGCGCGCTGACCTCGGTGGATACATAACCGGGAACTAGCTTGCTGATTTCGCTACCGATATCCACTGCCACCCGATCGACCGCGTCATCCAGGTCGGTGCTCTCCTTGGCGATACTGGCCAGGCGAGCGCGGCGCTCCTCCTGCTGGGCCGCCTGAAGAATCAGCGAAGGGTTGGTGGTGGCGTCCTCGGGCTGGAAGCGACGAATGGCTTCCAGATCCCCGGTATCGGCCACCACGGTGGTCATCTCTTTCAATTGGCTTAATAGGCTAGTGGCCATGCAGTGCTCCTTGTATGAGTCATGGTTACTCTAACAAGGCTGGCTCGCGTTGAGTATGCTTGATCGGTGACGATGATGAAGAATCCGCTGCTCGCCACTGATAGCCGACGGCCTGGGGCCGCTGGCTGATCTTGAATCGGGCCGCTTGCTCTCGCATGCCTTCGGCGGCCGACTCCAGCGACATCGCATCCTGCGCGGTGGCATCCACCTGAAGCGCATTGGCCTGGGTTACCTGGGTCTGCTCCTGCAGGGTCTCGTTGATCTCTTCGATGTTCTGGTGCTGCAGGTGGGCGGCTTCGGCAATATCGGTAATCAATCGGTGAGTCGTGGAGATCGAGCCGACCATCTCCTCGAACTGCTGGTTGGCATCTCGGGAAAGCTGGTTGCCGCGCTCGATACTGGTATTGGAAGAGGCCAGCAGGCTGCGAATCTGAGTGGCAGCTTCTGCGCTGCGGGTGGCCAGTGAACGCACTTCAGCGGCCACCACGGCAAAGCCACGACCCTGTTCGCCCGCACGGGCCGCTTCCACCGACGCGTTGAGGGCCAGCAGGTTCGTCTGGAACGAAATGCCATTGATGACGTTGACGATGTCGTTGACCTGCTTGGCGTGGGCATCGATCTCTTCCATGGTCGACAGAAAGGCTTCCATGGTGTGGTGGCTCTGCTGAGCTTGTGTCGTGGCGTGTTCGGTCAGTTCCTTGGCCTTCAGGGCATGCTCGGCGGTGTGGGCCACGCTATCGGTCAGGGTATGTACGTTGGTGGCCGTGTTGTCCAGTGAGGTGGTTTGCTGATGGGTGCGCGTGGCCAGGTCCTCGTTACCCAGAGCCAGCCGCTGAGCACTCTGGAACACGTGCTGGCTGTTGTCATGCAGTTGCTTGACGGTCTCGATCAGGGAGTTTTGCATGACCCCCAGGGCCGCATAGAGCTGGCCGATTTCGTTGTTGCCACGGGCTGGAACCTCGGCACTCAGGTCTCCTTCGGCCATATGACGAAAGTGGCCGATCAAGTGGCGGATGGGCTGTAGCAACTGGAAGTGGCCCAGCCAGATCAAGGCGCCCATCAGGGCCAGGGAGACCGCCATGCCCAACGCCAGCCCAGCGGCCACCATACCTGCGCGCTGCTCGGCGTCCTGCATCAGGCTGACACCCTGCTGATCGGCTACCTGGTAAAACGCCCGAGCATGGCCTGCCAGGGCCTCGCTATGATCCATGGCTTCCAGGGTGATTTGCCGATAGCCGCTGCGGTCACCGGTGGTAATGGCGTTGCGCTGGGCATCCATACTGGCCAGCAATTGGTTGGCGCGCTCACCAATGGCGTCGCGCAACGCTGAATAGGTGCTGTCCTGAGTGGCCTGCAGGAAGCTTTCAAGCGCCTGGGACATCTCGTTCAATTCATACTCGACGGCTTCCAGCGCTGCGATGGGGTCCCCGAGCGACGGACGCAATTGGCGCTCCAGGGCACGGTCCATGCGATTGAGACCTTCCAGGCTGGCAATGTGCAGCCGATTCAGCGAGGAGGCTTGCTGAACATTGACCTGCTCAAGCGAAGCCAGGTCACGCTGGCTCTGCTGCATGATATGCCAGGCCAGTGCGGCGAACATCAGCAGGCAGCCTGCCATCAATAGCAGCGCGGCAAGGCTCAGATTGCGTAGCGAAATGTTTTCCAGCTTTTTGAGTATCATCGTGGCCCCCAGGACAGCGTCATTTGAATCATGACGGGCAGCTTAGTGGGCAAATGTTTCAGTTCTGAGTGGGCGATGCGCGATTCTGGGGTTGTGTGTATGATTAGCGTCCTATCTAAGTGGCCAGCGAGCGGCCAACCAGCGTAGCTTTCAAGGAGATGTATGGAACTCAATCCGCGTCGCGTCGCGCTATTGGTGGCGGCCAATACGGCGTTGGCCCCTTTTGCAATAGATGCCTACCTGCCTGCCATGGGAGTGCTGGCGGAAAGTATCGGTGCCAGCATTCACCATACTGAGCTTTCCATCAGCATGTTTCTGTTCGGCTTTGCGCTGGGGCAGCTCTGTTTTGGCCCGCTGTCGGACCGCATGGGGCGCAAACCTGTGCTGCTCAGCGGGCTGGTGGTCTTCATGCTGGCCAGCTTGATGATCACCACCGCCGATAGCCTGACATCCTTGCTGGCATGGCGGTTCGTGCAGGCGCTGGGCGGGGGAGCCTGCGTGGTCAATTCGGCGGCCATCGTACGGGATTGTTTCAGCGGGCGTGAGGCTGCCAGGGTGATGTCCACCATGGCCATGATCATGATGCTGGCACCGCTGGTGGCGCCGGCGGTCGGGAGCCTGCTACTGCATATTGCAGGCTGGTGGCTGATCTTTGTGTTTCTGGCTGTCTATGCAGGCTTTTTGCTCTGGCTGTTGGGGACGCGCCTGCCTGAAACCCGCGACCCCGGTTTGCCCGCCGCAACCCCTCGTCAGGTGCTGGGTAACTACGCCAGCGTGCTGCGTCACCGAGAGGGCATGGGTTACATTTGCGCCGTGGCAGCCTCGTTTGCGGGTCTGTTTGCTTTCGTGACGGCGTCGCCCTTTCTTTATCTCGATTACTTCTCCCTCTCTCCAGGCGTTTACCCGCTGGTATTTGGGGTCAACGTGGTCATGATTGCGCTCTCCAACCGGCTGAATATCCACCTGCTGCGCAAGCGCACGCCCCAGCAGAACCTGCGCTTTGGCTTGACGGTGCAGCTATGTGCCGCGCTGGCACTGGTGGCCGCAACGGCCTTCGATCTGGCCACGCTGCCGGTCGTGGTGGCGCTGGTGATGCTGTTTACCGGCATGATCGGGCTGATCACACCCAACGCCATCTCGTCGCTGCTGGATCATTTCGGCCATATCAGCGCCACGGCCACGGCGCTGCTGGGGGGCATTCAGTTCAGCTGTGGCGCGCTGGCGGGTGTGCTGGTGGGGCTCTTCCAGGTAGAGCATCTTTGGCCGATGGTGCTGACCATGCTGGGCGCGGCGCTGCTGGGTAACATCGGGGTGAGAAAGCTCACCCAGGCGGTCTAGGCGTGGCGGAGCTCGAATGGCTGGCGCTCACCATGGAGCTCTCCTTGGGAATTTCTCTAGCGACATGGCTGGCCTGTGCCGGCGTGCTGCTGCTGGGGGCCTTCGTACAGCGTGCTACGGGGTTTGGCCTGGCGGTCGTCGGGGCACCGCTGTTGCTGATGCTGGAGCCACGGCTGGTGCCGGTAGTGCTGGTGCTGTTCGGTTTTACGGTTTCACTGATGATGGTGCGGCGCTATTGGCACGAAGTGCATCTGCGCGAGATCAGCGTGGCACTGGTGGGGCGGCTGCCGGGTAACGGGCTGGGAATCTGGCTGCTGCTGGCGGCGCCCATGGCCGTGCTGGAAACGTTGATTGCCGCTATCGTGCTGTTTGCGGTAGGCGTGACGCTGTGCCGTTTTCATTTGCCGGTGAATCGCGTCACACTGTTCGTGGCCGGTGTACTGTCGGGCATCTTCGGCACCGTGGCGGCCATTGGTGGGCCGCCCATCGTGCTGTTGATGCACGGCTTCTCGCCGGATCGCATGCGCGGCAATCTGGCGGCCTTCTTCGTCATCACCTCGCTGCTGACCCTGGCGACGCTAGCCCTGGCGGGGCAGCTCAGCATCTGGCATTTCAAGCTGGCGCTGACGTTTCTGCCTGCCGTATTGATCGGCAATGCGCTGGCCGATGCGGTGGCCCATCGGTTGGATAAAGTGCTGCTACAACGCTGTTCATTGGCCCTGTGTACGCTGGCGGCGCTGGGCTTGCTGCTGTGATAGGGCCCCAGGCCAACGCTTCGTTAACATTCCTCGCTAAAAAAATTACCGCTGTCATATTTCTGCAATCGTCGCTGTGCAAACTCCTCGGTGTGAAAGGCCAATCGCCAACATTGCCGAACGGCTCAAATCGAATAGCCCAGGCATGAAACCAAAGGGGACACGACGATGAAAGTAACGAAAAAGACACTTGGTGTTGTAGTTGCTGCCGCACTGGCTACCGGCGTATCGACGGCTGCCGTTGCTCGTGACACCGTGCAGATTGCAGGTTCTTCAACTGTACTGCCGTTTGCCAGCATCGTGGCGGAAGAGTTTGGTAACACCTACTCTCAGTTCAACACCCCAGTGGTAGGCTCTGGTGGCTCCGGTGGCGGTCTGCGCCAGTTCTGTCAGGGCGTTGGTGAAAACACCATCGACATCGCCAACTCTTCTCGTGCCATCCGCAGTGGCGAAGTGGCCAACTGTAACGAAAATGGCGTCAACGACATCCTCGAAGTGATGTTCGGCTACGACGGTATCGTGTTTGCATCGCGTATCGACCGTGAAGAGTTCGCTCTGACGCCTGAGCACGTATTCAAAGCCGCTGCCGCTCAAGTCACACAAGATGGTCAGCTGGTCGACAATCCCTACACCCGCTGGAACGAAATCGACAGCAGCCTGCCCGACCAGGAAATCGTGCTGGTGATTCCGGCTTCCAACCACGGCACCCGTGAAGTATTCGAAGAGAAAGTCATCCACGCTGGCTGTGAAAGCGATGCCAACGTAGAAGGCGATGCCTGTAACTCACTGCGTGGCGATGGCCGTATCGTCGAGATCGCCGGTGACTACACCGAAACGCTGGCTCGTCTGGATGCCCAGGCAGATGCCGTTGGCGTCTTCGGTCTGAGCTTCTACGACCAGAACCGTGACCGCCTGCAAGTGGCCACTGTGGATGGCGTGACGCCCAGCCTGGAAACCATCGGTTCTGGCGAATACCCCGTTTCTCGTCCGCTGTTCTTCTACGTGAAGGGCGAGCACCTGGACGTGATTCCTGGTCTGGCCGAGTACACCGAGTTCTTCCTGAATGACATGATCTCTGGTTACGGCAGCCCGCTGGAAGACGCTGGTCTGATCCCGATGAGCGAAGAAGAGCGTGCTGAAGCACTGGCTCAGTTCCAGGCCCGTACCGTGGTAAGCGTTGAAGAGTAAGACTGCCGCCATCGCTTCACAGCGGTGATCAGGTAGGTATTGCGCCGGCATCATGGAAATGGTGCTGGCGCTTGAACGTAGGAAATCATGGGCGGAGAGAGAATGAGTAACATTGCCTTGATAGCCACGCTACTCGTGATAATGGCCTTGGCTTACCACTTGGGTTTGACACGCAGTCGCGCGGTTGCGGCAGAGCACGATGTCAGAATGCATTCGCGCCCCGGTTATTATGGAGCGTTGGTGGCCCTGTGGTGTGGGCTGCCAGCGCTTGCCCTGTTTGTATTGTGGTCGCTGTTGGCACCACAGTTGATTGACATGCTGGTCGTTCAGCAACTGCCTCCCGAGCTGGTGGCAGGCATGAGCGAACGTGAAATGAATACTTTGTTACGGCGTATCACCGCGCTGGCCAATGAACGTAACGTGGCTGGGGGGGGAAGCGCCGAGGAGTTGGCCGCGGCCGCACACATGGCGCGCCTGCAGACCTTCCAGAACACCACGCTGATCGCGCTGATGGCCGTGGTGGCCGTGGTCGGGCTGGTGTTTGCCCGGCGGCGTATTTCCCCTCAGTGGCGGGCGCGTAATCATGTCGAGCGCGTCATCTCCATTGCGCTGGCCTCCTGCTCCGCCATCGCGATTTTCACCACGGTGGGCATCGTGTTGTCGATGCTGGGCGAAGCGCTGAAGTTCTTCAGCTTCATCAGCCCGGCAGAGTTCTTCCTGGGTACGACCTGGAATCCGCGTTTCAGCACGTCGGGAACCGATGCACAGGGTGAGTTTGGCCTGCTGCCGCTGCTGTGGGGCACCATGATGGTGAGCATCATTGCCTTGCTGGTAGCGATTCCCGTGGGGCTGATGACGGCGATTTACATGGCCGAATACGCGCCCCCCTGGCTGCGTAACGTGGCCAAGCCGATCATCGAAATTCTGGCGGGTATCCCGACCATCGTGTACGGCTTTTTTGCCTTGATCGTCATCGGGCCTTTCCTTTCCAGCCTGGGCGATATGGTCGGCATCAATATTCGTACCACCAGCGCGCTCACCGCGGGCCTGGTGATGGGCATCATGATCATTCCGTTCGTATCGTCACTCTCTGACGACATCATTACCCAGGTGCCCAAGTCACTGCGAGATGGTGCGCTGGGGCTGGGGGCAACCAAGTCCGAGACCATTCGCCAGGTGGTATTGCCTGCGGCGCTGCCGGGTATCGTCGGTGCCTTTCTGCTGGCGGCCAGCCGCGCCATCGGCGAAACCATGATCGTGGTGTTGGCGGCCGGTAATAACCCGGTACTTCACGGTAACCCGTTCGAGGCGGTATCGACCATCACCGTGACCATTGTCAACCAGTTGACCGGGGACATGGATTTTGCCAGCCCGCAGTCGCTGGTGGCCTTTGCTCTGGGCTTGACGCTGTTCGTCATTACCCTGGGCCTGAACGTCATCGCACTGGTTGTGGTGCGTAAATACCGCCAGCAATACGAGTAAGCGACCATGTCTATTACGATTGAGCAGCGCCGTCAGCATCGCCTGACAACGATCGAAAACTCGCTGGCAAGACGTCATCGTCAGGAAAAGCGTTTTCGCTTTGCCGGGTTGGCCGCCGTCGTGACCGGCCTGACCCTGGTCGCCATTCTGTTCATCAGTATTCTGATGCGCGGTGTGCCGGCGTTTTGGCAAGCGACGCTCTACCCGGAGGTGTACTTCGACCCCGAAGTGATCCAGCTGGAAGAGAAGCCGGTGCGCGCCAGCGGTGAAAGCCAGTCGGCGTTCAACGAGCGTTATTCCGCGTGGCTGACCCAGGCAGGACTGGTCAACTGGCAGTCATTGATCGACCGCGCCATGGAAGAGGCGCTGGGGGTCGAGGTCGAGCCTCGACAGCTACGTGATCTGCGTGCCCTGGTGGCATCGGGTGAGCGTTTCTCGCTGCGTGAGCAGTTCATCAAGGATCCTTCCCTGTTGGGCCAGACCGTGGAAGTGAAAATGCTGGCGGCGGCCAACGTCGACGTCTGGATCAAGGGCAATATCGACCGCTCGCTGCCGGATGCGCGTCAGCAGTTGAGCGCTCAGACCCGTGAATGGGCCGACCGTCTTTACGACGAGAACGTCATCCGCAACTCCTTCAGCACGTCGCTGTTCCTGAACACCGACTCGCGCAGCTCGCCTGCATCGGCGGGTTTGGCAGGGGCCTTCATGGGGTCGCTGTTCATGATGCTGATCGTGATCACGCTTTCGGTCCCCATCGGTGTAGCCAGCGCCATCTACCTGGAAGAGTTCGCGCCCAAGAACCGTTTGACCGATCTCATCGAGATCAATATCAACAATCTGGCAGCCGTGCCTTCCATCGTGTTCGGCTTGCTGGGGGCTTCCATCTTCATCGGCTATCTGGGCATGCCGCTATCGGCCCCGCTGGTGGGCGGTCTGGTGCTGACACTGATGACCCTGCCGACCATCATCATCGCTACCAGGGCATCGCTGCGCTCGATTCCGCCCTCCATTCGCCAGGCGGCGTTGGGGATCGGCGCATCGAAAGTGCAGACGGTCTTCCACCATGTATTGCCCTTGGCACTGCCGGGTATCCTGACGGGCTCCATTCTGGGCGTTGCCCAGGCGCTGGGCGAGACGGCACCGCTGCTGCTCATCGGCATGAATGCGTTCGTGTCCAACGTGCCCAGCACGCCATTGGAGCAGTCGGCTGCGCTACCGGTACAGATCTATCTATGGCAGGGTAACGAGCTGCGTAATTTCTTCGAGGCGCGTACGTCAGCGGCCATCATTGTACTGCTGGGGTTGATGCTGAGCCTGAACGCACTGGCAATCTGGCTGCGTAAAAAATTCGAGACGAGGTGGTAAGTGAATACTTCAACAGAGCCCAAGACATCCCCATTGGTGAGCGTAGGCGCTGGCGAGAGCCGCACCAGTAAAGCCACCGACAAGGTCAAGATGAGCGCCCAGGACGTCAAGGTCTTTTACGGTGCCAGCCAAGCGATCAACGGTATCAGTCTGGATGTGTACGAAAACGAAGTGCTGGCATTCATCGGGCCTTCTGGCTGCGGTAAGTCCACCTTTCTGCGCTGCTTGAACCGCATGAACGACACCATCGACATCTGTCGGGTCGAGGGCAAGATCACCCTGGATGACAAGGATATCTATGCCCCGGATCGCGATGTGGTACTGCTGCGTGCCCAGGTAGGCATCGTGTTTCAGAAACCCAATCCGTTTCCCAAGTCGATTTATGAAAACATCGCCTATGGCCCGCGCCTGCACGGTCTGGCAAAGCGCAAGGCCGAGCTGGACGACATCGTCGAGAGCAGCCTGCGCCGTGCCGGGCTCTGGGAAGAGGTCAAGGATCGACTGGATCAGCCGGGCACCGGGCTGTCGGGTGGCCAGCAGCAGCGCCTGTGCATTGCCCGCACCGTGGCCGTCAGCCCGGACATCATCCTGATGGATGAGCCGTGCTCGGCCCTCGACCCCATCGCGACGGCCAAGGTGGAGCAGCTGATCGATGAGCTCAGCGAGAGCTATACCATCGTCATGGTGACCCACAACATGCAGCAGGCCGCACGGGTGGCCGACCGTACGGCGTTCTTCCACATGGGCGACCTGGTGGAGGTGGACAGCACCGACCAGATCTTCACCAACCCGCAAGACCAGCGTACCCACGATTACATCACGGGACGCTTCGGGTGATCACGCAGTACTGATCACGGGTTACCCGCAGGGGGCATGGCCGCCTGCGGGTTCGATGGCTGGTTTTTTTTGATTTTTCATATATGATTTTTCATATATTTGAGGTTCACTTGGCTCTGGAGGTTCAGCATGTCACTACGCATTGGTATCAACGGGTTTGGCCGTATTGGTCGTCTGGCACTGCGCAGCCTGTGGGCGCGAGTCGCTGCCGACGAGGTAACCCTGGTGCGCATCAACGACCCGGGCGGCGATGCGGCGACGTTTGCCCATTTGCTGGAGTTCGACTCGGTTCATGGCCAGTGGGCGCCGGAGCAGGGCATTGACGCTACCCCAGAGGCGATCACCATCGATGGCCGTACCATCGCCTTCAGCGCCCACAAGACGATTGCCGAAGGTGACTGGTCCGGGTGCGATGTGGTGATCGAATGCTCCGGCAAAATGAAAACCACGGAGAAGCTGCAAGCCTATCTGGATCAGGGGGTCGAGCGTGTGGTGGTCAGTGCGCCGGTCAAGGAGGAGGGCGTGCTCAACGTGGTGGTGGGCGTCAACGATCATCTGTTCGACCCCGCTACGCACCGCATCGTCACTGCGGCCAGCTGCACCACCAACTGTCTGGCCCCCGTGGTCAAGGTCATTCTGGAAACGTTTGGCATCCGTCATGGTTCCATGACCACGGTGCACGACATTACCAATACCCAGACGATTCTGGACGCACCGCACAAGGACCTGCGCCGGGCGCGCGCCTGCGGCATGAGCCTGATTCCCACCACCACCGGTTCGGCCAAGGCGATCACCGCCATCTTTCCCGAACTGACCGGCAAGCTGAACGGCCATGCGATTCGCGTGCCGCTGGCCAATGCCTCGCTGACCGATATGGTGTTCGAGCTCGAGCGCGAAGTGACCGTCGAGGAGGTCAATCAGGCGCTCAAGATGGCCGCAGAGGGGCCCTTGAAGGGGATTCTGGGTTACGAGGAGCGGCCGCTGGTGTCCATCGACTACCGCACCGACCCGCGCAGCTCGGTCATCGATGCGCTCTCGACCATGGTCGTGAATGGTACGCAGCTGAAGCTCTACGCCTGGTACGACAACGAGTGGGGGTATGCCAACCGTACCGCAGAGCTGGCCTGGAAGGTGGGCAAGGAGCAGGCGCGCCGTGGCTGAGTCGCTCAGGGCACGCATCGGCGCACTGCCTTTCGAAGTGCGCCAGTACATGCTGATCACGGGCAACTACTGGGCGTTTACCATCACCGATGGGGCCCTGCGGATGCTGGTGGTGATGTACTTCCACCAGTTGGGTTACTCGCCTCTGCAAATCGCCATGCTGTTTCTGTTCTACGAAGCGTTTGGCGTGGTGACCAATCTGGTAGGCGGCTGGTTGGGCGCGCGGTTGGGGCTCAACCGCACCATGAACGTGGGGCTGGGGCTGCAGATCGTGGCGCTTGCCATGCTCATGGTGCCTGCCGGGATGCTCACCGTCGTTTGGGTCATGGCGGCTCAGGCGCTGTCGGGTATTGCTAAAGACCTGAACAAGATGAGCGCCAAAAGCGCGGTGAAAGTGCTGGTGCCGGCTGATAGCGCCAATGCCAACAGTGCCTTGTACCGTTGGGTAGCGATGTTGACCGGCTCCAAAAATGCCCTGAAAGGGCTGGGCTTTTTTGTAGGCGGCGTGCTGTTGACGCTGATCGGCTTTCGCGGCGCGGTGGTGGCCATGGCGCTGATGCTGGGTGCCGTGCTGGGGCTGTCGCTGTGGCGGTTGAAGGCAGACCTCGGCAAACAGAAGGTCAAGCCAAAGTTTTCCGAGATTTTCTCCAAGTCCCGCGCCATCAATGTGCTTTCGGCGGCGCGCTTCTGCCTGTTCGCATCCCGGGACGTGTGGTTTGTCGTGGCCTTGCCGGTCTTCCTCTATGATCAACATGGCTGGAGCCACTGGACCGTGGGAGGGCTGTTGGCCGCCTGGATCATTGGCTACGGCGGGGTGCAGACCCAGGCGCCCAGGCTCACCGCACTGTTCCGTGGAGACGCTCGGATGCTCACGGCTGGCTGGGCCGCCGCGCTTGCCGTGCTCGCCATTCTGCTGGCTCTGCTGCCCCTGGCACAGGTGGGGTGGCTGGTAGTGGGGCTGCTGGCCTTCGGCGTGCTGTTTGCCGTCAACTCCAGCTGGCACAGTTATCTGATCGTCCACTATGCCCGTGCCGATGGCGTGTCCATGGACGTAGGCTTCTACTACATGGCCAACGCCATGGGCCGCCTGGTCGGCACACTGCTCTCGGGGTGGCTCTACATGGCCTATGGTTTGAGCGCGTGCCTGTGGGTGGCGGCGGCGCTGGTGGCTGCCAGCGCGCTCATGGCACTGGCGTTGCCCAGGCAGGTGGCGTGATTCGCTCGCCTGGCGCTGGCCTGACACTCACCCTGGGGAGTGCCCAGACCCTTGCCTGGGCGTCCAGCTACTATCTGCCCGCCATTCTGGCGGAGCCCATGGCGCTGGAATTGGAGCTTTCCACTCGCTGGATATTTGGCGCCTTTTCCGCTGCGTTGTTGCTGGTCGCCATGTTGGGACCCAGCGTCGGGCGTCTGATCGATCGCCAGGGCGGGCGCGGTGTGCTGATGGCTTCGAACGCCATCATGGCGGTGGGCTTGTTGGCACTGGCGCTGGCGCAAGGGGCGGTGACACTGGTGCTGGCATGGTTGCTGATTGGCGTGGGCATGGCGCTGGGTCTTTACGATGCGGCTTTTGCCACGCTGGGGCGGCTGCTGGGGAGTCATGCCAGGGCCTCGATTACCGGCGTGACCCTGGTGGCAGGATTTGCCAGTACCCTTGGCTGGCCCATCACTGCCTTCATCGAGAGCGAGTGGGGCTGGCGTGCTGCCTGCGCCAGCTGGGCGCTTGCCCATGTCGTGTTGGGAATGCCCTTGAACGCTCGCTTGCCCAAGGCCGAGCGAGCGCTCTCCAGCGCGTCGAGCCCTGCGTCTGAGGCGCCTGAACGACCGCGTTTTGCCCTGCTGCTGCTGGCGTACGTGTTCGCGGCGGGGTGGTTCGTTTCCACGGCCATGGCCGCCCACCTTCCCAGGCTGCTGCAGGAGAGTGGCGTTTCTCTGTCGGTGGCGATTGCAGCGGCTGCTCTGGTGGGGCCTGCGCAAGTAGCGGCGCGCATGGGGGAGTTCGTTTTGCTGCGCCGTTTTCACCCCTTGTTCGCAGGCAGGATCGCTACCACGCTGCATCCCGTGGGCGCCGGGTTGCTGACGTTTTTCGGCATGCCGGCCGCCGGGTTTGCGTTGCTGCATGGCGCGGGTAACGGCATGATGACGATTGCCTCGGGGACGCTGCCCCTGGCACTGTTTGGCCCGCATGGGTTTGGGCGCAGGCAGGGGCTCATCATGATGCCCGCTCGGGCCTTGCAGGCCCTGGCGCCGCTGCTGTTTGGGCTGCTGATCGACCAGTGGGGTGCAGCCGCGCTATGGCTGACGTCGCTGCTCATGCTGGCAGCCACGCTAGCGCTGCTGAGTATCCCGGCTCCCCGGCGTTAACGGGGCGCCATCCAGAAATAGCCGCCTGAATTTCCACCATCCTTCCACTCGTAATCGCAGGCCTTGCCAGGCAAGGGACGGCTCTATCCAGAGGCCGGCCTCTGGCAACTGATGATATTCGAAGGCCGATGTGTCGCTTGGCGCGCCCAGCTCTGCCACGGCGATATGTGCCGTCCCGCCACAGCAGCCATGACGTGGCGAACGGCGTACCGTCACCACGCCTCCATGCTGCTGGATGAATGCCACGGCAGGGTGCTCCATCTCGATGACTTGACGCATGGCGCTCCTGGCTGCCCATGCCGGGCGGTTAGGTGGGGGGATAGTAGACGGTCTCTCCGTCTTCCTTGGTAAATTGTGCAACAGGGTGGTCCAGGAGCGCCAATACCTGCTCGGATGGGCGGCATAATCGCGTGCCCTTGGGCGTACTGACGATGGGCCGGTTGATGAGCAGCGGGTGAGCCATCATGGCGTCGATGAGCTGGTCATCGCTCAACGTCGGGTCGTCGAGCTGCAGTTCACCATAAGGCGTCCCTTTCTGGCGCAAGAGCGCCCTGGGGGGCAGCTGCATCATGGCCAGCAGTGCCAAAAGCCGCTCTCGGCTGGGCGGCGTTTCCAGGTAGTGGATCACCTGCGGTATTTCTCCCGATGCTTCAATCATGGCCAGCGTATTACGCGACGTGCCACACGCAGGGTTGTGATAGATCACGATCATGGCGGGGTCCTCATCAGGAGGGTTGGGCTGCAGGAAAATGCGCGCGCGTTTTATTGGCGATACGCACCAGGGCCAGCATGAGCGGCACTTCTACCAGCACACCGACCACCGTGACCAGGGCTGCTCCAGACTGCAGGCCAAACAGCGCGATGGCGGCGGCCACGGCGAGTTCAAAAAAATTGCTGGCACCAATCATTGCTCCCGGCGCGGCGATATTATGCGGTACGCGCCACGCCTTGGCCCAACCATAGGCGATGAAGAAAATAAGAAAGGTCTGAATGATCAGCGGAATGGCAATCAGCACGATATGCAGCGGATTGCTCAGGATGACATCGCCTTGAAAAGCAAACAGTAAGACCAGCGTGACGATCAGGCCCATGGGGGTGACCGGGGCCAGGCGTTTCATGAACACCTTGTCGTACCATTCGGCGCCTTTTCTGGCCATCAGCGCTTTGCGAGTGACATAGCCAGCGGCCAGGGGAATGACGATGTAGAGCACGACCGAGAGCAGCACCGTGTTCCACGGGACCTGGATGTTCGAGATGCCCAACAGCAGAACCACGATGGGGGCAAAGGCAAACAGCATGATCAGATCATTCAGCGCTACCTGTACCAGGGTGTAAGCCGCGTCGCCCCGTGTCAGGTAGCTCCATACGAACACCATGGCCGTGCAGGGGGCGGCCCCCAGCAGAATCGCCCCGGCCAGATACTGGTTGGCCAGCGCTTCAGGGATGAACGGGCGGAAAATCACCATGAAGAAGAGCCAGGCCAGCGCGAACATGGTGAATGGCTTGATCAGCCAGTTGACGGTGGTGGTGATGGTCAGCCCCTTGGGCTGACGGCGCACACCGGCGACCGCGCTGAAGTCGATTTGGGCCATCATCGGGAAAATCATCGCCCAGATCAGCACGGCGATGGGCAGCGACACCTGAGCATACTCAAAGCGCGCCAGGGTTTCCGGTACCTGGGGCGCCCATTGACCCACGGCGATACCGACCATGATGGCAAGGGCCACCCAGAGCGACAAATAGCGCTCGAAAAGTCCCATGTCGGCGCTGCTGGGGGCGGCTGGCTGTGGCTGTGTCATGTTCACTCCTCGTTCAAATGGCGCGCTGATTGACCCGTCGGGAGAGCTCTTCGGCACTCTCCTTGCGCTCGGAATAGCGGTCGGTCAGCAGGTCGCTGCGCTCTCGGGTCAGCAGCGTGAATTTCATCAGCTCTTCCATGACGTCCACGATGCGGTCATAGAAAGGGGAGGGTTTCATGCGGTCGTCGTCATCGAACTCCATGAAGGCCTTGGGCACCGAGGATTGGTTGGGAATGGTCAGCATCCTCATCCAGCGACCCAGAATACGCAGCTGATTCACCGTATTGAACGACTGGGAACCACCGCACACCTGCATGACCGCCAGTGTCTTGCCTTGGGTGGGTCTGACACCCCCCAATGCCAGAGGAATCCAGTCGATCTGTGCCTTCATGATGCCGGTCATGGCGCCATGTCGTTCGGGGGAGCACCAGACCATGCCTTCCGCCCACTGGGCCAGCGTGCGCAGCTCTTCCACTTTGGGGTGGCTGGCATCCTCGGCATCGGGGAGAGGCAGTCCGCTGGGGTCATAGATACGTGTTTGAGCCCCCATGGCTTCGAGCAGGCGCGCAGCTTCTTCGACGACCAGGCGGCTGAAGGAGCGTTTGCGTAGCGAGCCATACAGCAGCAGGATTTGGGGGGAAGGGAGGCCGTTGCTCGTCAACCCCAGGGATTCCGGGCTGGGAATCTTGAACAGGGCAGGGTCGAGGTTGGGTAAGGTGTCGAAGTGTGCCATGTGAAGGTCCGTTAAAACGATGTCCTTCATTTTGGCATTGATATATGAATTTTCATATATATTTTGTGGCAACACCCATCATTTTGCCAGCCATGGGCCACAGACTGGACGCGCTTCATTGCTGCCGCCATGAAGCGCGCTGTGAATCAGTCGATCAGCTCGACCGCCACGGCGGTTGCTTCACCGCCACCAATGCACAAGCTGGCGATGCCGCGTTTGCCGCCTTTCTGGCGCAAGGCATGAATCAGCGTGGCGATGATGCGTGAGCCGGTAGAGCCGATGGGATGCCCCTGGGCACAGGCGCCGCCAAACACGTTGACCTTTTCATGAGGCAGGCCCAGATCATCCATGGCCATCAGCGTGACGACCGCAAAGGCTTCGTTGATCTCGAACAGGTCCACATCTTTGACGCCCCAGCCAAGCTTTTTCATCAGCTTCTCGATGGCTCCTACCGGCGCGATGGTAAATTCGCTGGGATGACGCGAGTGGGTGGCATGCCCTAGCATTCTGGCCAGCGGTTTGACACCGTGACGCTGTGCTGCTTCATGGCTCGATAAAATCAGCGCCGAGGCACCGTCGGAGATCGAACTCGCATTTGCGGCGGTAATGGTGCCATCTTTTGCAAACGCTGGACGCAGCTGGCGAATCTTGTCCAGTTTGGCCTGAAAGGGCTGCTCATCGTGGGTCACCACGGTTTCACCCTGGCGGGTCGTGACGGTGACGGGCGCCATCTCGGCATCCAGGTCACCATGGTTGGTGGCGGCCATGGCCCGTTCCAGCGAGGCAATCGCGAAATCGTCCAGCCGTTCACGGGTGTAGCCACGCTCGGTGGCCACCTCTTGCGCAAAGACCCCCATCAGCTTGCCGGTTTCGGCATCTTCCAGGCCATCGAGAAACATGTGGTCTTTCAGCTCACCGTGGCCCAGACGATAGCCGCCGCGTGCCTTGGTCAGCACATGGGGGGCATTCGACATGGACTCCATGCCGCCCGCCAGCACTATTGCTCCACTGCCTGCCTTGATCAGGTCATGGGCCAACATGGCCGCTTTCATGCCAGAGCCGCAGAGTTTGTTGATGGTCGTGGCACCATTGGCATCGGGAATGCCTGCCTGTCGCATGGCCTGGCGTGCCGGACCTTGCTTGACTCCGCCAGGCAGAACGCAGCCCATGATGCCCTCTTCGACGAGCGCAGCGTCGATGCCTGCTCGCTCGATGGCGGCGCGTATGGCCACGGCGGCCAGCTCCGGGGCGCTCAAGGTGGAAAGGCTGCCCATCATGCCCCCCATGGGAGTGCGGGTGGCGGATAAAAAGACGATGTCGGTAGCGTTACTCATGGCCTATCTCCTGATAGATTTTTTGTGATTATCGTGCTGAGCGGCTAGCGATGCGTTGACCCGCTGGCGGGGCTGTGGTCTTCTCCTAGGTAACCAAGCAAGCGCTAGTGTAAATGACATGAATGTAATGAATGCCTCTCCTCGCCGCAAGGAATTGACACGCTTAGCCGCTCAGCTATTCGTTCAAGAGGGCTTTGACCGCACCACGGTGCGCATGCTGGCCCAGGAAATGGGCATCAAGTCTGGCAGCCTGTTTCACCACTTCAAGGACAAGCAGGAAATCCTGGCAGCGGTGATCGAGGAGGGCACTCAGAACGCACTGATCATCGCCAGAGCGGCGCTACAGGCGTGCCCTGATCAGCCAGAGGCGCGTTTGCATGCCATGGCGCGGGCGCACCTCGATACGCTGTTTGCCGACCGTAATGCCCATGTGGTAGCGCTGTTCGAATGGCGTCGCCTGGATCCTGCGGCCAGCGCTCACTTGAGCCATTTACGCGATGCCTACGAGGCCATGTGGGTCGAGGTGATCGACGATGCTCTGGCAGCAGGGCTCATTCATGGAGACCGCTTTCTGGTTTCACGTTTTATTCTTGGCGCCTTGAACTGGACCGTTCGCTGGTATGATCCCAACGGCCCGCGCACCCCGGACGACCTGGCCGATGAGCTGGTCGCGATGATCCTGTCTCGATGATCCTTTCTCGATAGCTCTTGGCCCCTCTGGCTTCTCCAACCGCTGTCTGATCGACCAACGTCTAACCCTCTCGAGCGGCTTGCGGCTTGCGCTCTTGAGTAAATGCTTTTAGCGTTGAGATATTCGGTAGGCTTCCGTTAACGTAAACGGACAATAACATCAATACTACGTGGAATCCTGCCTGTCCGAGTGCTCACGACCAACAACACAAGAGAGCCGTCATGACAGCGACATCAGCAGCAACCTCACTTCCCGCGTATTCGGCATTTCTCGAGGATTTTTCAATAAATAGCGTCGTCGCCAGGCTGGATGACCACCACGATGGGTGCCTGAATGCCTACGAGGCTTGCTGTGGAAGGCACGTACGCCAGGGCCGTGGTGATGTGCTGGCGCTGGTGCATGAGGATACCCAAGGCCAAACCCACAAGCTGACCTATGCCGAACTGGAGCAACAGAGTGGGCATCTGGCAGGGTGGCTGAAAAGCCAGGGGCTGGGGGAGGGTGACCGAATTGCCTGCATGCTGCCGCGCTCGGCAGCGCTGCTGGTGGCCGTGCTCGCCACCTGGCGGATTGGGGCGGTCTACCAGCCGCTCTTTACCGCGTTTGGGCCCGATGCGGTCGATTATCGGTTGGGGCGGGCAGATACCAGGCTGGTGATAACCGATCACGCCAACCGCTATAAATTCGATGGCCTGAGCCAGTGCCCGCCGGTGCTGGCCGTGGGTGGCGCTACCCGCGAGCATGCCCAGGATCATGATTGGCAGGCGGCATTGACGTATACGTCAATCAGCGATACCCCGCCCCGGCTGTCGCCGGATCAGCCGTTCCTGCAGATGTTTACCTCGGGGACGGTCGGCAAGCCCAAAGGCGTTGCCGTGCCCCTGTCGGGTATGACGGCCTTTGCGCTCTACATGGAGCTGGCGGTCGACCTGCGCGAGGAGGATCGTTTCTGGAACATGGCCGACCCCGGCTGGGCCTATGGCCTGTATTACGCCATTGCCGGGCCGCTGCTGTTGGGGGTAACGACACACTTTTGCGAAGCGGGCTTCAGTGCCGAAGGCGCGCTGGCGTTCATGAAGCGTCACCAGATCACCAATTTCGCAGCCGCGCCGACGGCCTACCGCCTCATGAAGGCGTCTGGCCTGTTCGACGACGCTCACCAGACCCTGACGCTACGGGCGGCCAGCTCCGCCGGAGAGCCGCTCAATACCGAGGTGGTCACCTGGGTGGAAAAATCATTGGGCTGTCCGGTGATGGATCACTACGGTCAGACAGAAACGGGCATGACCTGTAACAACCACCACTCCCTGGACCACCCCAAGCACGTGGGGGCCATGGGCGTCCCGATGCCGGGCTATCGTCTGGCCATTCTCGACGCCGAGTACAACGAGCTGCCGCCTGGCGAGCCTGGCGTACTGGCAGTGGATATCAAGCGCTCGCCAGCCCACTTTTTCCAAGGCTATACCTGGCAGGAGAAAGACCCCTTCGTCAACGGCTACTACCTGACCGGCGATGTGGTCATTCGTAATGAAGATGGTTCGTTCCAGTTTGCTGGCCGTGATGATGACATCATTACCACGGCGGGCTACCGAGTGGGGCCAACGGATGTCGAGAATAGCGTCATGACGCACCCGGCGGTGGCCGAGTCCGCCGCCGTGGGGCAGCCGGATGAGATTCGTGGCGAAGTCATCAAGTCGTACATCGTGCTGCGCGATGGCTTCGAGCCCAGCGATGCGCTGGCGGAGGAGATTCGCCAGCAGGTACGCGAGCGGCTCTCTACCCACGCTTTCCCTCGGGTCATCGAGTTCGTCGATGAGCTGCCCAAAACGCCCAGCGGCAAGATTCAGCGCTTCAAACTGCGTGCTCAAGCCGCCGAGCAAGTGCGCCACAGCTCATGATTCACAGGACATCATTCAGAGGAAGAGTGCCATGCAGGTAAAGGATCGTACGTTTTTGATTACCGGGGCGGCCTCGGGGCTAGGGGCGGCGACGGCAGCTCGACTGGTAAAGGCGGGTGGGAAGGTGGTGCTGTGCGACATGAGTGATCGTGTTGCGGACCTTGCCGAGCAGCTGGGGTCTCAGGCGCACGCCTGCATCGCCGACATTACCTCCGCCGACGACATGCAGGTGGCGGTGAACAAGGCCGTTGCGCTGGGGGGCGAAAGCGGCCTTTCGGGAGTGGTTCATTGTGCGGGCGTGGTCAGCGTGGCCAAGCTGGTGGATCGGCAAGGCAACCCGGCAGACCTCGAGGGCTATGCGCGCACCATTCAGATCAATCTGGTAGGTACCTTCAATGTCATGCGTCTGGCGGCCGCCGCCATGGCCAGCAATCCGCCAGACGAAGGGGGTGAGCGGGGCATCATCATCAATACCGCATCGATTGCCGCGTTCGATGGGCAAGTCGGGCAGTGCGCCTACAGTGCCTCCAAGGCCGGGGTTGTGGGCATGAGTTTGCCTGCCGCCAGAGAGCTGTCGCGTCACGCCATTCGTGTCATGGCCATTGCGCCAGGGGTATTCGAAACCCCCATGATGAGCGAGATACCGGACGAAGCTGCCCAGGCATTGGCCGCTGCGGTGCCTTTTCCCAAGCGTTTGGGCAAGCCTGACGAGTTCGCGCTGCTGGCCGAGCAGATCATTACCAATCCGATGCTCAATGGTGAAGTGATTCGCCTGGACGGTGGTATCAGAATGCAGTGATCCGCGCTCAGTAAGCTCTGATGGACAGCCTGCCCGTAGTTTTTGGGCAGGTTTTTTTATTTTAAAAAACATGGTGTTAATAAGGTAAAGACCAAAGTTGTAGCCGGTTTTGCGGTTTAATTCAAACGACTGCTTGACGGCGTCGGGCGTGCGCGCTAATTTTCAAACATGTGTTTGAAAGCGCCTGTTGAGTACCCGCTCTTTCAGCCCCCCGTTTAGGAGAAGTGACATGCCCAGCTATCAAGCCCCTCTGCGTGACCTGCGTTTCGTGATGAACGAAATGTTTGATTACCCTAGCCACTACGCGGCACTTCCCAACGGTGAAGAAGCGTCTCCCGATGTCGTCGGAGCGATTCTGGAAGAGGGCGCCCGTTTTGCTCGTGACGTGCTATTGCCACTGAACCAGAGCGGTGATGAAGAGGGTTGCCTGCTGGAAGGTGGTGAGGTCAAGGCTCCTCATGGTTTCAAGGAAGCCTATCAACAGTATGTCGAAGGGGGTTGGCCAAGCCTGGCAGCGGACCCTGAGCAGGGCGGGCAAGGCTTGCCGCATTCGCTGGCCATGATGCTTTCCGAAATGATTTGCGCCACCAACCTGGCGTGGGGCATGTATCCGGGGCTTTCCCACGGCGCCGCAGACGCGCTGCGTCATCATGGAACCGAGGCGCAAAAGGCCACTTACCTCACCAAACTGGTCGAAGGCGTATGGACCGGCACCATGTGTTTGACCGAACCCCATTGTGGTACCGATCTCGGGCTGATCAAGACCCGTGCGGTTCCTGCTGAGGGCGACGCGTATCAGATCACCGGCACCAAGATCTTCATTTCTGCCGGTGAGCACAATCTGGCCGAGAACATCGTTCATTTGGTGCTGGCCAAGCTGCCGGATGCGCCCGAAGGCTCCAAAGGCATTTCACTGTTCGTCGTACCCAAGTTCCTGCCCGATGCCGAGGGTAATCCTGGGCAGCGCAATGGTGTCAGCTGTGGCTCTCTCGAGCACAAGATGGGGATTCACGGCAACGCAACGTGCGTCATGAACTTCGATGGTGCCACGGGCTACCTGGTAGGCGCGCCGAACAAGGGTTTGGCTTGCATGTTCACCATGATGAATGCGGCCCGTCTGGGCGTGGGGATCCAGGGGCTTGGTCTGATGGAAGCCAGCTTCCAGAACTCGCTCGGCTATGCCCGTGATCGTTTGCAGATGCGTGGCCTTTCAGGTGTTCAGGCCCCTGATAAAGCCGCCGACCCGATCATCGTCCATCCCGACGTGCGTCGCATGCTGCTGACCCAAAAAGCTTTTGCCGAAGGCGGGCGCATGCTGGTGCTGTATACCGCCCAGATGCTGGACGTGGTCGAGCATGGCGCACCAGGCGAAGAAAAGGAGCGTGCCGAGACCCTGCTTGGCCTGCTGACGCCGATCGTGAAGGCCTTCCTGACGGAAGTGGGTTTCGAGTGTACCAATGAAGGCGTGCAGATTTTTGGCGGTCACGGCTTCATCAAAGAGTGGGGCATGGAGCAGTTGGTACGTGATGCGCGTATCACGCGCCTCTATGAAGGCACGACCGGTATCCAGGCGCTGGACCTGCTGGGTCGCAAGGTGCTGATGAGCCAGGGTGAATCCCTCAAAGTCTTCACCAAGGAGATTCACAAGTTCTGCCAGGCCGAAGCCGACAACCCTGCGCTCAAGGAATTCATCGAGCCGCTGGCCAAGCTCAACGCCCAGTGGGGTGAGTTCACCATGGGTATCGGTATGAAGGCCATGCAGGATCGTGAAGAAGTAGGGGCCGCCAGCGTCGATTATCTGATGTACTCCGGCTATGTCGCTGTCGCCTATCTGTTTGCTCGCGCTGCCAAGCAGGCCGCTAGTGCACAGGGGGGTGAAGATGCTGCTTTCTACACGGCCAAACTGAATACGGCGCGTTTCTACTACCAGCGTCTGCTGCCACGCACCAAGGCGCACGCCGCCATGATTCAGGCAGGTGCCGGTAGCTTGATGGCGATTTCCAGCGAAGATTTTGGCCTGGGCTTCGAGATCTGAGCCCATGCCTTTGCCAGGCACTCTCTGGTCAGGGTACTGATCGGTGGTTTGCGGCAGGTCTGCCCTCGGGCATTGCCTGCCGCTTTTTTATCTCGGCTATACGAAAACTTTTTCAAAATAGCCCTTGCCAACCCGGCAGCGAATCCGTAAAGTACGTATCCGCTGCCGGGGACGCCAAGCGTTACCAGCGGTGAAGAAGGTTGAAAAACCTTCGGTTTGTCAGGAAGTTAGCGTCATCTGTTGGTTGGATTGATCGCTCGCTTCACTCGCTGAAAACAGCCCTTGACAAACACCACGGAATGCGTAGAATACGCCTTCCTCGCTGAGGCAACACGGTTCAGGTCACCGAGCCAGGCACAGCGAAATCGCTCTTTAACAATTTGATCAGGTAATTCATGTGGGCGCTTGCCGATGAGGGTGAATCATCACCTAATATCAAGGCAAGCGAACACCAAGATGCTCTTCGGAGTATCACAGTGAATTCGTTTGAGCCTTGAGCCAAGTTTGATCCGCTTTTGTTGCCTTCGGGCAGCGAGTAAGGATCGCATTGATCTTAAACTGAAGAGTTTGATCATGGCTCAGATTGAACGCTGGCG